>CAZDBA010000213.1:0-6548 GCA_964503615.1 uncultured Pirellulaceae bacterium
TTCAGTCGTCGAACTTGTTTGTAATAAAAGATTCGTGTGTATCGTTGAAAGAATAGAAATTGACAGCATTTCGAACAGCTATTCAGTTTACATGAGTAGAATCGAGCCCGAGCGACAAGAACGCTCATTGAACGTTCCCTCAGCATCTTCGCCGAAATCAGATTAACAGGCCCACCGTGCAATTCCGTTTCTTGACCCTATCCTTACCAACAATATTTTTGCTGCTTTCAAGCACGCCTTGTTTCACTTGCCAGCAAGTGGACACAACTACGCGGGCAACTGGACGAGCGACAGACCGCGAAATTCTCAACGTCTTTCCTGACTCCACGGTCAGCGCGCAAAACAAATTTGAAACAACGATCCAATCAAAATACTCGCCCAGCTCAAGTATCTGGGCAGAGGGACTGAACGAAGAAGCCGTTTTCCAGGCGGAGTTGACTCATCGAGAAGACGAAACCAATTCATTTTCGCTTCGCATGGGACGTGGCGGACAAATCTATTCGCTACGGGGGCCGTTTGGTGAAAGCGTCCCTCCTTCGTGGCGCGCCGAGGCCCAAGACCGCTCTCCTTGGAACGACGAAGTTTGGCAGTTCGTCGCGGTTTGTAAACGCTATAACGATCTCAGGAATTTGAGAGCCGGAAAGAACAAAAGCGAAGAAGCGATCAAGCAGTTTACCGAACTGCCGTACGCGAACCTTTATTTCGTTCATAACTCAGGTGCCTACATCCCCAACAGCACAGAGATCAACTCTCTTTACTGCCCGCTGCTCGCGGTCAGCCAAACCAAAGACGGCTACCAGATGCTCAATTGGGGACTGGTACCTCAAATCAAAACGATCCATCGATCGCCCATTTTGTACTATACAAACGTTCGCGACGCCGGCAGCGGCATAATCGAAATGACCTGGGTTGTTCACAATTTCAGCGTACGTGACGATCTCGTTTTCGATCATCTCAATGCGCCGTGGGGCGGAACTCGCGTTTCCAGCTTGCCGTTCAAGTACGCGACAGATTCCAAAGGAGAATTGGTGCCGCGCAGCGAACTTCTGAATGAGTTCCGCGTGACGGACGTTCGCAAAACTTCCGGCTGGGACATTTCTTGCGCAAGCGAAGCAGGTGACTCCCCAAGCCTCGCGTTGATATACGGACGAGATAAAAATCTGGAAAAAGAAAAGGAACGACGCAAGTCTGGTGAGCCATGGTGTCAAACGAAAAATTCGTTGTACCGAAGTTGGCGCGCCGGCAACCCCAGCTACCAAACAACATGGAGCGACTGGGCGACGCGGCCTGAGAACAGTTTTCGAAACTACGACGTTTGCGAAATCATTCCCAAGCTTCGCTTAACCCCCGGCAATTCGATTTGGTTCCGCAGTTATCTGGTAGTTGGCAACAAAGATCGTGTGATCAAGCAGGCCAAATCACTTGTCGATCAGGTTGATTACGGACTGCTCGAATTCGATCCCGACTCAACTGCACGGCTGAAGGTTTTCAACCAGGACAAGCGATTGGTGACCCAAATCGGCAGCAACGAACCGGAAACTCTGATCGCTACAGTTCAAAAAGATGCCGCGCGATTCGCCAAAGAGAGTTTTCAGCTATTCGCCAAACCGGTTAAGGGGACTCAGCCACTGTTCCTGATCACAAACACGATCACTCAACAACCAGTACTAACCACTGACCCTTACCTGTTTGTGAAACAAGAGAAACTGGACGTTACGGTCCCGGAATTACATCCAGATCATGATTACTATTCCAGCGTCGTTGGCTATTCACTTGATGAAAACCGATCCGATTGGCAATCGCTGGTAGGGTTTGGTTATAAAGAGAAACCAAAGTCGGGAAACTGGAAACAACTTTCCAGCCTTCTGGATCCCAACCTGTTCCCCGCTGCAACCCAGTTTCATCTGGATCTGTGGGTACAAGTCGAGTAGAGGGCAATCGCACTCCCCAACCGGTTACTCGTCCGTTTCAAAGAAGCCAATTGAATTCAACTTTTCAGCCAAGTTCCGAGCACCTTTTGCGTTAAGGTGCAGATGGTCGGCAAAATCACCACGCTCCTTCAAAAGGCGCGAATGGTCTTCGACCGTGACTTCCAATTCCTCTTGAACCCAGCTTATCCATTCTTCAACGTCGGTCAGACGGTCACAGTATTGTGGATAGTAGGGTGCAACTAGCGCCTTGACTTTGATGTCGTGCTCTTTGGCGATTCGCAAAACTTCTTTAATCGCTTCGGCGTTTTCCGCCACGCGAAGTAGCGTGCTGTCGCTCTCTTGGACCATTGCATTGAGCATTTCTTCGTTTAGTTCGGAGTCCATAATCCACGACTGATCGCTTCCGCCTATCAACAAACTTCGCCAAAGCAACGAGCTGTTGTAACGGAAAAGGCGACTAATCTGTGTGCCCCAATAAAACGTTGAGTTACGACGCTTGATTAGCTGGCCGTACTTCGGGTTCTGATCCATTAAAACGGACATCCGTTCCAGCGACCCTTTCTCGTCTTCGACCGAGATACAGCTGACCTCCAAAATCAAAAGCTTGGGTGCCGGGTGACGTTTCAAATAGTCTTCCCAAATGACTGGCATCGTTACCGGTGGCAGTGCATTGAAGGACAGGTTGGCGACTTTTTTGCCCGTTATCTCTTCGATGGCTGGTGGGTGAAACATGTGAAGGCCACGAGAGTTTCCCAGCACCGCGACTTCAGCATCCAATTTTTCTGCGTACATTTCCGCATAGCGAAATCCTCTACCCAAAAAAACTCGTTGCAGGATTTCGCCACCCAGTCGATCGCCGACAAATACGATCACCAGAAAAATCAGGACGTGAGAAATAGTTCTTCGATTCATGATCTCTCCTTTCTAAAACTGGAAATAGACGAAAGCATTGGAGCCAAAAGTTCCAAACAACGCGATTGCCCAAAGCAGCACTGCGTAAACGATCGGTCGAGTAGCAGGCACCAATTCAAACACCGTTCGGGCGGGAATAAACTGGAACACAAACTCGCCAGCCACCAGCAAACAGGTCAAAGCCATCGCTTTGAACAACGGAATGCGGTTATGCAACGACGAAGGCGAAAAACTATCAAGGGAAGCGATTTGCCCAAACAAAGTTCCTGCTTCGGCCAAGTTCTCGCTGCGAAAAATGATGAGCGACGCCGACAAGAATCCGACGACAAATGCCGCCTGTGCGGCGCGGACCAATCCGCACAGCAACAACGAATTCGATTTGAATGGAAACCGCTGAATCAACTCTCGTTCGATCAACATCGCCAGCCCAAACAACGCACCCCAGACCACATAGGTCCAAGCCGCACCGTGCCAAAGTCCGGCCAGAGCCATCGTGATAAACAGATTTCGACGTGTCATCCATTTGCTACCTCGGCTACCTCCCAAGGGAAAGTAAAGATAGTCGCGCAGCCATGTAGAAAGCGTAATGTGCCATCGCCGCCAAAAATCGGCCAGTGACGAGGCGAAAAAGGGAAAGTTAAAATTGACAGGCAGTTTAAAACCCAGCATCCGCGCCGAACCGATAGCGATATCGGAGTAGCCCGCGAAGTCACCATAGACCTGGAACGAAAACAGAACGGCCAAAATAATGACGTTGATCGCGCTGTAGCCGTCAGGAAAATCAAACATCGGATCGACGACCAATGCAAGTGTGTCGGCGATCACAAGCTTTTTGAAAAACCCAAGCAGGACTTGTCCAAAACCGTCCACCACATTTTCCCAGCGATAGGTCCGGTCACTTTGCAACTGAGGCAGAAACACCGAAGCCCGCACGATCGGCCCGGCAACCAACTGGGGGAAAAACGCAACGAAAGTTGCGAATTTCAGCAGGTCCGGTTCGAACGGGATCTTTTTTCGATAAACATCAACGGTATAGCTAAGGGATTGGAACGTATAAAACGAAATTCCCACGGGCAAGACGATGTTCAGCGTCGTCCACCCCAACGTAATATCAAACCGACTGGCCAGCGCAGCCAAGCTTTCGGCAAAAAAGTTGAAGTACTTAAATACCGCCAGAATACTGAGATTGCTTACAACACTGAGCGCAACCAACCACTTGCGGCGTGATTCCGATTCGGTCTTTCCCAACATCAACCCGATGACATAGTCGATCCCGGTTGAGAGGATGATTAGAGACAGCAGATACCATTTCCACCACCCATAGAAGAAGTAACTTCCTATCAAACACAACCACAACCGCGCACGGCCGGAGAGCGTCCAATAGAGGGCGAAAAAGACTACAAAGAAAATCAGGAAAGCCAGGCTGTTAAAGCTCATGCAGGTGGACTCACATCGCTGAACTCGCTTAAAGCCAGACAGCGTCCGCGATCACGCGCGGGACCTTGGATTTCATAGTTGCCTGTTTCATTTTCAACGATCGTCGATTTATCCCGTTGAAGCCACCAATCAGCGATTTCGCTTGGCGACGCGAACCATGCGTTCTCCAACGTCTGCAAATGCTCCAGGAAATTCTGGTACTGCACCCGCCGTCCGTTGGATAATAAGTAATCTGGATGCGTCACCAACATCGCCATCGCCCGCCATCGCTTGAGAAACTCCAGCTTACGTTTCCAAGGCTGGATATCTTTTTGGCCCAAGGCAATGAACAAAGTATGGTCCTGAGGTAACGAATAGGGCAACTCGACCATACCTCCTTTGATGAAAGGCCAGCAACTTCCTACCCCGCCAGCCATCGCCTGATAGGGATCAATATCAAAGCAACTGGCATCGTGCTTGGCACCAAATTCCTGGATCCAGTTCAAGTTCCGGTGAACCATTGGCGCGCGAAAGCCATCGGTCTGAAAGTCTTCGAACGCTTTCAGAATCGGCGTTAACCGCTTTTGGAAAACACGCCGCGAAGAGAACAGTCGACCGTCATGGTTATAACCGTGAACGCCAACAGAATGGCCGCGTTGTTTTAGATCTTTGATCAACCCTTTGTCGATCGAATATTTGTACGGGATAAAGTACCAACAGGATCGAAAGCCAAGCGACTCTTCAGCTTTGGCAAGTTGATCCACATATGCCACGCCAGCCTTTGTTTCGACATCGTGAGTAAGCGACACGGACATCTCGTGTTGGTCAGGCCACGGATGGATAATGTGTAAATCGGGATCTTCTTTGAGATCCACTGCGAGCGCAGCTTGGAAATCGTTAATGAAATCAGTGGGAATGTACCAGTCTTGCGAAACGTCAGCGACTGTACCACCGTGCGACTTCTGCATCCGTTGTCGCATCCAGATGGGAATCAACGGCCGCAGCAGGTAGTACATGCGGAACTTGGCCGACAACTTGGCTCCCATTGCGTCTGCAAGAAAATAATCCTGCATAACCTGTCCAGCATGTCCGCCAACGGCAAAGCGAAGCTCCGGTTTTGTCCCATCTGTTTTACTCATGGTCTGTGGATAAGCCAACTCGGCTCCAGCACACTTTAGTCTTGCTATCATTACTTTTTGGTTGGGTGTATGACTACTTCAGTCTTTTTTCCTTTACTACCCATTGTACTTAAGATGAGAGTCATTTTCTTTATTTTGTGAAGACAAAAATCGACGTAATATACCGTATCCTTTTTCGGCCAAAGCCATTTTTATCCGAGAACCTATCTTCCGATAACGGAAGTGATTCACCTGCTCCCCACCAAAACGAGACTTAAACTCACGTGGGCCGAAATCCTCTTCAGGCCAGCCCGCTCCTCCAAAATCGTACTCGGTCAACCCTAGCCGGCAAGCCGTCTCGATTTCGTCCCAAATCAACGCCGCAACAGCAGCAATCCCTTTGGGGCGGATCGTCCCATTGTACCATGCAAAATAGCGGTTTTTGAAAACCAATCCGACAGAAGCTGCCACATCGACCCCATTCACATGCCCAACACGGATTTGCAAAGTCCCTACCGGCAAATGCCGAACTGCGGCCGAGAGGATCTCAATCGGGGCGACTGGCACCCGTGAACGGCTATAGCTCGCTTGAATTTGCTGATAGGCGCGAGGGATCAGTTCTTCGAGATATTCGCTGTCAATGATCAGACCACGTCGTTTAGCCGTACGAACTTTTCGCATCGTCTTTTTGATTCTGGAAGCCAACACATGATGCCCATCCGAGAGATCATTAATGTAGTTGCAATAGGTCAATTGTTGATATTTTGAGCTTTCCAGAGCAACCGCTTCGGCATTAGGCTCATGCATCGGACGGACTTCAGTGAACAAAGTCTCCTTGTTCCATTGCTGATCATGAAACTCGATCAGTTTCGCAAGCGCCAAAATCCCTTCATCTGTATCGTCGCAAATCGGCTCAGCAAACATAATTGACCGAGACGCGAAACGGGACAGTACGCCACTAATCGTGTCAACTTTTACAGCACACAGAATCGCGACGATTTCACCATTGGAATCACGTGCTCCAATCCACATCGGTGTATGGCCTGGGGTGTCTTCAAAGACTCGAAACATCTCACGCGTGTGAAAGACAGAACCTTTGGGATGTTTGTGAACGTACTCGTTCCAACTACGGTGCGCCGTTAGTTCGAAGATGCTTCCTTCAGACATTGAC
>CAZDBA010000214.1:0-6360 GCA_964503615.1 uncultured Pirellulaceae bacterium
GAGGAAACACAGCAAATTGATTTTAAACTAAAGTCGAAGTAAAACTTTGTGAAAGCAGCGATAGGATCTGCTTGCTTCGTGCAAGAATCTAGTTTGATTGATCAACCCCTACTCTCATTACCCTTTGTGCAAAATCGGAAATCGGCACGGCGAACGCCACCAACACCGTGCTTTCTATCTCCACTCGATTGTCGATGAGTTGCCCTCACAAACGTGGATTCATTGAAATCGCAACTTAAAAAAAGTTGAATTTTGGGAGTCGAGTGAGATCCTCGCAATCCAACTGACCGGATCGGTCGTGTAATCGTGTGAACCTTGGTAGAACAGTCGTGTCACTCTCGCCGAGTATTTTTTCACGCCTTGCCGGGGTCTAATTCAATGAACCTTCCCGAACTAAAACAGCTTGCCGAAAATTTGAAATCCGATGTTTACGAACTGTGTCAGCCAGAAGGTCGCATGGTGGGTTCACAGGGCCATAAAGTCGCTGAGGATTTTTTGTTGCGCCGACTGAAAGAGGTTGGTGCACAGCCTTATTCTGGAGAGTCGTTTGAGTTGCCTTATCTTGCCGAAGCTTTTAGCGAATCGGGCCAAGTGGGTGAGCACCAGTTCTTGAATCTGGTCGGTGTTATTCCAGGTACGAATCGCGATTTACCTCCGGTTCTGGTGGGTGCCCATTATGACAGTGTGATCGCAGCACCTTGTGCGGATGACAACGGAGCGGCGGTTGCGATTACGCTTGCGCTTGCTTCAGCAGCCGCAAATGCAGGCGGTCTCGAGAGAGATTTGATCGTGGCAATCTTTGATGCGGAGGAACCTCCTTACTTTTGCTCACCTTCTATGGGTAGTATCCGTTTCCATGATGATCAGCTTGATCACCGCGGTGTGCACTTTGCATTGATTTTTGATCTTGTTGGACACGATCTTGAAATTCCAGAAGAGTACCTCTCGCTACTGGATGAGGTTTTGGGCCCTGAAAGTAGGTCAGTCGCCCTTGAAATGGTCAAGAACTTTGTTTTCATGATGGGAGCTGAAAGTCATGGCGACTTGCCGGGACTTGTTTCGTACACGGCAATACCTGAGGAGCTGCGACTCGTTGCAACATTGAACGATTACGTTGGTGACATGAGTGACCATGGTGTCTTTCGTCGAGCGGGCGTCCCGTTCCTGTTTCTCTCCTGCGGGCGATGGGAACACTACCACCGCGTGACGGATACGCCTGACCGGCTAAGTTATGAAAAGATGGCACTAATTGCTCAATTGTCAGCCAACATTTTGCAACGAACGGCTCACGAAAGCTTGGACGGTTCAACGGTCGGTGATCACTCTCTGGACTTTGAAATAAGCACGATGAAAGAGAGTTTTGGCATGGCTCTCCCGCTAATCTTAAAACAAATTGGCTTGGAGAAACTGGAAACGCGATCCGATGTAAAGAAGATCGTGGACGCAGTTGCATCGTTGGGTGTTTGAACGAAAAAGTCGCAAGGACCGAAGGTGATTCACCTGCCGATCTTTGCGACTTTCGGTCTTTGCGACTTTAGTTCCCGTCATTTTGAATTCACGAGTCGTTCTTATTTGTCGTCAACCGTGAATTCAAAGTCGCTAAAGACATATTCTCCGGCGTTGACGGCGATGATGCCGACTGCACCTTTGCCCATTGAATCGTTTCCAAGTCCGATAACTTTATTTCCATTTACAAAAATGTTAATGGAATTCCCCTCTTCCTGGATTTTCAAAGCAACCGGGCCGCCCTCGTGTTCAAAGCTACTGCTCATGCGCTCTTCAACACCTTCTGGGTTACGCTGCAGAACCTTTAGCCCGTTCGAACTGGTTACTAAAATCATGTAATATTGTTTCGGATTTTCCTGAAATCCATAAATCAATCCGGCCCCATTTCCTTGGCTAGAGTCTACATTGACTTGGAACGTTCGTTTGCCCCAAGTTTCTTCCGCTGTGTTCACAATAAAATATTTGATGTCCGAATCTGCTTTCGGCCCGCTGATTCGATAGCTATTTCCTTCAACAGAACCGGTCCAATTTCCGTCGACGCCGTAGCTGAGGGTATTCTCCAGCAACCCCATGGATTGGGCGGTTTGCGGTTCATCGCTCATCTCATCCGAAAAGGAATCCCCCTCTGAACTATCCATATCCTGCTCCACAGATTCTTCTGAACTGTTCTGTTCGGGTATATAGTCAAAGGGATTGTTTTGAGCAGAGCTGTTTGACACGAAGAGGTAAGCGCAAGCCCCACAGAACAGCAGGCCCATTCGGGTGATTCGGCATGCGAGTGTTTGTGCAGTGGTTTTCATTTTGGTTTCCTTTGTTTTCAATAAAAGATTGAGTCATTTTTCAGCAGTACACTCAAAGCTCAGGGCTGTGACATCGATCAAAATAAAAAATTCTTGAATACCAATTAGACTTCAGGGCTTTTTGTCTGCGAAAATTCGTTCCCCTAAAAGATTGCTTAGTCAGTTCCAGACTTGTCTGACCAAGCACTTGGCGCTTCCGCTAATCTTTTTCGCTCCAAATTCGACACAAGCTCTCAAGAATTAGAAAATGGAGCCAAGTGACACTTGGCTCCATCGCAGTTTATTTTATTGTCGCACGTTATTCGTGGTTTCGTTGACTTGAACTCAAGTCATAGGCTTAGAATTGTCAGCTACCCCCGAAACAAGCTGGTTCCATCATAGGCGCTGGTGCCAAAGTCAGAGGCGAATGAATAGCAGGCGTGAAAACCGGAGGTTGTATTGAAGGTGCTTGCGTGTGAGAAACAATCGGTGCCTGCGAAGGCAAGGTCACTGGGGCCGGTGTCGAGGTCGGAAGAGCCATTGCCTCAGCTTTTGGTGACGTAATGGTTGGAACGACAGCGATTTCGTTATTGGGCAGTTGGGCGACGTTCGGGGCTACATGCGTGTTTTGGATTAGTTGGCCGTTCGAAGTGAACGAATTCAAATTGGATAGTGAAGTCTGGGCGTTTGTAGAGGAGCAGTTCGAAAAAACAAACGTTGCACAAAGGGCAAAAAATAGTGTCTTGTTTCGCATGTTGATTTTCTCTCAGTAGGTGTGGGGTAACATGGCGTGGGGTAACATGTTGCCTTCTGGCAACAAAAAGCTCGTATTTGATGCGAATCGGAATCAAAAGCTTTGAATTCGCACTCAAATCAGCCTTCCTAACGAGTAAATTGCAATCGACGTGCCAAACTGGAAATTAATTCCTTGCGTCACTTTATCGAGAAAGTTCGAGGGTACTTTGAGCCATTTCTTAGAGTTCAATTACCGGTTTTTCCCCAAAAAATGCTCGGTAGTTTTTTCGTTAGCCGTGGTTTAAACCAGAACAGTAACATTTAAAGAGTTTAGAAAGCGGCAAATGAAAAATAAAACAGGTCAGAGATTACTTACACTACTTTTTCTGGATGTCGTTTTCGTTTTTGCCTTTTCTGCGCATGCATTCGCTCAGTTTGGACGTCCCGGAGGGGGTGGGCCCGGTGGTCCAAATCAAAAAGACCAGGAACTTGTTGAGAAGTTTGACAAGAACGAAGATGGTTGGCTGAATCGGGCTGAGCGAGGTGAAGCAAAACAGTTTCTGCAAGATTCGGCGAGTCAACAGAGGCCTCGCGGCCGACGCGGCGGCCGAGGTGGACGGGTCGCGGGGAAACCAGGCCCCCAAGTTTCTCCAGATGATGTAGAAAATTTTCCAGAGGCAGAGCTTTATGACACCAACGTTCTGCGAACCGTGTTTATTGAATTTGAACACGACGATTGGGAAAAAGAGATGGCGACTTTTAAGCCAACGGACGTTGAGATACCTGCGACGTTGATCGTTGATGGAAAAAAATATCCAAACGTTGGTCTCAGCTTTCGCGGTGCTTCTTCGTTTTTCATGGTGCCCGAGGGCTCAAAACGGTCGTTGAATCTTTCAATGGACTTTATCGAGGAAGACCAACGTCTGTACGGTTACAAATCGTTGAATTTCCTCAATTGCAACGGAGACGCGAGTATGATGAGTTCCTATTTGTACACGCAGGTTACCAGCCAGAAAATTGCGTCGCCCAAAGTTAACTTTGTAAAAGTCGTGATCAACGGTCGCAGTTGGGGGATCTACGCCAATGCACAACAGTTCAATAAGGATTTCCTCAAGGAAAACTACGACACGAAAAAAGGGAGCCGATGGAAAGTCAGTGGCAGTCCCCGCGGTGACGGCGGTTTGCGATATTTGGGCCAAGACGTTGAGGAGTACCGTTCGCGGTTTGAAATAAAATCGAAAGACAAAGATGAAGCTTGGGAGCAGTTGATTCAACTTTGCAAGGTGCTTGACGAGACGCCAGCGGATCAGTTGGTTGAGAAACTGGAACCGATTCTGAATTTGGATGGAGTGCTTTGGTTCCTTGCCGCTGATGTCGCACTAATTAATAGTGACGGGTATTGGACAAGAGCGAGCGATTACAGTCTTTATCTTGACCCCCATGGCAAGTTTCATGTGATTCCACACGATATGAACGAGTCGTTCCGCGCCAAGCGAGCTGGAAGAGGGCCCGGCGGTCCAGGCGGTCGAGGTGGTGCGCGCGGTCCTGGTCGACCGGGCGGAGGTTTTCCGGGTGAAGGACGGCCTCCTGGAGCCGAAGGTGGTCCGGGTGGCCCGCCTCCTCAAAATGGAAATGCTGGAGGTTCCGGTTACGAGGTAGATCCGTTGGTCGGAATGGACCAAGAGCGGTTTCCGCTTCGCAGCAAATTACTTGCGAACAATGAGCTTAAGCAAAGATACTTGCAATACGTGCGCGCCATTGCGAAAGATCATATCGCGTGGGACAAGATGAATCTCCAAGTCGAAAAAGCCAAATTGTTGATCGAGAAGGAAGTCCAGAAAGACTCAAGAAAATTAATGTCAGACGAGGCGTTCGAAAAAGCGACAAGTCTGGATCACCCGGCTGCGGCAGGCAGTCTAAGAGAGTTCGCTGAAAAACGATCCGCTTACCTTTTGAATTACCCTGCAATCAAAAGTCTTCCCGAAACCGAACCTGACACCAAGTAGTACGTGAAAAATCAATGCCGTGGCGGCATTCGGCATTTAAACTGGTTATTCGCGTTCGGCATTGGCTGCGTTAGGTGATCGGAGTAAACCCGGAATCGCTATTAAAGTTGGGTTGCGTCGACAGCACGATACCAGCTTCTATCTTCAATATTTGCGTTTCCTTCCGCAACTCAGCAATAATATAATATATAGGCGACACGCATATCCTTACTCTCTGTCACGTGGTAATTGAATGTTCAGTAATCTTTGTTTCCGTTGTATCTGTTTTGTGCTCGTAAGTTCAACGACGTTAAGTGCGAACGATTTTGATGTCGCTGCTTTACAAAAGAAGATCTATTCCACAATCGAGTCCGTATCGCCAGCCGTGGTGTCTATTTCATCAGCGAATAGACCCGAAGTGGGGTTGTTTAGTGGAGTGATTGTCAGCAAAGAGGGCCACGTTCTGTCCGCCGGACACGCGGTACAACCGGGCCGGGATTATCAGGTATTGCTTCCCGACGGCCGCCGCTTTGATGCTCGTGGCAAAGGATCAAACTCGGTAGCGGACTGTGCGCTGCTGCAAATTACATCCGACTTTGATGACCTGCCGTACGCTCAGATGGGGGAATCGAAATCGCTAGTGCAAAATCAACCTTGCCTAAGCATCAGTTACCCTGGTGGCCAAAAGGCGCGACTGGCTCCTGTGGTTCGGTTTGGCCGCCTTGCCCGAGACGGCGGCGGTACCAGAATGCTGCAATCAACTGCACTCATGGAACCTGGAGATTCAGGCGGACCACTTTTTGATCTCGACGGCCGTGTGATTGGTATCCACTCTAGGATCACGGATGACATGGAGCAAAACTTCGAAGTCCAAATCGACACCTTCAAGAAGTTTTGGAATGAACTGAACCGTGAAAAGCGTTTTACTCAATCAGGTCCAAGCGTTCCAGCGCTGGGATTTCGGGGCTCCGAGGATGCGGAAACGGGAGTCACCGTTGGTAGGTTCGAAGCTGATAGTCTTGCGGAAAAGCATGGGGTCAAAACGAATGACGTCATCGAATCGGTGCATGGTATGGAAACCACATCCTTGCAAGCCTTACGAGAGGCTATGGTTGCCGCGAGAGATGAAGATGTACAAGAGATCGTCGTACAAATCCTGCGTGGAGAAGAGAAAATTGAACTCAAAATCCCTTTCGAGATTGTCGATGATGCCGCACCTGAAGTTGAGTTGCCCGATTACGGGGACAAGGAGTTTGCCGAGCCAACAGGGTTTGAGCAGCTTGCCAACTTGCCGGAGGAATTTTCCGACTTGGAATCTGAATTAGACGATGCCTGTGTTGATATTTCGAGCACAC
>CAZDBA010000215.1:0-6250 GCA_964503615.1 uncultured Pirellulaceae bacterium
GAGAGCGGCAAAAAGCGACGAGGCGGACGTACGGGTGGACCCGACGTCTTGGGTGAAATGCCCGATCGCGGCACAGGTCGTGGACGCAAAGACCGCTCCAAAGACAAAAAAGATGTCGACTTTGGCGTCGGCGCGACTCGGCAAAATCGCCCCAAGCGGCGGCGTCCCCGTGACGACGATCGTTACCGCGGCCCTTCGCGGCAACGTCGAAACCGAAAGGGACCGGCGGCAAACACGGCGGCACCTCGAAAAGACGACATCGTTTTGCAAATGCCTTGTAGCGTTCGTAGTTTTTCCGAAGCAGCCGGAATTTCAGCGGTAAAAGTCCTGCTGACGATTCAGTCCATCGATGAGACTTTCACCGGAAACATCAACTCGATCATGAGTGATGACGCCGTAGAATTGCTTGTTGGACATTTCGAATTGGAGAACATCGACGTTCGCGCGCCTGAGTCGCTCGAAGACCAATTGATGGCCAAGTTCGATGAGCTTGCGGAAAAGGCAAAAGAAACAGGAACGTTGCGACCACCGATTGTGACTTTCCTTGGTCACGTCGATCACGGAAAAACATCTTTGCTGGATGCGTTGATTGGAATCGATGTCGTCTCAGGCGAAGCAGGCGGGATTACCCAACACATCCGTGCTTACGAAGTCAAAAAAGATGGTCGTTCGATCGCGTTTGTTGATACACCGGGGCACGAAGCGTTCACCGAAATGCGAGCCCGTGGAGCAAACGTCACCGACATCGCCGTTTTGGTTGTCGCCGCAGACGATGGTGTAATGCCGCAAACCGAAGAAGCAATCAGTCACGCCAAAGCCGCTGATGTACCGATCGTTGTCGCACTCAACAAAATCGACTTGCCCGGTGCCAATCCGGACAAAGCGATGCAGGACCTCGCGGCGCATGAGTTGTTGCCAAGTGAATGGGGCGGCGATATCGAATTGGTCCGCACCAGCGCCATCAAAGGCGATGGTCTGGACGAGTTGCTGGAAACGATTCTAACGATCGCGGAATTGCAGGAATTCAAGGCCGATACGAAACAAGAGGCGTACGGTACCTGCCTCGAAGCGGAACAGGAATCGGACCGCGGTGTAATGGCCAAAATCATGGTCCAAGGCGGAACGCTGAACGTCGGCGACGTCGTGGTTTGCGGACAGGGTCACGGTCGCGTAAAAGCAATGTACGACACATTGCACCCCAAAAAGAAGCTCAAGAAAGCCGGTCCTTCTACGCCGGTCAACCTGTCCGGACTGGACGTGGCGCCCGAAGCCGGTGACAAGTTCTACGTGTTAGATGACATCGCAGACGCTCGCTCGATCGCCGAATCATGTGCCAACCGATTGCGGTTCGGACGCGTGGGTGGCATCACAACCATGGTCGACTTTGAAACGTTTATGGAACAAGTCGAGCAAGGAACGCTTGGTCGCGCCGAAGACGTGATCAAATTGAACCTTATCATTCGTGCAGACGTTCGCGGTTCGATCGAAGCGATTAAAAAGGAGCTTAGCAAAATCAAGCATCCGGAAATTGCGATCGAAATTCGCCAGGCGCTAGTCGGCGGCGTGACCGTGGGCGACGTTCGACTGGCTCAGGCAACCCAATCGGTGATCATCGCGTTTAACGTGGTGCCTGACGAAGCCGCTCGCTCGCTGGCCGATGAACTCCAGGTTCAAGTGCGTCGCTACGACATCATTTACAAGGTCACTGACGATATCAAAGCGAGTTTGGAAGGTAGACTTAAACCTGAAGAACAGATCGTCGAACAAGGCATGGCGATGGTCTTGCGAACGTTCAGCATCAGCAAAACGGGCACGATTGCCGGTTGCCGTGTGATGCGAGGTTCGATCCTTCGCGATTGCCGTATGCGGGTCATCCGGGACAACCGAGTGATTGGCGAATACGCAATCGAAACGTTAAAGCGTGTCAAAGATGACGCCAAGGAAGTTCAGCGTGGCATGGAGTGCGGTATCAAACTTGCCGGTTTCAACGACATCAAAGAAGGCGACACATTCGAAGCCTTCCGAATCGAAGAAGTCGCCAGAAAACTGGAATTGCAAAAATAAGCAGTTGCAAAAATAAGCAGTTACGAAAACTCAATCAACCTATTTGAGTGTCCCGTGTTTATCTTACCCCGCATTCAATCGTCCCTTAACAGCCAGAGGTCGCCATGAGCTCCCGCAGAGTCCTGAAAGCCGCGCAAGCCATCCGAGAGGTGGTGAGCATGGCTATTTTGACCGATCTTAAAGACCCGCGCATCAGCAATGTGACGGTGACCTTTGTCGAAGTCTCCGCTGATCTACGACTGGCGAAAGTTCACGTTAGCGTGATGCACGAAGAAAAGGGAAAGCAAAATCTGTGCTTAACCGGCCTTCGTAACGCTACGGGATACCTCCAGCAAAAGGTCGGCAAGCGAATCGATACCAAGTACACGCCTCGCCTTCAGTTTGTACTGGACGAGGGAGTCAAGAACTCAATGCTGGTTGCCAAAATCCTGGACGAGGTCCTGCCTAAGGACGAATCCGAAACGAAAACAGCAACCGAAAATTCAGAATTACCGGACCCAGCCGCCCCCGACGAGACTTTGGAAGCAAAGCCAGAACTCGCCGAAGAAAATGGCGCAGGACCTATGGAAACTTAGATTTTTCCGATCAAAATACTACGTCGCCTCATGGCCTCAGACCGACCCACTGAAACCTGAAAATAGAAACACATGTCAGCTTCGACCAACCGTGCAGCCTTAATTAACAAGCTCTTCAAAGTCGCCAAAAAGCATTTCGAACTGATCAAGCCGCCTGCTGATCGGTCCGTGATGGAACACATGCTTTACGCATGCTGCCTGGAAGACACCGATTACGAATCGGCGGACGAAGTGTTCGCCAAGCTGCAACAAGACTACTTTGAATGGAACGAAGTCCGCGTGACCACGGTCAAAGAGTTGGCCGAAGTCATGAAGAAGGTTTACCAACCGGAGGTCGCCGCATTGCGACTGCGACGAACCCTGCATGGGATGTTCGAGGCGCACTATCAGTTTGATCTGGACTTTCTCAAGCGTGAAAACCTCGGCCGCGCCATGCAAACGATGGAGAAGTATCGCGGCATCACTCCGTTTATCGTTTCCTACACGGCTCAATCGGGATTGGCTGGCCACGCGATCCCGGTCGACAAGGCTCTGCTGTACCTGTTGTACGTCATCGGAGCGATCACCGAATCTGAATTGGAAAAACAAAAGATCCCTGGCCTATCGCGTGTGATCGCCAAGGCAAAAGGGGTTGAGTTCAGCTCGCTTGTGCATCAACTGGCCGTTGCGTTTTACAAGTCGCCTCATAGCAAAAAAATCCGGGAGATCATTCTGGAGATCAATTCCGATGCGAAGGAGCGATTCCCCAAACGGGGCGCGAAAAAGAAAACAGAAGAGGAAAAGGTTGTCGAGGAACCGGTTGTAGATCCGACCGCCGAAGAAGAACCCAAGCCACCAACTCGAGCAGAAAAGGCGAGAGCCAAAGCTCAGGAGAAGATAGACGCCGAGAAGAAGGCGAAAGAGAAAAAGGCTAAAAAAGCTGCAAAGAAATCAGCCAAGAAAGTCCCAACGAAAAAGCCGGCTAAGAAATCCAAACCTGCGAAAAAGAAAGCTCCGGCAAAAAAGAAAGCGCCAGCAAAGAAGAAGGCTGCGAAAAAGCCTGCTAAGAAAACTGCTAAAAAGGCGCCAGCAAAAAAGAAGGCAACCAAAAAATCAAAGCCGGCAAAAAAGGCTGCTAAATCAAAATCCAAAAAGAAATCACCCACAAAGCGATTGGCCAAAAAGAAACCTCGCTAGTTGCGTTACAAACTTCAATCTAGCGAATACGGCCGAATGCTATTTACGTCAAAAGAGCCAAAAAACTAAGGACAACGAAAAATGGCTGGACACAGTAAATGGGCAAACATCAAGCATAAAAAAGCTGCCACCGACGCCAAACGGGCCAAGGAGTGGAGCAAGCTGAGTAAGGCGATTATGGTCGCCGCCAAAAGCGGCAGCGACCTTGACGTCAACATCCGCCTGCGAACGCTTGTCGCCGACGCTCGTGCGGTCAGCATGCCCAAAGACAACATCGAACGGGCGATCAAAAAAGGCGCCGGTGAGATGGAAATGGTCGCCTTCGAAGAGATCCTCTACGAAGGTTATGGGCCAGCTGGCGTGGCCGTGTTGTGCGATATCTTGACCGACAACCGAAACCGAACCGCTCCTGAATTGCGAAAGGTTTTCGAAAAAGGAGGCGGCAAACTGGGAGCCACCGGTTGCGTAAACTACCTGTTTGATCGCAAAGGATTGTTCCTGATCGAAACAGACAAAGTCGAAGAAGAGAACCTGATGGAGATCGTGCTCGAAGCGGGAGCCGAAGACATCAAATCAGAAGACGAAACATACGAAGTAGTCTGCCCACCGGAGGCGTACAGCGATGTCTTGAATGCACTCGAAGCAGCTGAGATCCCGCGGGTCAGTCAAAGCGTAACCCGGATTCCACAAAACACTGTCGATTTGAATGCGGACGAAGCTCGACAGGTCCTCAAGCTGATCGAAGCGCTCGACGACCACGACGATGTTCAAAACGTCTCAGCCAACTTCAACATCGACGAATCGGTAATGGCCGAAATCGCTGAATAGAAGGCGCTAAGCCTACTGGAAACCCGACGCGTAAGCGAGGAAGCAGCACAGAACGCTGGAACCCAGATGACAACACCGATCGAATTGCAATCACGAGACTGGCGCTGGCTGTTTACTTTTGCGTTCGCATTGGTCGTAATCTGGACCGGACTTGAGCGGTGTATCGAAGCTGCGGCATTCAAACCGAATGCGTTTTACTTTTGTGGCGCGACGGGACTGATGGGAATCGTGTCAGGGTTTCTATTCTGGCTTGGTAAAACCAAATCGGCCCGTTTGCTTGGACTCCTCGCGGCAGGATTCGTATTTGGATACTACCTGTTCACGTTCGTTAGCGAACCCAAAGTCGATGCCAATCACCGAGTTGCAACCGCAATCATGGCAGCGCTCATTGAATTGATCGTGGTGACTTTACCTGCCCGAAGTGGACAAAGCAAACCTCAAGATATTTAACAAATCGGTCAAACCGGTTTTGGTCTTACCGGACGGCGATCTCGTCTCATTCAAATCTCGATTGAGGCGAAAATTTGACCTGAAATTTTGTACCCGCTAGAATTAGTGTGGAAAAGGTGGAATTGAATGTGCACCCGATTTCTATCAAATTCGAAGGTCGTTCAGTGCGTAAATTAGTCTTATCAATCGCGACTCTACTTATCCTTTCGACTGCCAGTTTCGCTCAACTGGTCGATACGCCTCTCGGGCCAATCGTTGATACTTTTGGAATCGAGGCAATCGGAATTCATTGTGGACAGGAAGAGCTGGTTGATGTCGAGCTAGACGAAAGCGGCCATAGAGTCAGCCAAGCAGAAGTGGTCGTCAATATTCCTGACAAACCAGTTGTCCTTGTGTTGACGGCTTTTTTTCCGACCGTTTGGCGAATTGGAGCAACTAAAGACACAGAAATCGCCGGGGTAATGGTCAGCGGTAACTATGGCCAAGCTGTAATTGGATTGGACGCAGGAATACCTCTGGAGATTTCCACTCATGCTCAAAAAGGAAGTTTCGAGCCTTTTGTTGCTTATAAGGCTGACAGGAGACTTCTCGACATGATAGCGATGCTGAAAAAATCATACGGTCGCAAGGTCGATAATTTTTACGGAAGTCATCGACAGACAGATGGAGTTTTTTACTTGGGCGAACGACCGGACGAAGACGACATTTTGTATTTCGACACTTATTCGATCGCTGATTACAACCTTCAGGGGGTGGATAGAGAGAAGCCGATTGCCGGTCTAGCGGCGGTCATTGCTCTAGTAGAAGAAAACAAGTTGCGACTTGCCACTCAGGAAGACATCGACGGTTGGATCGAAAAGGCCAGTGAAGAATTGAACGATATCGCTCCTGAACTCCGAATTGAAACACGTATGCGCGTTGGCAAAACCTACGTGGTTTTGGATGAAGTCGAACTTCCAAATGGTCTTCGGGGTTGCGAGAGTCTTTCCTTCATCATTCCCGACGGCGTTCCGATGCCGACCGGCCCAAAGGGTGATAACTCGTTCTATCTGATGGATGGAACCGAAGCTGGGCCACATCTCCGGGAATGGTGAATTACTGGCAGTTCATTAGTACAGCACTCTGCCGTTTGAGTCTTGCTCTCTCGAGTTAGTTCG
>CAZDBA010000216.1:0-6069 GCA_964503615.1 uncultured Pirellulaceae bacterium
CTTGAAACCGGCTCGGCTACTCCAGCGAGTGAGTAACCTTCGGCTAGGACACAGTAAGTATCCCCTGACTTAGCCACAGGATAGAGTGGCCATTTCTCGAGTGGCATAGAGCGGTATGGCAAACCGAGTCCACCAAAACCTGGCTGTCGGATTGGATCATTTTCTGCTTCAAAAAGAATTCTGCAAACCCACCCAATCCGCTCGTTAATGTCTATCCCGTTGGCAAAGTCCGGTGTTGGCTGCGCGAACGAGTTGAGTTCACGAACTGCGGCTGATTCGCCAAGTGCGACATAGTGATTAACCGCATCGGCTAGTGTATTGCAGTTGAATTCTTTTTTGCGAAAAAGCGAAGGGGCAGAGTCAGGGGTCTGGTTATCCATCTCTTGAATTTCCGGAACACTTTCGAGCTGTGGAGTTTGAATAACAGAATCGTTCACTGGCGTTTCAGAATCGCAACCAATCACCACAGCAGTCACCAACGTGAGAAAAATCCAATATCTCATAAAAAACCTCCGCTGTTTATTTGAACGTTAACTGGCAGACCTCCAATGGTACAACGAACCAGCAGCCGAATTATTAGTCTCAATTTTAAATTTAATTCTTTCCTAGTTGGGCATCGTATCATTCCCACTGTCCACGTTCGGGCGCGAGCTCAGTCGAATCGGAACTCGAGCGTATTCTTCGCCTCGTTTGACCCCCAAGACCACTTCGTCGCCAGCGTGAAATTCTTGCAAACGAACGAGCAAAGCCTCGGAATCTGTAATCCGCAGACCGTTTAGACTTATCACCACGTCGCCCCAAACCACTTCCCCCTCGCCATCCCTTTGGGTCGAACGAAGATTGGCATCCGCGGCAGGACTGCCCTGGGCGATTCCCAGAATCACGACCCCCTCGTCAGAAACTTGTTTGGCAATTTGCATCGGGGCCAGGGCCAAGCCCAAGTATCCGCGATCAACCATCTCGCCACTAATCAATAGTGGCACAGTCGCCTCAACGGTATTCACAGGTACTGCGAACCCCACGCCTGCTGACGAACCACTACGGCTAAGAATCGCCGTGTTCACCCCGATCAAACGGCCTTGACTATCGAGCAAAGGGCCGCCTGAATTTCCGGGGTTAATCGCCGCATCCGTTTGAATCACTCCGCGAATCTTTTCACCGCTTTGACTGTTGATTTCACGCCCCAGTCCGCTGACGATCCCTGTTGTCAAAGTTTGATCCAACCCAAACGGATTACCGATTGCGAAAACTTTCTGACCGACCAACAGATTATCGGAACGTCCAACTGCCAATGGAATGAGCTTTGTTTCTGGGGCATTGATCTTTAATACAGCAATATCGAACTCAGGCGCTACACCCAGTATTTCTGCATCCCATTCAGTTCCGTCGGTAAGTTTTACTCTTACAAAGTCCGAGCCTTTGACGACGTGGTAGTTGGTCACAACATGACCTTGCCGATCCCACAAAAAGCCTGACCCTGTTCCAGCAGGAATCCGCCCGAGATTCAGCGTAACATCGCTGCTGGGAGCAGTAATTGCTTTGGCAGTCGTAATATTTACGACCGATGGCGAGGACTGGCGAAACACATTGACGTTAGCTTGCTCGTCGGCATCTAACTGGCGTAAATCGTTTTGCCCGTAAGTCACAGAAGGCACCAAGGCCAACGCAACGATTGCGATCAACGCTGCCAATGGCGCGACACTCGCTCCAATAATACCTGTGACTTTAACATTCCGTCCTGGTTCCATGATTGGGTTGGTAAATCTCATATCAATTTCCTTATTGCTGCTGATTTGTTATACGGCCAAACTCCGTGCCACAGGGCGCTCAGATGCACCGAACATTTGAAGTCTTACTTGTTTTGCGAGATGCCAGCAAACCCAAAAAACCAACGAAAAAGAGGCTTAAATGTGAAGATAAAATACTTTGAGAAATCGAATCAGCTGGGGGTAAGAAAGTAAGTTAACCCACCGTCCTAAGGGCAAGTTTCAGACGATTAAGCGTTGACAGACACACGCAACAACAGAGGACCACAATGATTGATTTCGTTTCAACTCCCTATTCGGAATCTACGATCATCATCGAAGTCAGTGGCGAGTTCACCGACATGGATCGTAATTACTTTTTCGATTGCGTCGGCGACTTTGTCGAAGTTGGTTATAAGAACATAATTGTCGAATGCCATAAGCTTGGTCATCTCAACAATGGAAATTTCCAATCGTTGTTGAAAGCACGAAAAATGGCGAAGGGTAGTACCAGTCAAATTTATCTGACACACGTCAGTTCAAATCTTGGCAAAGCGCTTGAGATCACCAAATTGGGACAGCTTTTGTCGATCTATCGAACGACTGAGTTAGCTATTTCGAATATCGAAAGGCAACTAGCTTGCGTTGGCTGAGTGGTCCCATCCCCAAGCTAGTTAGCTTTTAATCAAAGAAGGGCACACCTCAATGGTGTGCCCTTCTTTGGTTCAACCTCAACTCTCGATTTCAAGATCAAAACTAAAATCAAAAAAACGGCGGTAAGCAATCGGAGTGAGTGACCGTCAGATCACTATTGCTATCAACAACAACCAAAATACAGGCGGGAAAAAATGAGCAAGACTGGAGAATTTGACGCCAACCAACTGATTGGCTGCTCGATCCGGAACGCAAAAGTCAACTGGGGCGCTCGAATCAAAACTATTTTACTTCTGGCCGCGTCTCTATTGTTGGGAACTTTATTCGCAACAGGCGTACTGGGCAATTAAACTACCTACCGGGGAAACACGAAACCGGCTCTATTTCATCTCGGCAACTCGGTCTTGAGCCGCTTTCAAATCTTGCCTGATCCGGGCCTGATTTTCTTTTTCGTCAACCAATTCCTTTTCAGTTCTTGCAAGACTTTCCAAGTAGCGAGTCAGCGCTGGCGAGTCGGCCGGCAAGACTTTAATAATGTCGGCGATCCGGGTCTGTTCTTGCTGAATTCCGGAAATACGCTGGAACACATGTGCTTGCTGTTCACTAATTTTGGTCACGACGTCTTGGGCCTCAAATAACAGTTGAAGTCGCGCTTCAAGTTCGTCTCCAATCTTTGCTCCATCCTTTTTCCATTTCGCAAATTTTTTGCGTGACGCAGTTTTAAAGTCGACTTCGTTTTTCACCACTGCATCTTCTAACGCCGGAGCGATTTTAGAACCTGCCTTTCTCCATCGTTTGAGGTCGGAAAAAGTAACCGATTTCAAAGCAATTTTTTCAGTCTCAATACGACTCTGTACAATCTGTTGTTGCACGTTTGATCGAGCAGCGCAATCGACGGAATAGTAGCCGATATTGTCTCGCCTTTTTGCAGGCTCAGGCTGAACATCCTCTTCGCGCAACGAAGTTTTCAAGAGAAAGTTCCTTGGCAATGAGTCGTTGTTCGAAAACTGATAGGTCGATTTCTGAGTAATTGACTTTTGAAGAACCGCGGAATCATTTTCGAGTCTGACAGAGTCTATTTTGACCACCTCCGAATCGTTCTCAACTCGCAAACTCACAGAAAGATCGTTTCCGTAAGCCAGCTCAGCTGTCTGCTGGACTTCGATTCGACCCAGTGCGCCGTCGCCGACAAAGTCGCCATTCTGATAAAGCGAAACAGGGCCAGGAATCAACGCGGTTTGTGATTGATTTTTGATCTGAACAACCATACTTGCAACAGCCGCATTGCGCGTTCGGTCAAACATCGTGTAAAGCTTGACCGGAATTTCCTCGGTCAACACAGGCAACATCGCACTTCGCCCCGCAGCTAAACTGACCGGTTCTTTGATTTCAAAACGAACCATCTTACTGGAGCGACCTACTGAGCTGGCCGCGCGAATCGCGGAGGTAATATCGAATTCCTCAGTATTCCTCTCTGTGCCTCCGCCAAACCCTGCTCCGCCAAACCCTCCTCCGCCTATTGAACCGCCGAATCCACCGCCGCCAAATCCAGACTTCCCTCGATTGCGAGAAAACTCATCTGTGATCAGCCGTTTATCACGTGGCAAATCGAACACGTTCAACCCCACTCCCATCCGCTCAACCAAAACAGGTGCGAACAGGTCGGCGTGAAACGATTGCGGCCTACCACTGCGAAGATCCAAACGGATATTTTTCCAATCTACGCCTGTCACATTGTCGATGTGCGCCCATCCCTGAAGCGATGATTGATCTTCGCCAACTTCCAGCCGATAAGTCATCCGCCAAATAGGAGCGTCAACGTTGTAGCTAAACCGAACATCCCGTTCCGCTTGGCCCTCAAACAGCAGGTTTAGTTCTTTCGAACTGGCAAGGCGCGATTTTTGCAAGCCTGCCATGGCAAGCGTAAACTCATCTCGAAGTTTCTCATTGTCAAAATTAATCGAGTCAAATTCGCTAAGTGCGACCGAAACAAAGCCCTCATCGTTAACAACAGTTAACGTCTCGACGAAACCATCGCGGGTCTGACGATTTTCCACACTCAAGATCGAACCTTTGAGTTTTCTGTCTTTGACCTGAATCTCAACCGTCTCGCCGCGATACTTTTGCAAAGTCTGCGCAAGTGTCATAGCAGGCCCTAAACTTTCTGCAGCGACGTCTTGATTGTCTGGAGCCGGGTTGTACTCTACCGAGCGAACGACACCACCACTGTTGTCTTCAAAAACCAGACTTTTCAAAACATCATCAACATCGTGTTCACTGAACCGCATGTTGACACGTCGATTGCCCTCAACGGTTCCTTCATGAAAGACTTGAGACAAACCCGAGTTGAACATAATGATCCGAGTGACTGGCGGCGGATCAACAACTTTGTACTCTCCAGTATCTTCCTCGACGCTTGGCTTGTCATCACTCGAACTTGCAGCTGTTGGAGCTTTCTCGTCTTGCCCCCAAGCACACGAGGTCAGACTACCGAACAGAAAACCAATCAGCAAAAATCTGCCAAGAGAGTTAGTTTGAATGAGGTTAAGCCGTAAACCTCGAACAGAAAGTAATCCGCGCATAGAAACAGGGACAAACCGCATCAATGATCTCCAAGTTGTCTGCCCCTTCGATTCGCGATTCGAAAACACACCCGAAGCCGTTTTAGTTTCGAAAATGGGCTTGGGAAATTTGTATTCGCAACGTCGAAAGTCTATACTAGGTAGCAGGGGCTCGTTAATCAAGAAATAAAAATGAATTTCCAACTTCGTTTTGTCGCAATCTGCGCCGTATTTTTCTGGCTCGATTGTTCACACACCTTAGCCCAATCTGGCTCGACCGTTATTCAAGTCGGCGGCATTCAAGGTACCTCCACGATCAAGGTTCCAAACGAGAATTCTAACGTTCGCACCAGCCTGACCAATCGTCAACAACGTTGGGAAAGCCTACTGGAACAATCCTACCCGAACCGTCTTACCGGTCAGATGTCTTGTCGGGATATGTTGTACTTGTTGGAGGACATTGGCTTGTCTGTCTGGCTGGAACCATCTGCTTTTGACGATGATCTAACCGAAGAGGACCAGCTCTCGTTTACGCACCCTACAGCATCACTTTACGAGTCGCTACAAGGAACTTTGCGAGAAAGAAACGCCATCCTCGTAATGTTGGATGAGCGACTTTCGATAGTCTCCCTTGATGATGCAGATGCCCCAGAATATTTCGTCACGATCTCATACGATGTGTCGGCAATGCCAGAGAATATCGAATACGTGATCAAAGACTCCATCGCTGTAGACGATTGGGATGACACCAATGGTGATGGAACAATCATAATTAACAATTTTGGTAACCGACGATTGCTGACCGTTTCACAGTCCTACCCGATTCAGCGAAGGATTCGAAAATACCTGAACGGTACTTTGCAGTTGGCAGGCAATTCAACCACGATTGCCCAAGCGGACAACGCGCCCAGCTTCGCAGAATCGAAGATTATCCAACTGCCCAGCCCAAGACAGATCGGCGGGGGCTTTGGTTCTCCAGGTGATAGTGGAGGGTTTGGTGGTGGAGGAATCGGCGGATACGGTTTGGGCGGGGGCGTCTTTTAGCTTTTAGACTCATACTCCGGCACCATTCCCCAACGCTCGAAGCGACAGAAAATCAGGGGCCTGAG
>CAZDBA010000217.1:0-6012 GCA_964503615.1 uncultured Pirellulaceae bacterium
CCGTTTGGCGACGATGATCATGATCCTTTTGGTCGTTCCCAATCATCAGACGAAGATCCATTCAATTAGATTGTCTTTTTCTTGCTGCGAGTGTTCCCAATACCAGCACGACGTGCAAGCAAGCGAGTGATTCGGAAAGCAGGAAGCCCACTCGCTTGCGCGTGGTGCTGATATACGCGGATTGGGGAGCGGGACAGCGACGTAACATCCCGTTAAATTTATCCCAAGTCAGTTCGCGCCGGCGGTTGCGGCGGTTTGCCACTTGTGCCGGCGACGGTGAATCTCGAACTTGAAACGAGCAAAGTGGTTCATGCCGACGTCGATGCTAAATTGGGCTATTACCACAAGCCTGTTCGGGATCATCGCTCTGTTAGCTGGCATGATCCTTGAATAGGCCGAGCTGTTATGGCGGTATGGCGAGTGTGGGTAAAAAAGAAGCCCCTCAGTTTTCGCTGGTTTTAAAACGCTAGCGGTAAAACTTTCCATTGTTGGAATTCGTATTCACCCATACTCTCCGCCTCGAAATCGCTCGCATGGGCTTTGTGCGAAGTTAGTTTTAATCTGTGCCATGGAAGGCAGTTATGAAAAAGCGAACATCCAATTCGCGAAGACAAACATACCGAGACAATTTTAGCCGGCGCGTATTCCTGTGCGGAACGATTGCGTTGGTGGGTGCAACGGGATGTCAGAACATCACGCGGCGAGCACAGAGCCCTGAGGATACCGAAGCTAACTTGTTAGCGTTTGCAGATGATCCTGTCGTTTCCACGAATTATGTCGGTTTGGTCACCGGCGTTTGGGGGAACAACTACGCAAAAATTGAAGGTGTCGGATTGGCTGGGAACCTTGATGGGACCGGCAGCAATCCGAAACCGGGTTGGCAAACAGACCATCTCACAAAAGAACTTTCCTCGCGTGAAGATATTGATAACCCCAAAACGTTACTGGCCGATGATGATACCTCGATGGTCTTGGTAAAAGGATACTTGCCGCCAGGCATTCGCAAAGGTGACAACTTCGATCTGGAAATTCGCACCGCTCCGAAATCGGATACGACAAGTTTGTTCGATGGTCGCCTGAGCCGAACCCGTTTGCGTACTCTACAAGTTTTAGGCCGCAGAGTTCGCGAGGGTCATGTTTTAGGACTGGGGCAGGGCAGTATCCTGATCGACTCGATGTTTGAAAGTCGTCAGGATCAATCCAATCATGTTCGTGGTTGGGTGCTAGGCGGCGGGATTGCAACGGAAGACCGACCTTTGGGCCTGACCATTCGTACCGACAACCATACTTTCCGTACCTCTTCCGATATTGCTGCAGCGATCAACGAGCGGTTCACAACGGTCGAAAACCAAGGGCGCGTCGGGTGTGCGACTGCGAAAACGGACAAGTTAATCGAATTAGTGGTCCCTCGCGAATACAAACACAACATCGGTCGATTCCTGCAAGCGGTCCAGAACACGGCCTACAACG
The DNA here is from genome assembly GCA_964503615.1 of uncultured Pirellulaceae bacterium. Classification (GTDB taxonomy): domain Bacteria; phylum Planctomycetota; class Planctomycetia; order Pirellulales; family Pirellulaceae; genus CAZDBA01. Next base: position 1,471 of record CAZDBA010000217.1, read on the forward strand.
AAAACGTGAACGATCGTGTAGAAAGACTGACTCAATTGGACAAGGAACTCAACGAACCTTCAAAATGTAAAACGGCTGCGGTTCGGCTAGAGGCGATGGGGGAAGAGGGGGTTCCTGCTTTGCAGCGTGCTCTCAAGAATCCTGACCTTGAAGTACGTTTTCATGCGGCTCAAGCTTTAGCATATTTGGACGATGAGACCGGCGTTCCGCAATTGTTGGAAGCTGCGGAAACCGAACCGGCGTTTCGTTGGCATGCGTTGACCGCTTTAGCAACGCTGAACAAACAGGAGTCCACCACGGCACTCACTGAGCTGTTGCATGTCGAAAGTGCAGAGACTCGTTACGGTGCGTTCCGCAGTCTTAAAGCTCAATCGCCATTTGCATCTTTGGTTCGAGGCGAAGTGCTATCCGATTTCGTGATGAACATTGTGCCGAGCAAGAGCGAACCGATGCTGCACATCTCGCGAGCCAAGCAGAATGAGATTGTTCTGTTCGGCGAAGCCCAAACGGTAAGTGATGATATTTTGTATGTCGAATCAGGATTGACCGTAAAAGGGATCGGCAACGATTCGGTAAAAATTACGCGTTATCTACCACGAGCTGGTGAGGTGGTTAAAGTCGCCTCAACCCAGCTTGCCGAGTTGCTCCCGTTGCTTTCCGAGATGGGGTGTTCTTACAGCCAGATCAACGAGTTGCTTCGTGACGCCGCACAGAATGAGGTGCTCAATACCCGGTTGGTCGTAGATGCGGTTCCGAAACGCCGCCGTCGGTATCGGGGTGACAGATCTTCGCAGGAAGAGTCTAATAAGTACATCACAGCTCCGCTTCCGGGCCTTTTCCGCCCAGAGGAAGAGCAGGAAAAAGTGGTCCCGCGGGACGATATTGCCCAGCTAGATACGCCAGAAACTGAAAAAAGCAGCATTCAATCGGGAAGGCTTTGGAGTAAAATGAAGGAAAGAGCACCGAAGTAGGTTTTGGGCGTCCAACCCAAACGCCGCGTTGCTCAAAAAAATCGCACAATTCGCAACCAAAAACTGCCTTGGCAGACTTCTATGATCCGGACTCCCAATGCGAACAAAAATGTGTGACAGGTTAGTACTATGAACGCGATAACAACGCGAACTTTATGCTCAAAGCGTTAGAAATCACGGGCTTTAAAAGCTTTGCTGATAAAACTCGATTTGAGTTTCCTGCCGGGATTACAGTGGTTGTCGGACCCAACGGTAGTGGAAAGTCAAACATCGTCGACGCCATCAAGTGGGTGCTTGGTGAGCAGAGCGCAAAATCTCTGCGCGGCAAGGATATGTCCGACGTTATCTTTAAGGGCTCCAGCGGAGCCAACTCGCGGAAACCTGCCGGAAGTGCCTCGGCCACGATCGTCCTGGATAACAGTCGCCGAGTTTTCGATTTCGATGCAGAAGAAGTTAACGTCACGCGACGTGTATACCAAAGTGGCGAGAGTGAATATTTGATCAACGACGAACCGTGTCGTTTGAAAGATATTAAAGGTCTCTTCCGCGGAACGGGCGTGGGCACCGACGCTTATAGTTTGATCGAACAAGGTAAAGTCGAACGGATTCTGTCGTCCAGCGCCAAAGAACGACGAGCTATCTTCGAAGAAGCGGCGGGCATCAGTCGTTTCAAAGCGAAGAAGATCGAAGCCCAACGACGCTTGGATCGCGTTGATACGAATCTGGTTCGTTTGGCTGACATCGTTGACGAAGTGGGCAGCCGCTATCGCAGCGTCAAGAACCAAGCGTCCAAAGCGGCCAAGTACAAAGATTTCTCCGATCGCTTGCAAGAGTTGAGAACTTTTGTCGGGTTAAAAGATTGGCGATCGTTCTCGACGAAACTCTCAGGGCTGGAAACCAAGATCGCTGAGTTGGATGCCGAAGCAAAGCGGTTGAACGGCGATCTCGATTCAGACCAAACAAAAGCCCGCGAGACTGAGACCGAGCTGGACAACGTCTCTGGTAAAATTATTCAACAGCAAGAGCTTTCCAATCAAACCCGAGAACGGATCGCCCAGACAGAATCGCAAATCGAGTTGAATCGCTCACGCTCATCCGATTTGGGCGAAAGGTTGCAACAACTGGAATCGCAACTCGAAAAATTTGGCCAGCGCGAGTCCGAATTGCAACAGCGGATCGGCCAGTGCCAACACGAGTTGGCAACCGCTCAACAGACTCACGATTCAGCAACCTCCAGTTTGTTACAGATTGAGAATCAAACCGCTTCGCTGGGCATGGAAAGCGAACGGTTGCATGCGGAAACCCAACAAAATCGCGGTAAACACTCGGAATTGCTGACCCTCATTGCCGAGTTGGGCAAGCAAGTTAGCGGATTCAGTTCACAGTTCGATTCCGTAACCGAATCGCGAGACCGGCTTCAAATGCAGGTCAATGAGTTGACCGATAACGCAAACGCGAAACGGTCGGCGTTGGATGAGCTGATTGCGAAGAAGGAGGCGTTGGAGGTCGAAGCTGCAGAAAGTGACACGCACTTGGCCGAAGCCCGACAGCAGGCCGAAAATTCCCAATCACAGCTCAGCCAGCATCAAGAACACTTGGCGGAGTTGAACAATCGCAATTCTGGTTTGACTCAGCGCAAAAAGGTCATCGAGGAATTAGAGAAGCGGTTAGAAGGCATCAACGCTGGCGCCAAAGAGCTTTTGAACTTGGCCAGAAAGAATCGTTCGGGTCCGCTGGGTGACGTCGTCGGCTTGGTTGCGGATCTGGTTCAAGTCAACGTAAAGCATGCTGCGATCGTAGATGCGGCGTTGGGCGAGGCAGCGCAGTATATCGTCGTCGACGGTCATCGCTTGATCGACGAATTGGAAAACGAACAACGAAAGATCAAAGGGCGTGTTGGAATCATCCAACTGAAATCGCCAACCACCTTGGGAGCAGATCCCAACGCAGATTTGAGCGATGACCCAGCCGTTTTGGGGCGGGCTGACAAACTGATCCACGCCGACGAAGCGCATTTGAGCTTCGTACGAAAACTGCTGGGCGGTACCTGGCTGGTGAAAACACTTGCCGATGCGAATCGCCTGCGTGAACATCGCAACAAAGATGTCCGCTTCGTTTCGATGGACGGTGAAGTCCTGGAATCAGATGGGACGATTATCGTCGGCCCAAAATCGTCGGCGGTGGGACTGGTCTCGCGGCGTAGTGAACTTCGATCACTCAGCTTGGAACTTGAGCAGTTGGCGAGTGATATTCAGCTGGCTAAGCAGGATGTTTCTGAAAGCAAAAAGAAATCGGCCGACGACAGTAAACGTGTGCAGAAGCTGATTAGCCAGAATACAGAGCTTTCGAAAGCACTCGCCGATCGGAATTCGAAAGCAAGTGCCACTCAACAGCAGTTGGACGAGACGACCCAGCGCCTGGAGCAAACGAATAGCGAACTGGATGAGTCGACGGGCAAACTGAGCGAGTTGGAATTCCAACTGACCAACAATCAAAATCGCATTGCGGTCGAAGAGACTACGATCGCGACCGTCTTGGGGTTGGTGCAAACTGCGGAAACTGGCCATTCCTCGGTACAGACTCAATTGCGTGAGTTGGAATCGAAAACGACTACTGCCAAAGTCGATCTGGCTAAAGCCGGTCAGATCCTGGAAGACAAAAAAGCGCGTGCGGAGGATACTCAAAAGGAGCTTGAGCAACATCAGGCCTCCTACAGTGAGCTGACGGAACATGTCGAGTCGGCTCGAGAAGGAATTGCTGCTGCCGATCAAACGGTCGAGACAGCGCAGAAAGAGCTTTCAGAACTGGTCGCCAAACGGGATGCGATCGAAGATGAATTGACTTCCTTAACTGAGCAACGGGTCGAAGCCGATAAAATCCGTCGTCAGTTTTCCGCAACCTTGAACGAAAAGCGAGATCGGGTTCGCAAAGTTCAAGACGAATTGCATCACAATCAGATGCGAAACAAGCAGCTGGTGATGGAACGTGAGCAGTTGTCTGAGCGGCTTTTGGAAGATTATGGCATCGAGATCCAAACGCTGGAGGACGATGGAGTTCTGGGCGATGACGCGCAGCGCAACGAAATCGACGAGGAGATTACTTATCTTCGGCAGGCGATCGGAAAGATCGGTAGCGTCAACATGGACGCGTTGCAGGAGCTGGAAGAGTTGGAATCTCGCTATCTGAAATTGGACTCGCAGTATCAGGATCTGGTTCAAGCTAAAGAGGCTTTGCAAAAAATCATCAAACGGATCAACACCGACAGCCGGAAACTGTTTGTGGAAACTCTGGAAGCGATCCGAACGAACTTTCAAAAGCTGTTTCGACAAACTTTCGGCGGCGGGCAGGCTGATATTGTGCTGGAGCCTGATGTAGACGTTCTTGAAGCCGGCATTGAGATCATTGCGACGCCGCCCGGCAAACCCAGTTTTAACAATTCATTGTTGTCCGGTGGTGAAAAAGCGTTAACCGCCGTCTCACTGTTGATGGCGATTTTCCAATTTCGCCCTAGCCCGTTTTGCGTGCTGGACGAAGTTGATGCTCCTTTTGACGAAGCCAATATTGGGCGTTT
>CAZDBA010000218.1:0-5989 GCA_964503615.1 uncultured Pirellulaceae bacterium
GCTAGATCATGTAGCCCGGTTGTGTCCATTCATCGGCGACGCCTTTTGTTGTCACGTTGAGTGCGATCCCGCCGCTGACATGGCGAGCAGTGGAAACGCCAAACCGTCGTGCGACTTCTGCAGCAACGCCGCTTCTTTTACCGCTGCGACAGAGAAAAATAACTTCTCGCTTGGTTGCTTGGGTGGCAGCAACAAGTTCTGGCAGGAAACCGCTTAACCGAGTTAACGGCACGTTTTGCGGTGGATTCTCAAAACCAAGCTCTGACCAGTCTTGAGCGAACGAAAACTCATGCGGTTCGCGAACGTCGATAATCCAAGCCTCTTTGTGCTTGGCGAAAAACGCATGCAGCTCATCGCGGGGCACATTAATGGAGTTAGATGTCTCGCCTTTTGGCTCCTTGATTAATCCGCAGACCAATTCTGAATTGGTCGCATCCTGAATACCCGCGTCGACTGTGGGTTTTCGGTCCAGGAACTCCTGGCGAGTCATGGGAGTTACGTCGCAAAGGATCGAGCTCAAAAACGAATTTGTAGATCGTTCGCTTTCCAAAGTCGTTGCGAACTCGTTGTTGTAATCGTGTGTCGGGCACAAAATCGTTGATGGAGAAATCAACTTGGGCAGTCGTTTTAGCGAATCGAACATCCCATCAACGGTGCTGCAAGGGAAATCGGTTCGTCCGATCCCGCCCATCAGGATCATGTCTCCGGAAAAGGCGAATACGACATCTTGAGCCGCCAGTTCTCCATCACGTTTTGGACCCACAAGGTAAACACGTCCAATTTGGGTGTGACCCGGCAATTCGACTTGAGCGACAATCCACTTGGACGAAAAATTGATGTAAGGCACCTCTGAACCGTCGGAAAGTTTGACGGTGCCAGCCGGTTTTTCTGGCCAGCCGAGTTCGTCTTCGGTAGCGGCATCTTCCGTGGCGGAGCTACCTAGAACCTTCAGCAACATTTTTCGGCATGAATCGTGATCGACGTGGGCGTGGGAGTCGAGTACTGCCAAGACTTTGCTTTTTTGGCATCGGATCAGTGACTCGGCACGTTCGGCAAGCTCGTCAAACGGGTCGACCACAAGGCAGTTACCGGATTCCGAATCCATCAGCAACCAAGTACACATCGAGCCATTTTTTAGCTGGATCAGTCCGTCCAGTTTTTCGTCGACTGCCCAATCGGTCTCGGCTGAAGGAAGCAAACACGATTCGCAAAGTGCCTGTCCGGCTTGTCTAATTCGAACACAAGCTGCATTGATCTCTGACTCGAGCGTGAGTGGTCCAAACGAAAGTCGAATCGCCCCATCACTTTGCCAACGCGGCAAGCCCATTGCCTCCAGAACATACGAACCCACGACTGCGGAGCCGCAGGCTGATCCGGAGCTGACCCGGATACCGGCAGCATCGAACAAATCCAACAGTTCTTTGCTGGCAAACCCTTTGACTGAAAAATTGATCGTTGTCGGTACGCTAACGTCCAGTGGCGAGTTGAATTCGATCGTGGGGAATGTTTCGGTTAGCGCTTCGACCAGTTGGGCGCGAAAATTATGTAGGACTTCTTCTGGTACAAACGTACGAGTTTCAGAAGCTGCCAGTTGAGACATGATCGCGGCGAACGCAGCCACACCGGGCAGGTTCTCCGTTCCGCCACGAGCTCCCTGCTCCTGACCGCCTCCTGCCATCAGCGGAATCAAAGGTGAATTTTCGCGAACGTACAACAGCCCGATTCCTTTCGGCGCATAGATCTTGTGGCCGCTGACCGTTGCGTAATCGATCGTCTTGTCGGCAAGCCGCAATCGAGACTTTCCGACCGTTTGCACGCAATCGACTAACCACATCGCCTCCGTGTTGTGATCGCGAATCGCTTTTTCAACTTGATCCAGATCGGTGATCACACCTGTTTCGTTGTTGACCGCCATTGTGCAAATGAGATCGGTCTCGGCAGCGTGTTTGGCGATAAAGTCACAATCCAGTTGCCCCTTCGCATCAACGGGGATCTCAACGACACGGTTGTTGATGTTGAGTAACTGGTTCCAGTGTTTGATTGCTTGGGGAACCGCTTTGTGCTCGGTCGCTCCATACATCAGCAATCGAGGAGTGGCTGGTTCACTGTTTCCCTCACGTTGCTCGCGAATGTGGCACAGTGTCGAAAACACACCCATCTGAATCGCTTCGGTTGCTCCGCTGGTGAAAACGATTTGCCCCTCGCCACAACCGAGGACCTCGCGCACCGAGTCCCGAGCCGATTCGAGCATAAATCGTGCTTTGAGTCCTGATACGTGAGTGCTGCTAGGATTGCCGTAGCTAAACTCCATCGCCTCACGAGCTGCGTTTGCCGCAACTTCCAAAACAGGAGTGGTGGCATTGGCATCGAGATAGATCTCAGTTGATTTTCTGGCAATCATATTCTGCTAACTGACTTTTGTAATTCTTGGGTTCTTGAGTTGCGATCAAAGCAGGGAGCTTCGGATCGCTTTTACTTATACTGGTGCTGGTTCAATTTTCAAGTGAAAACTACCCTGTAATGTCTTTCCAATCCTATTGTGTGCAGCTCGATTGGAAAGTCCAATACATACTTCATCAAAAACGGCCCGTAAGCACTAAATCGTTGGTCGCTTGGCCCAGATCTTAGCTGCTTCACCCACGATCGAATGTCAGATCTTCAACACCGCCGAGACGAAATCGCCCAGCTCTACTTCGATTCTCTCCCATTTGAGCCGTATCCGGTTCAGGAAGAGGCCCTGTTCAGTTGGTTTTCGTCCGAACAGGGTGTTTTGGTTTGTGCCCCGACAGGCACAGGAAAAACGCTGATAGCGGAAGCAGCCATTTTCGAAGCTCTACACTTGGGCAAAACGGCCTATTACACGACACCGTTAATTGCGTTGACCGATCAAAAGTACCAAGAGCTTTGCGAGTCGGCAGAAAAATGGGGCTTTTCGGCCGACGATGTGGGATTGGTCACGGGTAACCGTAAAGTTAACCCAGGCGCAAAGATCCAAGTGGTCGTAGCCGAAATCCTTCTCAATCGATTGCTCCACCGCGAAGCGTTCGACTTTGAAGACGTATGGGCGGTTGTGATGGACGAGTTTCACAGCTTTAACGATCGCGAGCGAGGAATCGTCTGGGAGTTTGGGCTGGGGCTGTTGCCGGAGAAGGTCAAGTCGCTGTTGATTTCGGCGACGGTAGGCAACTCGCAGGAGTTTTGTAACTGGCTGGCCACGCGGCAGAATCGAAAACTGAATCTGGTAGAAAGTCACGATCGCAAAGTTCCCCTCAGCTTCCACTGGGTCGATGACGAGTTGCTGCCGGAACACGCCGAGTCGATGGTAAAAGGGGAGGGGGATGCTCGCTACACGCCCGCATTGATTTTTTGCTTTAACCGAGAAATGTGCTGGACAGTTGCCGATCAAATCAAAGGCAAAAAAGTAGTCGACTCGCACCAACAAAAACAACTTGCCGAACAACTCAGTCAACATGACTGGTCAGAGGGTGCCGGTCCCAAACTCAAACAAACGTTGATGCGAGGGATTGGAGTCCACCACGCCGGTGTGCTGCCTCGTTATCGGCGGATCGTGGAAGACCTGTTCCAACAGAAACTGCTTTCGATCTGCGTTTGCACAGAGACTCTGGCCGCCGGGATCAATTTGCCGGCGCGGAGTGTTGTGTTGCCAACGATTCTCAAGGGGCCTCCGCGGAAACTGAAATTGATGGAGCCCAGTGGGGCGCACCAGATGTTCGGTAGGGCAGGGCGGCCGCAGTTCGATGACCGAGGTTACGTTTTTGCGTTGGCACATGAGGATGATGTAAAGATCTTGCGTGCTCAGGAGAAAATGAATCAGATTCCCGAGGACACGAAGGATCCGGGTCTGCTCAAGATGCGTAAGAAGCTCAAAAAGAAGCTCCCCAAGCGACGAGAGGGCGTCCAGTACTGGAGTCAACAACAGTTTGAACAGCTGAAGAATGCCAAGTCGGCTGATTTGGAAAGTCGCGGTCCGCTCAGCTGGCGATTGCTGGCCTATATGCTTAATCTTTCGCCCGATATCGAAGTGGTGCGGGAGCTGGTCAGCCGACGATTGTTCAAAGGCAATGGGCAGGAGCTTGCCCAAAAGCAACTGAATCGAATGCTGGTCACGTTGCACCGAGCTGGTTACGTCGAACTTCAACCGGCGCCTCCCGAACCGCCAAAACCGAATACGAATGCGAACCTCGATTCTGATTCAACAGAGGAAGCGGAAGAAGAATCGCCGCAGGACGAACCAACCGGCGGGTTGATGTTGGACCTTGGCCAGAAACGACCCGAGCCGAAACTTTCCAAGTCAGAAAAGAAACAGAAAGCAGAACTCAAGGCTGCGTTGACGGGGCAGCGGGATCGTCCGGAACAGGTCCAGCCCGACTACACGCCGAAATCGGCTCATGCCACAGATCGGCTGGATGACTTGCTACTGCTGCGTGGCGTTCATCCGTTGTACGGGTTGTTTCTGATGCAGCATTTGGGAATCGCCGACCAAAAGGAAAGAATTCAGGCGATGGAGAGCTTGTTGGAGTTGCCTCGGTCACTGGGCCGTGCGGTGTGGGTGCCCAAGCCGGAAGAGATGCCGCCGGGTCCGCTGGCGACGGGGCGGTTGGACGAGCAGCTTTTGACGAAAGGACTTGCGACCGCCGATGAGATTTATGGCAAGCAGGAAGAAGAAGACGAGAAACCTGGCTGGTTCGATGAAGACGAACGTGTGTTCGTATTGCCGTTGGCCAGAAAGCTACAACGGTTGTTCGAGTTCGAGTATCCGGGTGTCGATGACTTGCGGGTTTCGCCGTGTTGGGTGGCGGGCGAGTTGATGGAGTTCGGATTCAACTTCAATAACTACATCACCAGCAAGAAACTCCAAAAACAGGAAGGGATGATCTTTCGCCACCTTCTACGGCTGGTGTTGTTGATCGACGAACTGGCTCAACTTTGTCCACCCGACATCCAACATGACGATTGGAAACATGAGTTGGGTGAGTTGGCCGACAACATCGAAGCAGCTTGTCGAGCCGTCGATCCGCAAAGCACCGAGCAGTGGATGGAAACGGTCGTGAAGAAGACGATCGACGCTTAGTATTATGAAATAGCTAAAAATTTGGGTCGCGAGTTAAGTAGCTCGCCTCCTCGGTGAGGCGTGCTACTTTGGAGAACCAGAACCTAAAAAACCGGCGAGTGCCCTTTGATTTGCCTGCATGCAGACAGTTGTGCGATATGATAGGTAATGTGTGTCGTCAGCAAGTGAGACATCAAGTCACGCTTGGTCAAAATCGCGGGCTCCAACGGTTCGAAGCCATGCTTTTGGTCGAGCAGTTCTGTCGAAGCGTTCTTTGTCAGTTCCAATAGCCGGGCATAGCCTTTTTCCAAGTCGACAAGAACATCGGCAACGGTGAACGTCGGTGCATTTGCATCGCCCGGCTGACTACCGGGACCATAGGCTGCGAACCATTGGTCATCACAACCAGGTTCAGCCCCCAACATTTTACAGCCAAGCTCGGATGCCATTCGCAGGTGCCCCAGTATCCACTGTGGTGTCTTTCCAGTCGATTCGGTAAGTGTGGTCAAGTCGTCATCTTTCAAGTCACTAGCGATCTTCTTTAGGTAGCCGATTGCGTAGTTGACGAGCGTTGTTTCTGATTCAAAAATGGCTAAGTTCCTTATTTTGCCGGATTAGTTTGTACTTACATTGCCTTCCGTTTTTAAGGCAATTCAATCTAAAGTCAAGATTCGGTTACCTAACGGCATGTCACCGCACAGATAGCGTGTACACATTCACACACCGTACGCGCGGCGAGGGTCCTTTGTTCAAAATTGATTCGTCTTGAAGCAGCGTCGGGAAAAGACGACAGAGGGGAAAAGCCTGGTTTGGAAAGGCTAGTGTTCTAGTGTTCCGTTTCCTGGTTTCCGAAGTTTGAGACCGATTTCACTTTTGGTGGTGGATCGCTGCAGGACAAGATCGCTTCGTCTTACAAGA
>CAZDBA010000219.1:0-5935 GCA_964503615.1 uncultured Pirellulaceae bacterium
TGATGACGACTCTGGAATTGCTCCTTCTGGAATTGCTCCTTCTGGAATCGTTCCTCCTGGAATCGTTCCTTCTGGAATCGTTCCTTCTGGAATCGTTCCTTCTGGAATCGTTCCTCCTGGAATCGTTCCTTCGGTTGTTTCAGCTGTACCTGGATCTGTCTCGGGCATAGGAGCAGGATCATCTGACGAGCCGCCTAAACTGGGGTCTGTACTCTCGATGTCTTGTGGCGGAGTTGGAGCATCTCCGGGCTCTGGAGCATCTTCGTTGAGCTCTGTTTCCTCAGGTGGAATCTGCTCCATGACCAAACCGTCTTCTGCCTCGACCAACTCTTCGTACTTAGCTTGTACTTCCGCATCAGTCACATTTCGCATCTCGTTTTCAAGAAAAACGTTGGGATCCCCGTAGAGGTATTGGACGTTCACGCGCTTGTTCTGCTTGAAACCAGGTTCAAGGTAGGCCCCATCAGGAACTCTGTATTTGCCTTCTTCGTACAACTTCTTCAGTTCGGAATTGGAGGGCTCATCTTCGACTTTGGTCAAATAATCCACAACCTTGAGGGGATAGGTACTGCATTCGGTCAACTGGTTAAAACGTAGAAAACCGTTTGCCGCTTCTGTTGGATTGGGTGAATTGGGCAATCCACTGTACATCATGACTTGGTAAATTTTGTGCGCTAATTCGATTTTCATCTGGTTGCGAATTTCAACCAGCTCAACATGATCACCATTGGCGCTTTGGTTGATCAATTCCCAATCGACTTGTTTGAACCCGGAGTTGGTCGCAATTTGTTGGAAGTGGTCGTTAACCATTGCGTCGTTTACCACAACACCTTGATCCTCAGCCGCCTTGGCGTACAGGATTCGTTCCATGACATAGGCGTCGAGATCATTAGGGGGAATATTTTGTGGTACGGGTTGGATCCGTAACTGGGACGGCACGCTGTTAAAACTTTTTTCGTTTTGTTCGCGGGAAGCTCGTTCTAACGCTTCCAAGAACCTGATAGTTGCATAATGCTTGTAACGCACATTTTCCAATTTAGATTTGGAGATATTTCCGCCACTCCATTTGACGGCGGTTTCCTTGCCGTAGCGATCGTTAATTTGACCCGGCTGGATCATCATCGCGACTGAACCCAGTCCGAAAATGCCCATCAAAACCATACCGAAAACAACCATCATCCCTCTTTGGTGACGACGGAACCAACCTAGTGGACTAGCCATTGATAGCTCTCTTGAAATTGGAAACTTGGATAAGTTTCTTAATAAAAATGTTTGGTCAACCCTTGACAGTTCCGACCGTCACGGATTAATCATTTCCCAAGCTACTGACGATTTTAAGTCGGGGTCGACATCATGTTCAACCCGTCAACAAACCGTTGTAAGCCACAAATTTAAAGGGCAAATGGCACTTATACAATGCCAATAGAGAATTCGGCACTCGGATTCGACCCGGAATACGATAGGAATTTTCAACCAATTTTACAGGTTTGCCTAAACGGGACAGGCCTTATGAAATTCTCCATCAAAAGTTGTCCCAGAACCCAGGTGAAAAGCGGAACTCGAGCCTTGCTTTTCCAAAGAAATTGAGACGGAGTAATAATGTCTAAAGCTTTGATTATTGCCGAAAAGCCCAGTGTCGCGAAGGACTTGGCGCGGGTATTGGGCAAGGTGCCTGAATTGGGCAAATTTCAGAGTAAGAAAGACTACTTTGAGAATGAGCATGCTTATATCGGTTCCGCAGTCGGGCACTTGGTCCAACTGAAGATGCCCGAAGGTGAGAACGGCAAAAAATTGCCTTGGGGAATGAAGCATCTACCTGTGATCCCCAAACGGTTTGAGCTGCAACCGATCGAAAAAAGTGCAGCCAAATACAACCTTTTGGTGCGTCTACTCAAAAAGAAAGAGGTCGACACCGTCATCAACGCTTGTGATGCCGGGCGCGAGGGGGAGCTGATTTTTCGCTACTTGCTCCAAATGGCGAATATCAAAAAGGATTTAGAGATCAAACGGATGTGGTTTCAGTCGATGACCGATGGAGCCATCATTGATGCGTGGAACAATATGCGGACCGACGAGCAAATGGAACCACTGGCCGACGCCGCAGTTTGCCGTAGCGAAAGTGATTGGCTGGTTGGTCTGAACGGCACACGAGCTCTCACCGCGTACAATTCCAGAAACGGTGGTTTCAATGTAACCACAGCTGGTCGGGTGCAAACTCCAACATTGGTTATTCTTGCCGAGCGTGAAAAAATTATTCGGTCGTTCGTCTCCGAACCTTACTGCGAAGTCCACGCAAAATTTGGAGTTGAGTCGGGCGAATATGCTGGCCGCTGGTTCGATGAGAACTTCAAAAAAGTCGAAGATGACAAGCACAAACGAGCTGAGCGAATCTGGAGCAAGGAGGATGCGGACGCCATCGTCGCGCGGTGCGAAGGACAAACAGGAGTTGTCGAAGAGACAAAAAAGCCTTCCAAAGAAAACGCGCCGCTGTTGTTTGATTTGACCAGCCTGCAACGGGAGGCGGGCAACAAACATGGATACAGTGCTCGCCGTGTTTTACAGTTGGCTCAAGCGTGTTACGACCGCTACAAATTGCTGACCTATCCGCGTACCGATTCGAAGTATCTTCCAGAAGATTACATCGATAAAGTCCGTGAATCGGTGCTCGATTTTGCAGGTGCAAAAACAAACGATTCGTTTCTGGATGTCTATAAACAAAGCGCCAAATGGATCGTCGATAACAACCGAATCACCGACACAAAACGAGTTTTTAACACCAAAAAAGTTAGCGATCACTTTGCGATTATCCCAACTGGAAAACTTCCACCGAACAAATTGGACGAAGACGCAAAGAAGATTTACAACCTGGTTATGCGGCGGTTTCTGGCGATCTTTTTCCCGCCCGCTGAATACCAAAACACGACACGAATTACGAGAATCAAAGAGGATGCGTTTCTCACTACTGGTAAAATTCTGGTCGTTCCCGGCTTTAAATCGGTCTATGGTCAGGCAGCGGGACAAGCCACTGGTAAGGATGAGTTGTGTAGCGTAAATCCGCAGGAAGACGCAAAAGTAAACGAGCTGGAACTCAAGGAAAAACAAACCAATCCCCCAGCCCGATACAACGACAGTACACTGCTTTCCGCTATGGAAACTGCTGGGAAACTGGTCGATGACGAAGAGTTGCGAGATGCGATGGGCGAACGTGGTTTGGGCACTCCCGCCACACGCGCCTCGATCATCGAGAACTTGATTCGACAGAAGTACCTGTTTCGTGACAAAGCACCAAATCACAGAAATTTGGTCGTCTCCAACAAGGCGCTCGCTTTAGTCGATCTGTTGCAAGAGATGGGAGTCTCCGCTTTGAGCTCGCCAGAGATGACCGGCGAATGGGAGTACAAGCTCAAGCAGATGGAGGCCGGAGAACTGAATCGTGACACGTTCATGAACGAAGTGATCGGACTGGTCAAAAACCTTGTCCAGCAAACCAAGGCCTTTACAGATGAGAAGGTAAGCCGCAAGTATCCTGACTTGCCCGGAACGTGTCCTGAATGTGAAGCTGGCGTTCTTAAACAGACCGATGGCGTTTTCGAATGTTACAACCCCGAGTGTACTTTTCGCTTTAAAAAGCATATTGCCAGTCACGAAATCACAGTCCAGCAGGCGCAGGATCTTTTGAAGCTTCGCAGGATCGGCCCCATCGAGACGTTCAAAAGTAGATTTGGCAATCCATTCACTGCCGAGTTAACTTTGGCTAAAGAAAAGAAAACCTGGAAGCTGGGTTTTGTTTTCGAAGGGGACGATGCTTACGAAGAGGAGCTGAAAAACCTGACGGACGAGCAGATGATTTGCGAGTGCCCGATCCTGGATGACTCGGAAAAGATGATCAAAGTATACGCAACCGATACGGCTTACCTGTGTCCGGAAATGGCTACCAAAGAGGATAAACGTGGGGTGCGAATCGGTAAAACGATTTTGACACTGGATATTCCTCGGGAGCAGGCGATCAAGTTGTTTGTCGAAGGCAAAACCGACTTGATGCCCGGTTTCTACTCAAAGAAAAAGAAGCGAAACTTTGCCGCCCACCTGAAGTTGGATCGAAAGAAGGGAAAGCTCGAGTTCGAGTTCGCACCGAAAAAGAAGAAAAAGAAGAAGGCGGACGGCGAAGAAGGCGCCGACGACACCAAGGCAACAAAGAAGAAAGCGAAAAAGAAGGCGAAGAAAAAGGCTAAAAAGAAAGCCAAGAAGAAGACCACCAAGAAAAAGACGACCAAGAAGAAACCCCCTCAAGACGAGCAGGATTCGTAGCGAGCTGGACGCGTATTCTGGCGATAGGATTCCCAACTGACTAAAGCCCCACAACGGCCCCAGCAATGGCAAAACTACCTATCATCGAATCCTGTGAAGGCTGTGGGCTTTGTTGCACCACGATGGGAATACCCCAATTCTTTGGGCATCTGAGTCTGCCCGGCATCGACCCGCTTTGGGAAGATGTGCCCAATTCTGTGAAAGATGAACTGCTTGAGTTCATCGAAGAAGGTGGAGCCGAACTGGGCGAACGTTGCTTTTGGTACGACGTCCAAACCAAGCGATGTAAGCACCACAAATATCGCCCACAAATCTGTCGTGATTTTGAAATCGGCAATCCACATTGCATTCGATTGCGAATTGACCACGGCATCAAATAGTCGAAACATTCAAGACTTCTAAGCTTACTTTATCAAGCGAATGCTCTGCTTGGGCGCAACTGGATGTCAATTGGAGACTTGCCTTCGCTAGATGGGGAAAGGTCCGGTCTCATTATTGCATTTTCCATTGGGACGTTTACGATCAATTTCCTGGCTTCATGTTTACGGTTTTTTGGCCGGATTATTCGTTTCTACTGTTTTGGAATTAGTATGGATATTCAATCTATAAAAGAAAACCTACATGCAAACTCAATATTCCATTCGGAAGGAACTGTGTTTGGTAAACCAACAGTAATTGGTTACGAAAAAAAGTTTAGATGGAGTTGGATGGCAACTCAATTGAACACATTTATTGTCGCAACTGATTTTGCGAATGAGGAAATAAATATTTCAATAATCGAAAAACATCTAACAGAGTCTTTCAGTCTGGCGAAGAAAAATTACAAAGGATGGCCAAGAGGATTGCAGTCCGGGGTGGGGGTAATTTCCATACTGCTTTCCAACAACATCAATAATGAGGCTGTAGAATATTGTCGAAAATTAAAATCAGGTAAAAAGTGGGCAGGATTTTCTATCCCAGTAGTATTTAACTCGGCAACTAATGAGGTTTTTGAATTTGAAAAGAATCCAATTTGGGGCAGAATTTACTATCCGCATTTTCGAAAATTGATTAAAAATCTAAGTGTGTAGCCGTCTGTTGCAGCGATGCAAAAGCTCGCGAATTGAAATTTTGAAAAACAAACCCTTGGTCGCAAATTTGCTTTCAAGGGTTTTTTGTTGAGGTCGTGAAAGAGTTTTTAATGTCGTAAAGTCTCTTTCTTTCGCGAAGCGAATGTCGGTTTTTGGAAACCCGACACGTT
Source organism: uncultured Pirellulaceae bacterium (assembly GCA_964503615.1). Lineage (GTDB taxonomy): Bacteria > Planctomycetota > Planctomycetia > Pirellulales > Pirellulaceae > CAZDBA01. Next base: position 5,549 of record CAZDBA010000219.1, read on the forward strand.
AGCGAGAAACCCTTCCTCGCTAACTCGTCTAGGCTGTGATTTTATAAGCCGCTCTGTTATTAGCCGCTCTGGCAGTTTTGAATACTCACTTTAGGCCTGAGGCGGGCACATGAACCGTTGGTGGCGTCAGTTGGCATCAGTCGGCTTCAGCCACTGGCAGGAAATGTATCGCCTCCGGGCTAAAAGCAAGGAAATAGCTTGCCTTCGTCCTAGCTAACGCGTCGGGTTTCCATTTGCATTGCGCATGCAAAAAGGAAGGCAAGAAGCCTTCCTTTTGGTTTGTTTGATTTACCAAGCTACGCTTGGATTAGCTGATGAGCAAAGCACCAGCCTGCGGCAACTACTTGCGGCGTTCTTTCAGGCGAACCGCTTTTCCGACACGATCAC
>CAZDBA010000220.1:0-5879 GCA_964503615.1 uncultured Pirellulaceae bacterium
GTTGTTTGGTTTGGCCTCAGGTTGTTCTCCGCTTGCTTTTTCGCCGTCGGTCGATGGGCTCGTTGCACCGTTGTTCGCCACCGCATCAGGTCGCTCTTGTTCTGCATTGTCGGTACTCGAACTGCACGAAACGGTCGATATAGTCACCGCGAAAAGCAAACTCAACAGCAAACAGATTTGAAGGGCAGGCAACTGCTTCGAACGGCTAAATTTCATTTTTGCACCACAATAAATAGAGCTTTATGGTTGTTGTAGGGTAAAGAAGGTTTCTGCTTGACCAACTAACAAAAACTCAAACTTCAATTTCTCGCTGCAACCGCAACTAGCAATACGGGTTATAACAAAAAGTTACAGAGTCGGCAAAAAATGCTGCGTACATACCTCTACATGCCAAATCGACTTCACCTACCATTATCAACTGGGGGGCATTACCTCATCGGTAACCGAGTGAGGAAGGCTTCCAGACAGCAAACCCACCAACCACCTCAAAAACCGATTTGATGATTGCAGCGAATTCTGTTTAGCTCGCTTTATAACTATCGGATTAGACGATAGAATGTGATTACGTCGTATGTCTTGGCAAACGGTTCGGATACCTATTGTTTGGAAATATCTCAAATGAAACGATTGTCGTGGTCAGTTGGTGACCTTCTCGTATTTAGGAAGTCAAAAGTCAGTAAAAGCCCCGGGCCTAGGGCAAAGAATATCTCGCCATCGACATCAGGCGATTCTTATGGCTATACCGTGGACAAATACTGGATCGTCAAAGAGGTGTTGCCAGAGGGAGCACTGCTTGTCCAAACAAAGCGAGGCAAAGAACTGACGTTGCCTAGTGATGATGTGGGCTTGCGCAAACCGTACCTATGGGAACGGTGGTATTTGAGAAAGCGTTTCCGGGAGCTGAGCGAATCATTAAAGCAAAGCACAGGTGCCGCTTAGTTACGCATGATTAGCTCTTGGCCTTTACCAACCCGTTGCCTGATATCGCGTGAATTGATTGACTTGTTAATTTTGAGCTAAGCCCAATCCAGTCCGGTGTGCTTTTTGATCCGATCATCAAAGCTGCCCAACAGTCCGCCTACCACGTCCCATTTCAGCTCGCGACGAACTTCGATATCGCCATGCTCGTTGATCCGCACGATCGACGCTTGCGTTACGCCAGCCGTGCCAAGGTCCGAAGCATGTAACTCACCATCGTCCAAAACCTCCGATAGCGTTGCTCCGGTCATTTCAATAAACTTCATCTTCAAATTCTCAACTGTTCCAAACTTTGATATCAATCTCTAGCAAAGATACTAATCCAAATCTGTGCGGCTTCCAATCGTCAAATTTAGTCACAGTTGCCTTTCACTCCAAGGCATCCTCGCTAACGCGTCGGTTTTCCATTTGCACTAGATGTGCAAGGCGCGCACCACTCACTTTAACCCCGAATGGGTGACAGGTTGTAGCCCATGGCATAAGCCATGGGAAAAACGCCAGTCATATAAAAGCCCTGAAGGGGCGACATGTGTTTCAAATGCTAAGTAAAACCTGGGGAAATTTCATGCCGCCTCTCGGGGCTTGATGCTTGACTTAAACCAAGTCCACTGGATTACGCCGGGGCTACATCATGTCCCTACTATCGTGGCTAAAAAATCTAAAGTGAGTGCCATTAAACTGGCCGATTACCAGATTCGGCATCAGTTTCGTTTTGACGAACTTTTACTACCAGAGACCACAGGGCCGTCCATCGGATCACTTGCTTCGATCCGCATAGGAGCCCCTTCTGTCAAAGCGAAAATGATTGCGTTCAGTTCTTCGATTTTTTTAGCTTGGTCAAAGTAGGCTAAAGCAATCCAATCGAGGATATCTTGCTCAGAAAGATCCAGTTCTCTGCGAACTTCGGCTATGGTTGAGTCTCCGTCAAGTATCTTCTGAACGATACTCTCTCGATATTTTTCCGAATAGCGACTACAACGTTCTCGGCGAGCCACCAGAGATTTTTCACGACGCAGGTAGTTCCCCGCATGTTCAACAACCACTTTCTCTTCTTCAGCCACCGATCGGAGACGTGTGCTGGGTCTGATCGTATTGGCACTACCGCGAGGTAGGTGCAGATAAAAAGATCTGCGATTACACTGAGGACATCGCCAAGGTCCCAACCTGAATCGCGAGACAAATCGGAACGTTATAAAATCCAGGAACCAGCCGATCTTTGAACGAAAAATTCGCGTATGATTGATGTTGGCACAACAATCTTTGCAAAACCCTTTTCGGACCCGGCTGGACATATAAAAATCCCATATTTTGGGACGTGAAATTTTTGGACCTTCGTGTCCAATAGGAAAACCGCCCTAACGAAACTCCCTTACATAGCAAAAGTGGCCAAATGCAAACTGTTCAGTTAGAAGTGACCGGTTTCCTAGCAGTTTCCATCTTAGATTAAATTTAGGCAATTCGGGCAAGTGATTTTTACTAAATTGGCCGCCAAACCAACAAATGTGTTAATTGGAACGATTTATAACGATTTTTTGTCCCGGTTTCATACTATCCTCTCAGGCCCGTTTTTGAGCCGAAACTCTATACCCTTTGCCAACCCATGAGCACAGACAAACCTTCCAACACACAATCTGTTTGCGTCACGCAAGACCTGGACGGATTGCGAGTCGACGCGCTGTTGGCAAAAGCCCTGCCACAAACCAGCCGAGCAAAGATTCAAAAGTCGATTCGAAAGGGGCTCGTATGGATCGACGGTGAAAAAGCCAAACCTTCGTTCCGAGTCAAAGAGGGGCAGGAGATCAAGTTCGAATTACCACCGGTCGAAAGTGATGCTCCAATTCCAGAAGACATTCCACTGGAGATTTTGTTCGAAGACGATCACCTCGTGGCCATTAACAAACCGCCAGCAATGGTAGTACATCCCGCCAAAGGGAACTGGTCTGGCACGTTGACCGCTGCGCTTGCGTTTCACTTTGAACAACTGAGTGGAGTTGGAGGCGAGCATCGCCCTGGCATCGTTCATAGGTTGGATCGTGATACCTCGGGTGTCATTCTGGTTGCCAAGACCGATCAAGCTCACCGGAAACTCGCCAAACAATTCGAACTACGGACAGTAAACAAGACTTATCTGGCAATCGTCTCTCCAGAACCGGACCGGGACCGACATTTGGTTGACAAACCGATCGGGCATCATCCTTACCAAAGAGAAAAAATGGCGATTCGAGTAGGCCATTCGACCAGTCGCGAAGCCTCAACGTTTTTCGAGGTTGTGGAGCGCTTTCGGGGTTTTGCTGTTGTGCATGCAATGCCAAAAACCGGTCGCACTCATCAAATCCGTTTGCACCTTGCTCATTGGGGACATCCTGTTCTCGCTGATCGCCTGTACAGCGGTCGCGCGAAAATTATGAGCGAACAAATTAGCAAAGACAAAAATGATGTTTCTGTGTTGCTTGACCGACAAGCGCTCCACGCGTTGAAAATCGAATTTGCGCATCCGGAGACTGATGAGCGAATGGCGATCGAAGCTCCCATCAGGCAAGACCTCGAAAACACACTCGAAGCGCTACGAAAATACCGCGATAAATAGGAGCGTTGTTCAGACTACCAAACGGAAATCTGACTTAACGAACCCCTTGTCAAAAAAATATCAAGCTCTCCGACAAAGATGCGTAAAGCGCGACACTTTCACCAAACGACTGTAACATTCGTGGAATTTACTTGGATAGCGGGTTGGTTTTAAGTTCTCTTTGGTTGGGAGAATCGTTAAACTGGCTCCTTAGACTGGTGGCTCCAACGGTGGATGCTATCGAATAAACAAATCTCTATTAGATAAGGTTTGAAATGCAGATTTCACCACTACGTATTGGGGCGTTTGTATTGCTTGCGCTCGGTTTTGTTTTTCCTGTTTCGAATGCCAAAGCTCAAGTCGCAGCGCCGGCGGCGGCCGATCAGGAAATGGACTTTCGAGCGCCTGTTGATACAGACGGGAGTTTATGTTGGAAATTTCGGGAGGGATCGGAACTCAACGTCAACATGGTCCAAAGCACCAATATTGTCATGAACATTTCTGGTCAGGAGATTGTATCCCGGACCGAGGCGACTAACGCAATGACTTTATCGGTCGAATCAGTGGACGCAGATGGAGTTGCGACTGTTTCCAATATGATCACCCGTATGGTTGTGGATACCGAAGGACAAGGCGCCTCAATTAAGTTTGATTCCGATGAAGAAGCAGCACCCGAAGGCGCCTCAGCTGAATTCGAGAAAATGCTTCGTCCTATGATCGGGCATGCGATGAGTCAAAAAATGAGTCCAAATGGAAAGGTGTTTGACGTCACCATTCCCAAAGAGATGCTTGACGGAATTAAGAACGCAAACCCTATGATGGGTCAAATGTTTTCTGAAAAATCTCTGCAGGAAATGGCCACCAAAGGGAGCATGGCCTTTCCGGAAGATATAAACGAGAACTTACCGCAAAAGGTCGGAACGTCCTGGAACGCGGAAGAGGTCATGGAGATGGGGCCAATGAAAATCTCAACTGCGACTGAGTATGTTTACAAAGGCGTTGCTGAGCTGGACCAAAAACCAGTTCACGTAATTGAGGGAGACGTCACAATGGAATTTCTGGAAGGGGCTCTTGGTGCCGACATCACAATCACGGAACAAGATGCGACCATCATGTTCTATTTTGATGGCAATGCGGGCCGTTTGGTCAAATCAGTCTTGCAACAAAATGTTGATATGGAGATCAAGGCGGGTCCTCAGAAGATAGATCAGACTTTGACTCAAAGCATGATTCTCACAATGGCTGAAGGAGAATAACTCACGAATTCTTATTGGGCGAGACGTGATAACTCATCGCGGGTTGGAGATTCCAACCCGCTCGGTTATCGGCAGTTGTCAAATTTTAAAGGCGACAAGTAATTGCAAAAAGAAAGCTGCGATAAACTTACTTTAGCGCAGCTTGAAAAAATTCATCCAGTGAATACTTGGGACTAAGGTCCAGGTGCTGTTCCTCCGCCTCCGCTCAAGAGGCCAATAAATGGTGCAATATCCCGAAAGTCAACGATTTCATTTCCATCGATATCCCCTTCTTCTTGAAACATTTGTCCAGCCAATAAAGCGATGAATGGAGCAATATCTGAAAAGTCCACAGACATGTCCAAGTTTATATCTCCAAGAATAACCTTTGGTCCGGCCGGTCCCGTGGCGGTTATCGTCACCCCAGCCATGAAAAGCTGAACCGTTCTAGTTACCGTGATCTCAAGGTTTCCGCTTCCGTCGGTACACAAACCGGAAAGAGTCATGTAACCTGCATCTGGCATTCCCGATTCGTTGGCTGTCTCTGCAATTTGGCCATCAATTTCCCAAATCGTATTGAAGTTGTCATTGGGACCGTCATGTAGATAACCACCTGTAACTTCGTAGGCTAGGGTGTCGTCCAAACCACTAAACGTCAAAACAAAGTTTCCATCTTCGGCAAGGGGTCCGCCGTCGGCTCTATCGAGATTGCCAACATTGGCCGCACCGTAGTTATCAACACCGATAGTCGGATCATCAAACGGTGCCGGTCCTGCCGAGCCTGCAATACCGGTCAGCCCAGAATCTTTGCCGGCGTTGTTTGTGACACTGAAATCAATGGTGGACGGGTTCCCACTAAGCATCATCACTGCAGGAAGAGTCTCAGTTGTGCCATCTGCTGTTTGCAGGTTGAATTCGTTGAAGTTCGTGCCAGCAGTTGGAGGGACACCAGAATCGGTACCAAAGACAGTACCCGTTGTACCGAAGTCGATACCAATTGATTCACCGATTGCAAGCTGCTGTGCTGATGCGGTGTTTACTGCCATTGCCATAGCAAAGCAGCATACTACTCCAATAACTTTTTTCATTTGATTTCTCCG
>CAZDBA010000221.1:0-5868 GCA_964503615.1 uncultured Pirellulaceae bacterium
TCTACCTCCTCAGTCGCCAATCGTTTCATTGACTGTCGTTGTCAGGGATGAACGATTGGCGTTTGCTGAGTTCTAATTACACCGATTCATTCGGTGAGAAAAATAAAATCACCGATTCTGCGAACCGGTTTCCCGATTCTCAGAACCCCGTCTTTCTGAACCGGCAGGTTCTCGCCTATCCGAACCCGAACCTGCTTCATCCCGATTTTGGGAGCCGGCTTTTTCCATCGCCGCGCCGGCGCCATCATGGGCTTCTTCGCCTTCTTCAGTGATGGTCATCGAATCCAGAAACCGAGTAGAGTCTTCACCGTATACGGTATCTGCGTCGGGGCCGACTACGATCGCTTGAAAAAGAATTTTTTGTTCCACATCAATGTAGAACCTGGCTCGCATCTTGAGTCCGGCAGGATGATCCAACAAGACTTCTCGTCCCGGGCAACCAAATTTTTCGATCGTAGTCTTTTTGGCAACATCACTACCTGAATTGCCAGCCGCCCCATCCACAGCTCCTTGTAGTGCTGTATCAGTATCGAAATTTGGATCGTCAGCAGGAACGCCGCTTACCCCTGAAATCATAACGTTGGTCGCATCGATTTCCGCGATCAACAAATTGAATACGAGAGGTCCGTCAGGCGTAGGCGCTGATTTCTCTTGCTCGACCGGTTCCTTGGGGAACTGGATTTTGCACCGGCCATTCTTCGAGACACTATAGGTGTCCCAGTCAGCTTGAATTGCGTCGACATGCTGAATGAATTGCAAGTTTACGAAAATTGCAACGAGTGCTGCAGATAGAAGTTTAAATTTACTCATTGTTAACGTCCCGTCTCATTAAAGTTAAAAGTTGATTTGTCTAATTGGTTCTCGAACAGCGTTGGTAGAATTATCTCACAAACTATTACTCCTTGGGTGTTTGGTGTTATTCAAACAAGAGTACTCTTGCCCACCGCTTGTTGGATGGAATCAAGATTGTGTTCGTGAGTTTTTTTCAACAGGTAGTTGTTGATCCTTCGAATACTCAGTGGACCACCGTATATAAAACCGGTGTATAGCTGAACCAGCGAAGCTCCCGCCCGGATCATCTGCCATGCATCCTCACCGGTAAAAACTCCGCCTACTCCGATGATAGGAACGCTGCCTTTGGTTTCATTGTACAGAATTTGAACGACCTTGCGGCTGGCTTCGGTCAAAGGGCGACCGGAAAGTCCGCCATTTCCAATTGCTTCGATTTCTGAATCACTGGTGTGGAGATTATCACGAGAAATCGTAGTGTTAGTTGCGATAATTCCGCTAGCTGGGGAAGAAACTACAATCGAGGCGATATCCTTGATCTGTTCATCATTCAAATCGGGAGCGATCTTAAGAAACACAGGCTTTTCCGGTACTCCTAATTCAGACGACATCTGCGAATTCAACTGCCCAATCGAATCGAGTAGTCTCAATAACGGCTCGCGGTCTTGTAACTCTCGCAAGCCAGGAGTGTTGGGCGAGCTGACGTTAATCGCGATGTAGTCGGCGAAAGGGAAAAGCAATCGAAAGCTCTTGAGATAGTCCTCGGGTGCTTCCTCCAACGGAACGACCTTCGTCTTGCCAAGATTGATTCCCAGTACGTGCGATTTGCGAAAGCTGTCGGTCCCCAGTCGTTTCAGGTTCGCACTCGCGACTTCGGAACCCAGGTTGTTGAATCCCATGCGGTTGATCAAGGCAGAATCTTTGGGCAGGCGAAACATACGGGGTTGGGGGTTGCCTGGCTGTCCCTGTCCGGTAATCGAACCGACCTCGACATGTCCAAAGCCGAGATTTCCCAATGCCTGAAACCACTGCGCGTTTTTGTCAAAGCCGGCGGCGAGCCCGACTGGGTTGGGGAATTGCAGTCCGCATACTGACACGTTTAGTCGGTCGTCGTTGACATTACACAACCCTCGAAAGACCGGGTTAAAGATTTTCAATTTCGTCAGCGTGGCGAAAGCGGACATGGAAAAATGATGAGCCGACTCGGCAGGCATCTTGAACAACAATGGCCGAATACAGTTTTTCCAAATCATTAAATTTCGATCTTTCGAGCCGCCAAACCGGTCTCGCATTATGCAGAGCTCAATTCGAGCTGAAACCAAAAAGCTCAAGCCGTACCTGAACCCAATTTTGTTTTAGTTGGCGGCAGCAGTTCATTGAAACCAGTTGACTGGGAATTCTGGCGAATCCCACTACGAGTCAGTTGGTTCTGAGATAGGTTCTTAACCTGACAACCAACCTAGCCAAAAGTTAAACCGATATCCTCACCGCCCGATTTGCGGCCCGTTCCACCCTTGAGTGGCGCGTCGTCTGTTTTCTTGACCGCCAATTCACGTAGTGGTTCGTCCACCTCTTCTGGTTTCTCTTTCTTTTTCTTTTCCGGAGCCTTCATCGTCGCTTTGAGGCTGAGCCCCATCTTTTGCGCTTCGCGATCAAGACTGAGAACTTTTACCTCAACGGAATCGCCTTCGTTTACCACATTTTTGACTCGTACCACGCGATGATGCGCCAACTCGGAAATGTGAATCAACCCTTCGATACCGGGCTCCAGTCGCACAAACGCGCCAAAGTCGGCGATTCGCGAAACGGTTCCTTTAACCAGCGAGTCGACCGTGTACTTGGACTCGATCCCGTCCCATGGGTGTGCCATCGTATCGCGGCGGGAAAGTGAAAGTTTGCCTGTATCTTTGGCAATCTTTTCGACTTTGACTTTGATCGCTTCGCCTTCGGACAAGATGTCTTTGGGGTGCGTGACTCGATCCCAGCTCAGTTTGCTGACATGGACCAAGCCTTCTACGCCGCCAATGTCGACAAACGCGCCAAAGTCCATCAGTTTTGTGACGGTGCCATCGTACAACTGACCGACTTCGATTTTTTCCATCAGCTCCTTGCGCTGTTCTTCACGCTCGCGTTCCAGAACAGCTCGATGGCTGAGGACCAAACGCTTCTTGGCAGCGTTAACTTCCTGAACGACACACTGTAATTTTTTGTTAACGAAGTCGCCAAAATTCTCGACGCGGAAACGTGAAATCTGGCTGGCAGGAATAAAGCCGCGGATGTTGCTGACCGAGGCCTCGAGTCCACCTGTGTTGGAACCGGTTACCATCGCTTCAACGACTTGTCCCTTTTCCAATTCGTCCCAGTCGCCGATCGAAACGGCTGCACCGGGAACCGATAACTCGTAAAGCCCGTCTTCTTCGGAAAGCCCTTTTACGGAAACTTCGATCAAGTCACCGTCGTTGGGGGGTGTTTTGAAATGGGTCAGCGGGACGATTCCTTCGAAGCGCCCTTTGAGTGACATAAACACGTTTTCTCCATGTGTCTTTGTCACTGAACCTTTAACACGACTACCTGGTTCGAGAGAGTCGCCTGCCTCAGTTTCTGATACAACGGCGTCCATCGAAACGCCGCCGATGGCTGCTGCGATTTCAGCTTCTAGATCATCTGAAAGTCCTTCCAACGATCCGATCTCGACGGGGACTTCCGGTTCAGGGGGCGCGACTGGCTGGTCACCCAGTTGGACTGGATTCTGAGATGCTTTGGCAACCGCAGCAGGCTTGAGCGTTTTCTCAGCGACATCACGCTGCGAGCCGATTTGAACTTTCGGCTTGGAAGCCGGACCTGTTGAAGCATCGGCTGGAGGCGCAGGGGCTGGATCGGTTGCCGAAACTGTTTCAGATGTTTGAGCTACCGGTGCCGCCGTTGTTTCCGCTGGAGTTTCCGGCGTACTTGTTGGCGCTTGCTCAGGAGCTGCACTATCAGTCGGCGATTGTTTGTCGGTGGAGTTAGCCGTAGCTTCGTTGACCACAGTGGGGTCAGATTCGTTGGTCATGGGTTTGAAACCAGAAAACCTAATTCGTATAAAAAATTCAGATCAGCAGTATAGCAAATCCGGACCGGAAAATGACATCGCTTCGGAAAAACGTTTTGTTTTCACCGTTTTTTTGAGCAAGGCCTGGGCAGCTTGGGGTTTGCTCTGACAAACGGTTAAAGAACACTCAATGTGTCGATTTATTGAGCCGTCAAATGGGAGGCTAAAAAGTCGAAAATCCATTTCCGCTCTCCTCACAGCGGTTTTGATCCGCATCCAATGCGGAAGCGGTTTGCCATTTGCTGCTGACGGTTATCTCAACTAATGGGTGGCTTCTTCAGAAAGCAATGGGAAATCATCAGTTCGAAATGGAGAAGCGGGCAAACCGGCTTCGTTGATTAAATTGGGCACCGATGTGTCGTCCCAGCCAAAACGGACCGCTTCGGGTGCTGTGACTTCTTCAGAGGATACAATTACTTTTCCGGCAACGATTTTGGCTGTTGCTGGGACGAACTTTTTGTCTTCGCCGCAAATCGAAAAACAATTAAGCGGTTGTTCGTCTCGAGATTTCAATCCTTCTGAAAAGGTAAAGCTCAAAGCGAATTTCCCCTTAATCAACTCGGCCGATTCAAAAATAGGGCCGCTATGAACAGGAGCTGTCTCCACCTGTTCGGCATAAGTCTTCGCGACTGCCCACAGAGCCAGTCGTCGACCTACCTCTTGCTTGTTTTTTGGGTGAATGTTTTCCAAGTTCCCTATATCGGTCGTGACTGCCATCCCCGTATTTTCAACGCTCTGCATTGTTTTCAGTTGGGCATCCCAAATTTCGGGTAGTGCCTCTGGCGGGTGTTTGCCGTAACGGAAAGGAGCAAGTTGGACAAAGTAAAACGGCGCATCAGGCTTTTCAAATTGAGTTCGCCAATCAGTAATCAGAGTTGGAAACAAAGTCTGATACTGCTGGCCACGTCCTACGTTCGCTTCGCCTTGGTACCAGAGGAAGCCACGGAACTCTACGCCTTTGAGCGGATGGATCATAGCGTTGTACAAATTGGACGGGCGATTTTTACTGGTTGGATTGTCGTTTTCCTTCCAGTGTTGCAGCAAAGGAGCCAGGGCAGTTTGTTCGTTTAATCCCTCGGCAGAAACCCATGCTTCGCATCGCGTTCCTCCCCATGAGGTATGAATCAAACCGATAGGAACTTTCAGTTCCCTTTTCAACTCGCGTCCAAAGAAGTAGGCAACTGCAGAAAACTCAGCAACCGACTCAGGACCGCAAACGTTCCAACCTTCGGTCTTGGCAAAGTCATCCAACGGTTCCGGCGTGCCATTGTTATTTACGGTGAACAAACGCAAGTCAGAGAATTCTTTTGCGTTTTCAATTTCGATTTCCGGGTTTAGCGATTTGGTGAGCGGCCATTCCATGTTCGACTGGCCACTGCAAATCCAAACTTCGCCAACCATTACATCAGAAAAAACGACTTTGGTTTCGTCATCTTTTGCGTTGATTTCCAACTCGTACGGTCCGCCTGCCTCAGGAGTTGTAATGGTACCTCGCCAGTTTCCAGCGGAATCCGCAGTGGTTGAGACGGTCGTTTCATTGAACGAGATTTCGATTTGTTGGGACGGTTCTGCCGTTCCCCAGACACTGACCTCACTTTGTTGTTGCAAAACCATGTGGTCAGAAAAGATTTTTGGCAAACTAATGTCTGCGGAACCCACAGTAGCCCACAAAAGCAGAACCGAAAGAAAAACAAAGCACTGAATTGCTTGAGTTAAATGAGCAAGTCGATGGCTAGACTTTCGACTCGGGTAATTCTGCATCGGTGTTTCCGTCTCGTTGGCTTGGAGCAAAGCCCCGTCAGTTCAGAACGATTTCATCAACTCGTGAAATCGGTAAGTTGAGACAACCTATTGGTTTAGATCTCTCATGAGTTCCGATTCTAATCGGGCAGCGACAAATTCTCTAGTCTTTGTCTTTAAAACTCTTAGGCGATGCTAAACGTGTCAAACTTGATATTCGCCAAAAACGTTGTGCTATTAAAAATTAA
>CAZDBA010000222.1:0-5621 GCA_964503615.1 uncultured Pirellulaceae bacterium
TCGGTTCTGCTGGAATCGGTTCTGGTTTCGGTGCTGGTTCAGCTGGTGGATTGGGTTCTCGTCTACGCGGTGCTTTCGGCGGAGCTGGTAACGGCTGTGGCCTAGGTTCACGTCTTCGTGGCCTATTCGGTTGCGGTGCTGGTGCTGGTAACGGATGCGGTGCTGGTAACGGATGCGGATGTGGCGCTGCTGCTGCTCCTGCTTCTGCTTGCGGATGCGAAGCTGCTCCTGCTCCTGCTGCTTGCGGATGCGGATGCAACTAAGGTTAATTACCTGACTTTCTAAACCAGACACAAATCTGGTCTGAACATATTCGGGCGACTCGATCATCATTAGATTGAGTCGCCCGTTTTCGTTTCTTGCTCTCAAGCAACGAGAAAAGCCTCGTTTGCTGAACTTTCACTTATTTGACGATTCCAAGCATTACTCAGCTACTGCCCTAACTTGTCGAACTCTTTGCCGAGAACGCAAAAGTGATAGCGTTCTTCGCAACTCTTTTCAGGCGTTTGGTTTATGGTTCGTCCAGCTGAGCTTGGTCGCTCGTTGGACAACGAAAGGCGCCGTTGAATCCCAATTTCAAAGTGTATTATTGCATGCACAACACAACCAATCAGCAGGGTTTAACGAAAATCCGAAAGTTGGCTGACAAAGCCCAAACAAACACATCAACAATCCTTTACGCAAATAACCAGCGTTACCGATTTGCAACTACAGGAGATTTAGGCAAGGAAGTGAAACACTTACGAGCTGACTCTCTTTCTTTTTTAAGAAAACAGCATTCGTCGCTCAAAATTAAGGAATTGGAAGATGAAACAAAGGAATGTTTGGTGCAAGCTGGTGGCCGTAGTAATGGGTCTCGGGTTGGTCACCGCAAATGAAGTTCAAGCTCAAGATGTCTATGAGTCAATTGGAGACTTCTCACAACCGACATACAATTACGCGCCCTCGTACGAAACTTACACCGCACCGGCGGAGGCCGCCGATGACGGACCTTGGACGTTGTTCTCCAATGAAAAATTTGACGTCGGTGGATGGTTCCAGTTCGGCTATCACAGTGAAGGAAACGACCTGTTCAACAGCCGTCCGGATGCACTTAACCTTCACCAAGCTTGGTTTTTCTTAGGGAAAGAAGCGGTCTCGGAGAACGGCGAACTGGGTTTTGGTTTCCGTTTCGACGGTGTTTACGGTATCGACGGTCCCGACACACAGGGCTTTGGTAACAACGGTGCGATATTCGATACGAACGCAAGTTTTACACGTGGTGCTCAGTTCGGTTGGGCGATTCCACAATTGTATGGTGAAGTTGCTTTGGGGAACTTGAGCGTCAAGATCGGTCACTTCTTTACCCTGGTTGGTTATGAAGTAGTACCCGCTGTGGACAACTTCTTTTACTCTCACTCAATCACAACGTTCAACACCGAGCCGTTTACTCACACGGGTGCGATTGCATCTTGGGCCGTGAACGATGACACCACTATTTACGGTGGTTGGACAGCAGGTTGGGATACAAGTTTCGACTTTGCAACAGGCAGCAGTTTCCTGGGTGGTTTCGGAACCCAGTTGAGTGACAACATTGGCTTTACCTACATCACCACATTCGGTGACTTGGGTCTTCGCAGTAATAACGAAGACGGTTACTCGCACAGCTTGGTCTGGGACATGGCGTTGACTGACAAGTTGAACTATGTCTTGCAGAGTGATTTGTTGCGAGTCGATGCAACGGGTGAAGACAACTTCAGTTTGAATCAGCGTTTTATCTGGAACGCGACAGAGCGAGTCGGATTCGGTACTCGTTTCGAATGGTGGAAAGGCGATGGAGTTACAGGATATGCTCCTTTCGGTTCCACTCCTCCTGTTGACGGATCAGCATCTTACTACGCTGCTACATTCGGAATGAATTACAACATCAACAAGAACTTGCGAATTCGACCTGAGTACCGTTTCGACTGGTCACCGGCATTGGGTTACGATGAGGGATACGCTGGTATTGACTTGATTGGAACCTTTTAAGGCTTAAATCAAGCACCCTCGGAAACCAATCTTAACCAGTAGTTTCAGCAATGTTCTGAGTGACATGAAACTGGTTTAAACAAAACTCTGATTCCCGCAAGTGTGAAAAAAGACCCAAAGAAGGGTGGCTTCTACTCAGAAGCCATCCTCTTTTTTTATGCGCCCTGACGGATGCACGATTTTGCCCGCTAACCAGCTGAATTTGTCGGTTGACAAACTGGGAATGGATGGCGATCATACAGCCATGAATTTTGAGCACGGCCAACACGTAGATCACCATTTCCACCACTAAGGTGATCGGTCGGGCTTTGTAGATAGGTAAATTGCAATACGCTGGCCAGTGGTCGGCGTTTTTTTGTGTATCGGACAAACCCCGCAGCCATTGGCCCCAATAGAAAGGCTGGGCGGTTATGTCGCCACAAATTAAAGAAAACACCGTTCGACTCGCGCTTCCCAAAGGACGCATGTTTGACCAAGTCGTCGGCTTGCTGAAAGACGCCGGGATTTCGATCCGTAAGTCGGAGCGAGGTTACCGTCCCCATATTTCACTGGCCAATTTCACGACCAAAATTCTTAAGCCTCGCAATGTTATCAGTATGCTAACCGCGGGGGCTCGAGACGTTGGGTTTGCTGGTGCCGACTGGATTGAAGAAACAGGAGCCGATTTGGTCGAGTTGCTGGACACCAATTTGAACCCAGTGCGTTTGGTCGTCGCCGCCCCAACGCAAATCCTGGTCGATGGTAAACTGCCAGATCGACCGCTCGTTGTCGCCAGTGAATACCCCAACCTTGCCGCAAGATGGATTGCTGATCGTGGTTTGGACGCCACCGTTTTGACAACGTTCGGTGCCACCGAAGTGTTCCCTCCCGAGGACGCCGATTGCATCATCGACAACACCTCAACTGGATCGACCTTGCGAGCAAACGGATTGCATATCATCGACGAAGTGCTTACCTCTTCGACTCGATTTTACGCATCGAAAACGGCTCTCGACAACTCCGCAATCCGCTCGGCTGTCGATAACCTTGTGATCATGATGAAATCCGTGCTGGACGCGCGAAGCCGGATCTTGCTGGATCTAAACGTGGCCCAGGAAAACCTGGACGCCGTATTGTCCGCCCTGCCCTCCATGCGCCAACCCACCGTGGGACAACTTAGCGACGATGGCTGGTTTGCCGTTCGTTCCGCGGTTCCTCGCAAAGAGTTGACTGAGATAATTCCAGTTCTCAAAGCGGCGGGTGCCTGCGATATCATCATGACCCGAGCTGAACAGATTATATCTTGATCAGAACTGAACGACCGATTCCGAAGCAAACGGAAAGGGACGTTCCAAAGTTGAAACAACAACATTGACTACTTGAAACGGTCTAATGGGAAAAGAACTTAAGGTCTATTCGACCACCGAATTTGCTGGAGAGATACGACTTCCGCTCAATCGAAACGAGTCCGGTTGTTCGATCGGTTCGTTGGCTACCGTGCTTGGCGAAACGGAACCCACAACCGTTACGCAGTACCCCAGTTCCGAAACTTTGCGAACTTCGATTGCCAGCTGGTTGGCTGATCAACAAATTGATGCCAATCGAATCGTCATAACCAACGGAGGTGACGAAGGAATCGACCGGATCGTTAGCGGCGCCATTTCCGACTCGAAATCGGTAGTCGCCATTCACGCACCGTCGTTCGAGATGTTCGACATCTATACCCACAACGCTGGCGGAACGATTCGCTCGACGTCCTGGATGAATGATGCCTTTCCTACCGAGGACTTTATCGCCTCGATCGACGACTCGGTCGCATTGGCCGTCATCGTTTCGCCCAATAATCCTACCGGGCGGATGGTTTCGGTCGACGAAATTCTCAAAGTCGCGAAACACTGTGATAGTTTGAAGATCGATCTGGTCGTCGATTGTGCCTACATCGAATTTGCCGATGAAGATCCAACCGAAAGACTTGGGCGAGTTTCCAACGTGATCATGGTAAGGACGTTTTCAAAAGCGTGGGGTTTAGCGGGCATGCGAGTCGGGTACTTGATCGCTCCCGATGAACAAACTGCAAGACGATTAACTTCCGCAGCGGGTCCGTTTCCGGTAAGCGGCATGAGCCTCAGACTGGCCAACGAAGCGATCACCCATCACGTCAAACAGATGCAGTCCAACGTCGCCAAAGTCAAACAGTTTCGCGCCAATTTGGTTCGTTTGATCAACGAATGCGGCGGTGAATCGATCGAATCCCAAGGCAACTTCGTTCTGGCCCGTTTTGACGACGCAGATGCGGTTTGGACAGCGCTGGCCGAACAAGGTGTTGGTGTGCGAAAGTTCACCTCGGACGAACTTGGGCAATACTTGCGAATCACGATCCCTGTCACCGAATCGGATATGATGTTTCTGGTCCGTGCCTGTTCGGTTATTTTCGAAACTCCGTTTGATGTAGCCAAGTACACGGTGGTCGACGGTTCGATTCCAGATTCCGATGATGATTCAGCCAACAATGAACGTCCCACGGGCCGAGTCGCGACTCTGAACCGTAAAACAAAAGAGACTGACATTCAGATCGAACTCGATTTGGATGGCGATGGTACGAATGAGATCTCGACAGGAATCGGTTTCCTGGACCATATGTTGACCGCGCTCAGCTTTCACAGCCGTATGAATCTCAAACTGACTTGCGTTGGCGATCTGCACATTGATGACCATCACACCGCAGAGGATTGTGCTTTGGCTCTTGGCACGGCGATTGGCGAAGCTTTAGGTGAGCGACGAGGAATCAAACGATTCGGATATGCTTATGCCCCATTAGACGAAGCGCTTGCCCGTTCCGTTTTAGATCTCAGCGGCCGGCCTTGGCCCGAGGTGCACCTAGATCTGCAACGCGAGATGGTGGGCGCGATCGCCACTGAGAATCTAACCCATTTTTTTCAATCGTTGGCCATGACGCTCAAATGCTCGTTGCATGTCGATGTACTACGAGGTGACAACGATCATCATCGAGCCGAAGCGGCGTTCAAGTCACTTGCGTTGGCACTGAAAATGGCGATCCGACCAAGCGGTAACGATGTTCCCAGCACAAAAGGAGTCCTGTAAGTGTCCGACGAAGGTCAATCTAACAAAGTTCAGATCATCGACACCGGCGTCGCGAACATTTGTTCGCTCGGTGCTGCCTTTGAGCGGCTGGGGTACGAATGGAGCCTGACACGTGACCGGCATACAATCGCAGAATCGCAGCGGGTTCTACTGCCAGGAGTGGGAGCCTTTGCAGCTGCGATGACAACTTTAAACGAAGACAATTTGTGCGAAGTCATCGTCGATCGACTAAACGGCAATTCGCCAGACAAAAAGACTCTAGCGATCTGTTTGGGTCTGCAATTGCTTTGTACCACCAGTGAGGAAAGCCCAGGAGTCCCAGGACTGGGAGTCATTCCACACGAAATCAAGCGATTCTCCACCTCGGTCCAATCTCCACAGTTGGGCTGGAACCAAGTCACCCCCAATGCGAACAACGAATCTACTGGCAACTACACGGCGGGCTCGGCTTACTTTGCCAATTCATTTCGATTGGTCGATCCGCCATCCAGTTGGAACTATGCAACCACGAATTATGACGGTCAATTCAT
>CAZDBA010000223.1:0-5616 GCA_964503615.1 uncultured Pirellulaceae bacterium
CCGCCACCGCATCCGCCGCAAGACGATCCGCCGGGATACCCATACGAGCCATACGACGTGAACGCCGAAGTGTAGGCAGAGCTTCCACAGCCGCCGCCCAAACAGCCGCCATGACCACGGTACCCAGCATAATTCGAATTGATTGTGCAATTGTCGTTGCAATAATTGCCCCACAACGCAGCCGCTTGGCCGTTTGTGATTTCACGACCGCAATTTTCACCGCCGAACATATTTCTGGTTAATTGGTTAAATGCACTGGCACATTTCTGAGCCTCTACAGTTCCGCTACATGCGAAAACAGCGACAGCTACCAATGTTGCTAAAGTTCCCTTGAGCATCTTTGAGTTTCTCCTTTGAAAGTCTTTGCCGTTAAGTGGCATAACTGTGTGGGCGTCTACCCGTTGTTTGTTCCATCAAGCTTCTCAAAGGCGTGCATCGAAATGCACAATCCATGTCGCTTAATTATGATTTGCGAAGTTGGTTAGAAGTGGCATACCGTCCCCGCCAAATTCGAATCGACCTGAAAGCCCACTCGTATCCACTGGCCAAAGGAACTTCCAGCAATATTCAGTTGACGCAATACATGTTGTTCTGCGCAGACCTAATGAAAGCGATCTTCGGGAAGATCAGGTATTGCCGAATAAGAACATTACGTCCCCGCAAAATCGGCATCAAAAGAATTCAACGACTTAGAAAGAGGGTTGTGCGGGTTAAACGGCAACGAAGCTTGCTCGCGCTTGGAGCCAAGTAACTTTTGTATTCTTGATTCCAAGACGGTCAAGGCCGCTTTAACACAGCCGCCTTTCGCTCCGAAGCGTCCTCGTTAACGCGTCGGGTTACCATTTGCACTTCCAAGCGTTTGAAAAAATGACAGCGCATCTTTCGCAGAGCGAAAGGCGACTGTGGCGGCCGTTTTGGCTCAAGTCTGAATGGAGTCGGGGGCGTTGCGCTTGCTCAGAAACCAACCGGGAAGTGCCAATAGCAGCAAATAGATTATTAAAGCCAAGTAACCCTGCGGTTTGTGAATCACCAAACGACCAGCGATTTGAGAAACGTCAGGAGAGTGACCGTCGGCGAACTTCAAAGCCTGCAAAAAGGAATCCCGATCACCATTGGGACCAATCTGATGGATGGCACAGTCAAGAGTTCCTCCGACATTGGGTGCAATGTGTTTCAAGCCACTGGAACATCAACCCGATTTCGTTAGCCCTATAAATTTGGGCGATGGACCATTGAATCGGTTTCAAACCAAATATCGTCATTGCCCGACAAGTCGATGGGCGCATCCTGATTTGGTGAGATGTAAACCAGTTCATGTCGCAATCGATGTTCGACTTTTTGATCATCGGTCACTGCTGACAACTCGAACTCCAACTCGGGGTCGTATTCGTCAGTAGTCAAATGAATTGAATCGTGGGAAACATACGCCGGCGATACGATCTCTGTCTCAAACGTTCTGGCAACGACGGGTGCTGGTGCCCGTGTCTTTT
This sequence comes from uncultured Pirellulaceae bacterium, assembly GCA_964503615.1. GTDB lineage: Bacteria > Planctomycetota > Planctomycetia > Pirellulales > Pirellulaceae > CAZDBA01. Next base: position 1,491 of record CAZDBA010000223.1, read on the forward strand.
CACCGCGATAAGGATAGGGCATCGCTTGGTGTTCAACGACATCACGATGATTTGGCAATATTCGGACATCCGCACCCAGGTTGTGAAACATGTCTCGCATGTGATCGTGACAGGTGAACATCAAAAGCTGATATCCGTTTTTGGAAAATTCAACCAGCAGCTCTGCCGCTTTGGTGGCACGATGAGCGTCAAAGTTGACCAGCACATCATCCAACACCATTGGCAACACAGCACCGCGGCGAGCGTAGGCGCCTATCAAAGCCAAGCGAAGGCTCAAGTAGACCGCTTCGCGCGTTCCACGACTGAGCTTGTCGACTGTAATCGTTTCGTCTGCGGCATTATCAACCAGCAATTCCTCACCGACCAGTTTCGTCCAAATCCGAGGGTACTGGCCTTCGGTCAATCGGTTCAGATACTCTGAGGCTTCTTGTAGCGTTTCAGGTTGTCGCTTGGTTTCGTAGCCGTCGCGAATCGTTTCCAGCATTTGCGAACTGGTCGCGAGAACTTGCCATCGCTTCTTCAGCTCGTACATTTCCGCGTCGATTAAGTTCAACTCCAACCGAGCTTCGTCCAGTCGAGAGTCTTCACCCAGCATTTTGACTTCTTGTAAAAACTCACCTCTTTGTTGAAGCAGTTTGGTCTGCTGTTCTTTGAGGACTTCGATTTCCAGTTGGATATCTTCCCAACGTTTCTCAAGACCTGTTTTGCCGTATCGTTCCAGATACTCCAGCACGTCTTCTTCGGAAAAATTGTTACCCAACGCCGCTGCGATCTGGTCTGTGAGCTGTTCCTGTTTGTTCTTCAGTTTCTTGCGCTGAGAATGTTTGATGTCGAATTGGCGGTATTCTTCTTCGCTCTCTGCGCCGACGGACGACAACATACGGCGTCGAAGCCCCACGAGTCGTTCCAGCTCCCGTTTCGATTTTTCGAATCGGCTACGAAGTGATTTGTAACGATCGATGTATTCTCGACGAGTCGAAACCAGTTGTCGCTGTTCACTGAGTTTCAGATTCAACTCGCTCAATCGCTTGAGCGGATTGCGGGTCTCGATCATTTGTCCTGAGTCCTGCACGATCTCGTTAATCTTGTTGGCGAGCCCTTTTAACTCTCGATCCCGATCGGCCAATTCCGATTTGTACTGATCCAGTCGGACGTAACTTGCAGTGATTCTTCCGCTGCGTTCGGTGATTTCCTGGACTTGCAGCGGTGAGAGTGTCTCGGGTAGCCCGACGCTACGAAGTGTTGAACGCCACGTTTTCTGCGAAGCCTCTACCTCACGTTCGGACGATGTAATTCGATGTCGGATATCGTCCAACTGCATCCGCGTCGATTTGACTCGATTCTCCATGGGAACGAGATCTTCCAGTCGTGAAAGTTGCGACTCTGCGTCCTTCAACTCGAGGTCCCATCCGCCCATCATTGATTCAGGCAGTTGCCGCTCAATCTCGTCCCGCTCGCTTTTAGCCCGTTTTAGTTGTTGGCGAATTAAGTCGATTTGGTGACGGAAATCATCCAATTCGTCTTTGGCGACCTTTTCCCAGTGGTACTTGAGCCCCATCGCAACAAAGAAGCAGACTGCTCCCATCAACATGAGCAGTAAACCGATATGCGATGTTGCTTGTCCAAAATTTTCAACCGTAGAAGAATAGGTCCACAGCGAACCGTTGGAGAGCGTGCCAACCAAGCCGAAACCGGCCAATACGATACCTGCAACAAAAACGAGTCCAACGACCGAAAGCTTGCTCACAGGGAGAACTTGTTCGTTGACGACGTCATCAATCTCGCGTTCGAGACTGTGTCGGGAGTTTTGCAGTTTCGTGATTTTGTCTTCTAGTTCGATTCGTCGACGAAGTCGGTTAACATGCCGACTGGTGTCGTCCAGTGTGCCTGGGATACCATCAGTGTGTTCGGATATCGAACTGCCCAAGTGCTCTTCGGTTTGCCCTAGTTCGAAACGAGCTTTGTCCGCCTCTTGCTTCAGACGATTGAGTCGTTCTTCCTGATCGAGCAGGTTCTTTGCATTTGTCTTGAGCGAAGCAAGTCCACGATTGGAAAGGTCACGAACATCTTTCGCGCGGATTTTGAGTTGGTTACCCAAACCGTCAACTTCGCTTACCATTCCGTTTTCGATCGTGTCGATTTCGGAGCGAAGGTGATCGGCCTGTCTCAGTAGTGATTCGATCCACGGCGTGTGTTCCGAGACGGCTTGTATCCGGCTTTTTTGAGCCCAAAGCGTCCGGTTGATTGGCAGGCGGGTTCCTTCTTGCTTGATCTGAAGTCGTTGCGACTTGATCTCTGTGATTCGTTCTCGCTGCTGAGCAATTTTTGCGTTGAGTGCATCGAGCTCTTTGACGTTAATCGATTTAGGATCGGGTAAACGTCCAAAGGCTCTGATTTGCTGGTCCAGCAGATGCCTCGATTGCCATCGTTCGGAAATCTGTGTCGAGATTTCGACCAGACGTGATTCACGCTCGGTTGCCTTGATTTCTTTCGTTATCTCGGCCAGTCGCAATGTTATGTCTTGAGTCTGAGCAGATATACGTGACCATCGTTTGGATCGGGCGCGTAGCTCTTCGACCTCCTGCAACAACTTTCTGCGTTTTTCGAACAACGTCGAAAGTTTGGATTCCAACTCGGAGTTTTCACCCCAAATTTCGTTGCGTTGCCCTTGTAGGTCGCGCATGACGTCGACCAGCGATACACGGTCCAGGCCACTGGTCAATTTGTAAAGATATTCGGCAGCATCGGTACTGTTAAGCGCACCAAGCTCTTGGATTTCCCGCAGGCCGACCGCAAACACATTGTTAAAAATTGACTCGTCAACTTCACTCATAATCGTATTGAGCAATGTTGCCCCATGAACGGAACCGTCCCGGTTGTCGGTCACGGCCAGATCCCCGATCATGTTCATCGTTCGATTGGGATCGACATGTCGTTGGACTTCGAATCCACCGCGGGCCGATTCGATATACATCGATCCTCCGGCGAGTCCGCCATAGACCGGCGGCGTATATTTTTCCAAACGAACTTTTGAGAACCCGAAGCTCATCGAGCGGATAAACTCCATCAGAGTCGTCTTGCCCGCTTCGTTCTGTCCATAGAACACCGTTACGTTATCGGAAAGTGACTCGATAGTGAGTCCTTTCCAAACGCCGTATCCGTCAACTTGAAGGTCGGTTATCTTCACCGCGCCTTACTCCTTGTCTAGGTTCGCATCGGTGCGGAGGTTGTTGTTCCGACACCTGGCAAACTTTGATTAAATTTGTTCGATATTCAATTGCGTACTCAAGTCGCGTCCTGCGGCAAGGTACTCGATTCCCAGCAGTGAACTTTCCTGCAAAATTCGCTCTCGTTGTTTCCCGTCGATACGACTCATCGAGTTTGCAAATTCGTCTTCTACGGTGCTTGGCAAATACTCATGCAAAGCAAGGTTGAGTGAATCATCGCTTTGGTAGCGTCCCACGGCTCGTAAAAAGTCACCCAGGATGGTGTCTTCTTCGTAGCAGCCTGCCGGCAACGCATCAGGAGCCTCGATCGTGATCCGAACGGACCACAGCCCATGTTCCGTTTTACCAAACTCGTTTCGCAGCCAAGCCAGTAAATCAGCTTTCCACTGCTGCGTTCGAATTTCCTGGTTAAAGGCACCGTTGGTTGTAAGATGCCAATTGACCAGAATGGTTTGGTGGTCGGGAACATCGGAAATGATTTTCAATGCCCGCTCGCCAAGAACGTTCTTCAGTTCATCCAGGCGAACATTTTCGTTGATCGAAATTTTTTGGGGTGACCAACGGACGGTGTCGATTTCACAACTTTGGACACGAATTTTTCCGTTGGCGTCAACACGTACTAATCGAACGCCATGAGCGCACGATTCCGAAGGCTTGCGACCTTGGTGGGTGCCTGGGTAAACAATCAACCCGAACTCTTTTTCCAGCGTGCTGCCTTTGTGCCGTCCACCCATTGCCCAATAACGAACGTTGGGTGCAGTGAGCGTTGCCGAATCGATATCGCCGTGCGTCAGTCCGATCGGAAACGGCATATTGGATTCAATAATAAAGTCGGAAGAACTGCGACGACGTGGATCGTGACCAACGCCAAGGATCGTGGCGATCGGTTTGCCGTTACG
>CAZDBA010000224.1:0-5592 GCA_964503615.1 uncultured Pirellulaceae bacterium
AACTTGCTGGCTATCATTCGGCCCAGGAGCAAATACTTGTGTGTAACAACGAGAGTCCGGACGGTGGATCATCCATATTCAAAAGCACGCGCAAGCCGGACTTCGGTGCATCACATTGTTATCCGCCGTGGCTCTACCACTTGAGACCGGGATTTAGTTTCCTGTAAATTTTGCAATATTCTTCCGCCCTATCACCTAGTTCTCGCTCGATTCCACCCGGCGCAATCGAGTGTTCGTCACCATACTTCTTGACGCGAGCAAGCCAGTTCTCATAACTTGGCCCTGCGTAAATTATATTCTCAATCCAACCAGGCGTATCATTTATAGGCCCAGATATGTCTGGGCCATGGATGTATATCGCGACGCCATCATGAATCGGACTGTTCGTTGTCATGATCACTTGATCCCCATATAAAGAATTGGCAATCGACACATATTCTAACTCTCGCCATTCGGGCACCTCCGCAATTAGAGAATCCCAGAAATAGGCCCCTTTGGATTGCCATTCATCGCGGGACAGCAATTTGACAATTTTCTGAGATTCCTGACCGGGGCCACCAGGGATGTCATCGACTTCGGCGCGGATTTCTCCGTCACTGAATGGCTCGATTCCGGCCTGCCCGAGTGTTTGGAACACAAATAGGATGCCATACATAGGGAAGGCAGAATTACGGAGTTCTTGCCAGTTGTCTGAATACCAATTCCGCAATAACGGTCCATGTTTGTGTTTCCTCATTTCACGATAAAGGTCGGCAAGTTCGTTGATGGATGTTTCGTCTAGTGTTTCCGAGTACCATACGTGGCGTTCGAGTTCTTCGTCGAAATGCGCAGTGGATGCGTGATCGCCATGAATTTCGGCAAGTGGGATCACATAACGAAGATTTATTGGTATATCTCGGGGATCAATGGGCATGATAGAGCAACATAACGTCAGTGTTCACCAGGCCGCGGCAAACAAACTAACCATTCAAAAACCGCGCGGCCCCGCGGTTACGTATTGTTGTTCGGCGATTGCAGTCGTTTGTTCAGGCGGATAACTATCTACTTATCCCGCAGAGTTGCGGGATAAGTACGGGAAAATGTACTTATACGTTCGGGATAAGTCTACTTATCCCGAAATCACATGTCAAATTGTCATGTTTCCATAATCGGTTTTCGAGCGGAATCTTGGCCAATTTTTAAATACCTGCTGGCCCGCTTGCGGCACCTTCAGCAAGTTTCCCCCTTCGACAGGCCGCTACGTTGAGATCAAATTGCCGCATTGAAATCCCAAGCTATTTTATTAACTCTGAAATTCTTTTTTGAAACCTGCCAAAAATGCTGCATACGTTTGCTGTCTCTGGATACCGCTCACTGATGGACAACGTATTTTGTCTGGGGCAGTTGAATGTGGTGACTGGTGCCAATGGAAGCGGGAAATCGAGTTTGTATCGGGCGCTGCGTTTGATTAGCGCAACAGCCGAAGGGCGGCTGATTCAGTCGCTGGCGAGAGAAGGTGGGTTGCAGTCGACGCTGTGGGCCGGGCCAGAAAAGTTTTCTCAGCAGATGTTGGATGGGGATGTTCCGGTCCAAGGCACCGTTCGCAAGAAACCTGTTTCGTTGAGACTGGGATTCTCTAGTAGTGAATATAGTTACTGCATTGATTTGGGGCTGCCATCACACCAACGAACTGCTTTTGCACTGGATCCGATCATTAAACGCGAATGTTTGTGGCGCGGTCCTTCGCGGGAGACTCGGGATTTGATTGCTGATCGAAAAGCGTCTCTTTTACGTGTTCGGCAACAGCGTAAATGGGAAGAGGTAAACGTGCCTCTGTCTACGTCGACCAGTATGTTGACCGAGTTTGCCGATCCCGAACGTGGGCCCGAGTTGATTCTTTTAAGAGACTCGATTCGTTCGTGGCGGTTCTACGATCATTTTCGTACTGACGTTGATGCACCGGCACGACAAGTTCAAATCGGCACTTACACGCCGGTGCTGTCCAGCGAAGGAGACGATTTAGCAGCAGCACTGCAAACGATTCGCGAGTCTGGTCACGATGCATTGTTGAACTGTGCGATTGGTGATGCGTTTCCAGGTTCAGAGCTTACCATTCGAAGTTCGGGCGAGGCACGATTCGAATTGTTTCTTAGCCAAGACGGAATGCTAAGGCCTTTGCGAGCAGCTGAGCTTTCGGATGGAACGCTTAGATTTTTGTTCCTTGCCGCAGCGCTACTCACCCCTCAACCGCCAGAGCTGATGGTGCTTAACGAACCGGAAACGAGTCTGCATCCGGATTTGTTGCCGGCGCTGGGAAGGTTGATCGTCGAGTATTCACAGCAGCATCAGATTTTGGTCGTGACGCATGCGTTACCGCTGATCGAGGAACTTGTCGCCAACGATCAGTGCGCCCATTTTCAATTAGAGAAAATGTTTGGGGCAACGAAGTTGATGGAGATTGATGAATTCGATTTGCCATATTGGGAGTGGCCAAAACGGTAGAGCGGTTTATGGTCGAGTTCGCTTGTTGGTTCTTGATCGTAAGCCAGGTGCAATTTGAGATACGTATCGCTTTCACGAATTTCCCCCGGTGTATAAAAGAGAAAACGAAGCAACGACCCCTTGTGTCTCTGCCGTGGGAACCTTTGGCCTCGCGTTAATTGGAGTTCGCCTAAATGGTGGCAAGCTGTTGATGCCTTTCGATATAACCAGTTTGCCAGAGGCGCCTACTTCTAAGAACGAGAAAGATAACAATCCGTTCCGCTCAGAGGCTGTATTGTCTCGGAAACCCGACGCGTAAGCGAGGAACAGCTTGCCTTCGTCCTCGCTAACGCGTCGGGTTACCATTCCTAAGAGTTTAAAAAATGACAGCCTCTCCGCGAAAAAAGCGCTGGCGCACAAACCCGATACTTTCCCAAAGCGAAAGGTGGCTGTAGGCATTGGGTTAGGATCTTACCCAAAAACCCAGCTTTGCAATTCTCTTGTGCCTGCTGACGATGATTTGAGCTTTGGATTGGGCAGCGATACAATTTCATCATGTCCAAAATGAACACCCAGTTCAGAATCGTATTGCTGATAGCTGTATTGTTTCTCCTTTCCGGCTTGGGGCGTCAACTTCTTGCCCAGACAGAACCGTCCGAACTGGATCAATATCAGCTGAAAACAAGCCGTGAGGTTCTGGTCGAATACCAACTCGCCCCAACCCCAACAGGAGCCAGGAAGTTTCTGTCCGCTTTACTGCCAGAAGCGACTATTGATCCGGAGATCGAAGTTCTCGTTGGGCAACTGGGTAGCGACAAATACGATTTGCGTCGGGCTGCCGAGGTCAAATTAGTTGCCAAGGGGGCAAGGGCACTTCGCGCGTTAACGGTCGCCTCTAAGTCAGCCAGCACCGAAGCTCGCGTTCGATCACGACGCTGTATTGAACAAATCAAACTCGTCTCGCCATCAATAGTGCGGTCGGCAATTCAAGTGCTGCACTACGACAATAGGCCCGAGGAGCTAGAAGCATTTCCTGCTGATCAGCGTGTCCAGCTATTGATGAAGTTGTTCGACGTTGTTGATGACGATTTGGACAAGCGTATTTTGTGTGCCGCAATTTTTGAAAACGCTGGGCCGAATTCCCAAGAGCTTGTAACAGCCGGACTGGAATCAGATCACACATCGTTGCGACTGTTCTGCGTCAGAGCACTGCCCAAATGTTTCTCGTCGCTCGAGCTAAAGAAATTTGAACGACTGATCTCCAGCGATGATATTGAGCTCTCGTTTGAAGCCATTCGGTCGTTTGGCGAAGAATTCCCGGAGGCCTCTCTCGCACAATTGGTTCGACTTTTGGAAGCCGATTCGACCAACGATCGTTCTCAGGCGATCGTTATGTTGCGGCGACTTTCTGGCGAAGAATTTGGTTACTCTAAAGACGGCGATGTTGCAAAACGGAAAGCATCCGTGGAGAAATGGAAGCAGTGGTGTGATCGCAATGCAAACGAAGCAGCCTTGGATTTCGCCAAGTTAAACTTGCCTGTTTATCAAACTCCGCGGGGGTTTTTGGTTACTGTTAATGGAGTGGGCGTAACGATTCTGGACGCGAAAGGAAAAGTTGTTCGCGAGGTCGATGTGGCGTTGTATGACGCACAGGACTGTGGAAACGGTAGATTGTTGGTTTCTGAGCGAGACAAGTCCCGAGTTAGCCTGTTGGACCAGCGGACAGGTAAGACGATTCGGTCCATTAGTGAAATAATTTCTGTAACGGATGCGGAGTTGCTGGAAAATGGAAATATCCTTGGGCTGCATGGGACAGGAATAGTGACCGAACATGATGTCAACGGAAAAGTGGTCCGTGAGTTTGGCGGGCTGAACAATCCTTTTGACGTAGACCGTCTGTCAAACGGCAACACCATCGTGGCAGATTCTGGCAACGACCGGTTGGTCGAATTCGACGGTGAAGGAAAAATCGTCTGGGAGAAAACCGATTTAGCTTTTCCCAACAATGTATTCAGAATGGAAGACGGCCGAACACTGTACACGACTTATACGTCTGGCGACGTCGTAATGTTGGGGCCAGACGGAAAAGAGCTATGGCGAACCCATTTGGACGGCACGTTGTACGCCGTCTATTGTGCCGAGGGAGAAGTCTATGTTGCCGATGGAGGCAACCAGACAATTTGGGTGCTTGAAATGAACGGCAAACGATTACGTTCGATCAATATCGGTTTCGCCTTTTGCGATGTCGGCTTTATTACGAAATGATATCTAAATGCCTAATCCAGATTCAATGGACTTGCCACCGAGCGCAAATGAGCGAGATGAGCCACATGTCAGTAGCGAACCTGACGGGCGCCTGTTAATTGCGGTTGCGATCGTCAGTGTTTTGTCACCTCTGCTACTGCCGGCCATTGTGGAAAGTATTTCCAATTTTGATGGCATTCTAAGGCTGCTTGGAGAACTGGTTTTTTGCATTGCCATGGGTTCGTATTTTGTTGGACCATTGATTTGCTGCATCTTCCTTGCATTGTCGAAGTTTTCGCTGAGCGACCGCTGGGCCTGGACGGTGGGATTGTCGCTCGGTTGGCTCTTGATCTACACGTTTGGAATCGGGGCAATCTACGAGGGATTTGAAGTGAGTATTTTACTCGCAGTCCCTTCTTTTTTGCTTGCAATCGTACTCCCATTTTTTGCCCTACGATCGTTTTTGGGATGGCAGATCTCTTTGCGCCAAGACGAACTTCCCACACGGCAAAGCCTGAAAGTTAGCGATTTGATGCGTTTTACGGCCACTGTTTCTGTGGCAATTGCTCTACCGCAACTCTCCGAATATTGGGCGGAAACCTTGCTTGCGAGTATTGTTCTGTTCTGCTTGAGCCTGATTGTTCTCGTACCGGTTGTGTATCTGTTGATGCGACAGGACGGCTACTGGAATTGTCTGATGGTGCTCTGCGTTGCTGTGGGATTCATGGCTTTGGCGCAATCTGTTTTCGGTGATTTTCCAGACCCCAGACTTGTGATTGCCCTTGTCTCTGCTATCGGAACCTTCGGCCTCGCGCTAGTTGGAATTCGTATATATGGTTGCAAGCTTTTGACGCATTCGGATATAGTCAGTTTGCCTGAGAACCCCAC
>CAZDBA010000225.1:0-5588 GCA_964503615.1 uncultured Pirellulaceae bacterium
GGACCTCGTCGTTATCAGCGACGCGCTCTAACCAACTGAGCTATACGCCCGAAAACTCGCTTGTCGCTCGAAAGCGCCAAGCGAACTCTCAGAATCGCAGTATTCTAAGTCTAGACTCAAAAGTGTCAAACCGAGTTCGCCAAGATATCCAGATATTTCAGCGAGGCGGAATTGAGTGTGCAAACTGCTAGAAAGTGTTGTTCGGCAATCACGCGAGTCAGGCTTAGCTCAATCGTAAAAATATCCACAAACATTGCGCAAACTAGCCTGTTTTCCAAGTTAAAGGGGTAGGACCAGAGTTAAACCTTACAAATATCTTGCTACTGACCAGAAACGACTTTTCAACAATCGAAAAATGGATAGTCTAAAATTCTGTTGTCGACCTGAGTTACCTATAAGTCCGGTCGCCCGACGAATTCTCTTAATGTCTGGACAAGATATGACAAACACCGGCCAAACCTCACGCCTTGCTAGAAACTCCGAATTGTTAGTTAGAGCGATCGTGTTTTCGATCGTTTTGGGGTACTTCCTCTCCTTCAGTGGTTCGGAGCTTTTGGGGCAAAACAACAGCGCTCAGAATGTCAAAATCGCCCTGACAAGAATGCCAACCCAAAAAGGGATTGATGTTGATACGGTCGCACCGGCGGAATTCCCAAACTGTAAACAGGAAAGCAACGAGGAATTCTACAGCGGGAAAGGTTTTATGATCGTCGGTCCCAGCCAGAATTTTCTACGCTTGTACATTCGTGAGGGCAGCGGAAGTCACTGGACCTTTTTTAAAGACAACGAGGAAGTCTATCGCGAGATCGACACAGATGGTGATCGGCGTATCAACGAGTATCGCTGGATGGGCTCGGCGGGCTCACGATGGGGCATAGACAAAAATCAGGATGGGACGATCGACTCATGGAAAGCGATCTCTGCCGAAGACGTTGCCCAAGAAGCGTTCGAAGCGTTTCGCACCAAGGACAAAGCCAGGTTTCTGCGTCTGATGCTGAAGAACGACGACCTCCAACAACTTTCGCTGGGTTCCAAAGCCCAAAAGATTGTCGTGGACAAAGTCAACATGATGGCTAACGGTATTGGAAAAACACTCACCGCAGAAAGAAGCATCACTCGGGATTCAGAGTACCTGAGCATAAGTGGCTTGGGCGTTAGCGCAGTGCCGAAAGGCAAAATGGGATTAGGCAAAGACTTGGTCATTTATGACAACGCCGCTGCCATGTTCAAAAACGGCGACAAATTCCGCAGCATTCAGCTGGGCACCTTGGTCCAAGTCGGTGAGCGGTGGCGACTTCTGGAAATGCCTGTAGTTGCTGATGGTGAAGCAGTCAATGCAAATGGTGGTCTCTTCAGGAATCCAACACCTGACATCACACCGCAGCCACCAAACGAATTGATGGCCGCCTATGAAAAGGCAGACAAAGCCCTCAAGACTGCGACCGGGAGAGCGAAAGAAGCAGCTCACAAACAACGATTCGATATCATGTTAAAGATTATCGCCAAAAGTGAAGCAGAAGAAAAAAAGCTGTGGAACAACATGTTGGCCAGCGACGCTTCAATGTCATACTCATCCAAGGAATACAGCGGCGGAAAGAAACTCTTACAGCTACTGTCCAAATCGGAGATTACCGAAGGCTATCACGACATGTTCGCTTGGGAGTTGGTTCGCTTGGAAGGTGTCGGGTCAGAAGACAACATGGCGCTGCTGGATGGAATGGAACGGTTCGTTACTGCGTATCCTGATAGTGTCCACTCAAAAGAGGCCTACCGTCAGCTTGCTCTTTTTTCCGAGTTCGATTCTTCGCCAGTAGAGACCTCTCTAAAATGGTACAAAGAATTGGTCGGCCGTTTTCCTGAAAGTACGGAAGGTCAGTTCGCTGAAGGAGCGATCCGTCGATTGACCAGCCTCGACGAGTTGCTGGATTTCAACGGTGAAACGTTTACCAAGCAAAGATTTAGTTTGTCCGCTTACCGCGGCAAGCGAATGGTTGTTTTGCATTATTGGTCCACTGTCGATCAACTAAGCCTTGCCGATTTCGAAGAATTAATCGCCTTGCGAGCCAAGTACAAGGATGAGTTGTCCATTATTGGCATCAATGTGGACGATGAAATGGCCACCGCGACAGCATATTTAAAATCGGAACAACCAAACGCGAAATGGCCCAATTTGTGGGCAGAGGGCGGCCGAGAGCAAAGTCCGCTTGTGTTACAACTGGGGGTAATATCCGTCCCGACAACGATCTTGATAAACAAAAGAGGCGAAGTTGTCGAAAACGAGATAACCGTGTCAGAGCTTGACCGGGAGATCTACCGGCTAAAACGTCGAGAAAGATAAATTGAAGGGGTTGAAAATGAAATTTAGCACTATCAAAGCACTTGCAGTGCTATCACTTTTCGCAGTTTGCCTTTCGCCGGTATCCGCCCGCGCGCAGGAAAATCCGGACTTGGCCAAAATCAAACAGGCCTTAAAGCTATCGCCCCGACAGAAGGGAATTGATTTCGATTCGCCTGATGCGAACCAAGTGAACGATTGCCAGATCGCTCGTGCAAAGGAAACCTATGGTGTTCCTGGTTGGTTGGTCTATGACAACACGAACCGTTTGATTCGTGTCTTTCTGGACAAAAACGAAGACGGTGATCTCGACCAGTGGTCGTATTACAAAAATGGGATCGAAGTCTATCGCGATCTGGATTCTAACTTTGACAAAAAGAAAGATCAGTATCGCTGGATGGGCAGCGCGGGAATTCGATGGGGAATCGACAGCAATCAAGACGGTTCGATCGACGCTTGGAAAGCGATCTCCGCAGAAGAGGTCTCCGAAGAAGTCTTTTTCGCGTTTCAAACAAACGACGTTAAGCGATTTGAACGATTGTTGATCACCTCCAGCGAGCTGAAAGAAATGCAGTTGGGAAAGCGGATGTATGACATTGTCAGCAAGAGCGTTGCCAACGCACGAACCAGTTTTCCCAAAATCGCACGTGCTCAACGCTCTTTGACCAAAGCAAGTGAGTTCGTTGACTTTGGAGGCGCACGACCTGCCCTTGTCCCAGCTGGACGCGAGAACATCGAGCAGGATGTCATTGTTTATGACAATGCTCAGACCCTTTTCGAAACTGGCAGCAAGTATGGCCAGATTTCGTTGGGCACCGTTGTTCAAGTGGGCAACAACTGGCGTGTCTTGGAAGCGCCTGAGTTTATGAATCGAGCCAAACCCGTTACTAACGGTAGCTTGTTCTTCCCCATGCAGACGATTTCTCCTCTGGTCGTCGACGGAGATGATCGTAATCCTGTAAGTGACAAGCTCGGCAAAATGTTCGAACAGTACGAAATGCTTGAGAAGAAACTTTCTGGTGCCAAAGCAGGCGCAGCGACATCAAAACTTCAAAAGCAGCGAGCACAGTTGTTCGTAGCGATGATTACCGAGCAAACGGGTGAAGAAGATCGTAAAAACTGGTTGCGTCAAATGTCGGACACCGTTTCCAGTGCTTACCAACAGGGGCTTTTCCCTCAGGGGCTTGAGTTTCTGGAAGCTTATCTCAAGACTGAGAAGAGCAAGAGAAGCCTGGTCGGAATGGACTACGTCGAATATCGAGTGATTCAATCTCGTAGCCACAAGGGACTTCAGGGCAACAGCCGCGATCGAGCGGAAGCGAACGATCGCTACATGGAGAATCTGGAAGACTACGTTGTCGATTATCCAAGAGGAGAGTTTACAGCAGATGCTTTCATGCAGCTTGCTCTGTTTGCAGAAGTATCAGACGATCGTGACAGTGTCGAACAGGCGACAGGTTGGTACCAAAAGGTTGTCAAAGGCTTTCCCGAATCCAATGAAGCCTTAAAAGCGTCTGGTGCAATCAAACGATTGAACTCAATCGGCAAAGTTGTAGAGTTTCGTACGCCTGTCTTGAATAGCAACAGTACGTTCGATCTTCGCGCCTATGCGGGAAAGAAAATGGTCGTCATCCACTATTGGGCGACATGGTGCGATGCTTGTGTTGAGGATTTTGATGAGCTCAAGCGTTTGAAAGCCAAGTTTAAAGACGAGCTTTCGGTTATCGGTGCAAACGTCGATGAAGATTCCTCAAAGGTCGTCGAGTTTCTTCGCGGCAAGGGCGTTACTTGGCCACAACTTTGGGGCGAAGGCGGTTTGGACGGCAGCGAAGTCGCCACTCAACTGGGTGTCACCACATTGCCTCTGACGATTCTTATCGACAAAGATGGCAAGGTTCTGGAAAACGAAGCCACCGTAAACGATCTCGATCGGGACATCACGAGAGCGATTCGTAACCAGTCGAAATCGGCTGCGAACAATCGAGGTGGTACTCGCCGAAACTAGTGGTCGGATACTAGCTAGTGTTGATGGAACGCTTTTAACGCAAATCGTATGCAAGATCGCTTTGCTCAAAGCGGCAGTCAAGCTTGGATGATTATCCGTCCAAGTCCAAGTGATATAAAAAGATATACGCTCGTGGTTCAAAGAATCACGGGCGTTTTTTGATTTAACACTGCTAACAAAGCAATTAGCAACGTTAGCCTCGCAACAATCGCTCTCGACTTTGCTTGCCTTGCGCGTTTTCAACGGCTCGAAACTTAGTCGAATATGTTAAAAATCTTGCAAAACCTCCGGCGAGCGTTAATAATGCAGACAGTCTGCGAAGGCTCAAAATTAACCCAAAGACCAAATCTCTGTTTGATAAGCCTAATCTTGCGACTTGGTTTCTCTTTTGATTTCGAAATTTAATTCCACTTTACAACGAGGGTAAATTGATGAAAGCGAATTTTTATTTTTGCATTGTTCAAAAAACACTTACTTATCTTTTGGTCGCTGCAGTGTTGTTAGCATGCTCGACTGCCAATGCCTTCCAGAATCAAATTTATTTTGAGGGCTTCGACGGAGGAACTGGCGCGCCTTTGCATAGCACGACAGACGACTTTGCCAGTGAGCCATGGATAGCAAATGGCTTTGCGACCGACAACGGAGTTTTGAATGTTGGTCCTGACAACTTGGAAGGCGCTGCGACATTGCCACTTACTTTAGTTGCCGACACTACATACACCGTCGAAATGGATGTGACCAGTAATGCTGCCGAATGGGTAGGCATTGGATTCTCGGAAAATCCACCCGCTACTAACGATGACGGAACGATTATGAACCCAAATCGTCCACAAGATCGCTTTGCTCAAAGTGGTGGCCGAGCTTGGATGCTTATCCGTCCAGGTGAAGTTGGGCCTACCGCACTCGGCATGCAAGTTGAGGTTTTCGGCGGTGGTAATATGCCTGGTTCCGGTACCGCAAATGTAATTACCGATAGCAACACCGATTTTTCCGGCCCCACCGCTGTTACAAGAACACTTACAGTAGTTCTGACTACAGCTTCAACTGGATTTACAGCCGACTTCCTAATCGACGGAGTTTCACAGACAATGGGACCTCAACCTTTGTTTGAGGACAGTGCCGCTATGATTCCATTGACTGACCTTACACTGATAGACAATGTAGGTTTTACATGGGAGGGGCAGTCACCCGGAGGTGTAGCTGGAGCGATCACTGTCGACAATTTCTGTGTGTCAGATGACAGCACTC
>CAZDBA010000226.1:0-5548 GCA_964503615.1 uncultured Pirellulaceae bacterium
GGTGACCGAGGTCGGTCAACTGGAGCAAGTTTTGAATACTTGTTTCGTCCAACACATCCCTGCCGCAGCAAATGAAGTAAGCCTCGTTTCCGTTCTGTTGAAGTTAGCAACGAATTTCAGATCAACTTTGCTTTTCGAAGCATCAATTGGGGTAGGTCGGATTCAACAGACGAATCGATGCACGCTGAGAAGTGGAAGCGCGTGTCGATCTGGCTGGTCTCGATCCCACTACGCTCCGACCGGTTTTCGTGGACCTAAACTAGCGATAGAAAAAGCAACGTTTTTACACCTTTTTATTCGTTTCAAAGGTGCAGATCCCCACAGCATTGGGCGACTGTACTGAGTCGTCGATTTTTTTGGGTGAGCAACCAAGCAATAATTATTTGGTGCTTTCGTCTTCAGGTGGTATGACTGACGTTGGATAAAACCCTTTGCAAGGGGTAGAATGCGGTGGTTCAAACAGATATGACCATGGATGGTCCATCAATATTAAAATGGAGTGACAGCTCATGACTAAAGGCCAACTTCTATTTGCGCTTACGGCGTTCTTTCTTAGCGTTATTTGCGTTGGGATCAAGACTTGGTCTACGCCTCAGGACTCGATGGTCGTTGCCGGGGTAGAGACCAACACCGTTTCGACTTTTGGTTCATTCAATCAAGAGGATCAGCAGGATGACGAGCCCAAATTTCCACCAGCCGAAGAGCTGTTGAGAGAGTGGGAGAAACCTGAGTTTGCCTTGTTCATTTCCGGACGGCTACATGGCTATATCGAACCGTGCGGTTGTGTTGGACTTGATCGTCAAAAGGGTGGATTGCTGCGTCGGCATACGGCTCAGGGGATCGTCAAGGCGTTGGGTTGGAACGTAGTCTCGATCGATACCGGGAATCAGATTCGCCGCTTCAGCCAGCAGGCTTTGGAAAAACTGAGAACGGCTTATCAGGGAATCTGTGGAACCATGCAATACGACGCGGTCGGCTTGGGCCCGGATGATATCACGAAAGCTCCTTCCGAAAACCTCGCTCAGATCATCGTCGACAATCGAGACAACGACGATCAAATCATTTGTGCGAACGTTGTCGTGTTGGACGAGTTTGTAAACCAACCGTATCGTATCGTTCAGTCGGGCGAAAAAAAAATCGGTGTCACTTCCATAATCGGTGACGAACATCTGGAAGCGATCAAAGACAACGCGATCACGAAGAGTTCTGTGGCAGATGCACTCAAAAAGATCGGACCGCAACTTCAGGGATTCAAGTGCGACTTGCTGGTTTGTACCGTGCACGCATCACCTGAGGAATGCGTGGCACTGGCCAAAGCGTTTCCAATTTTTGATCTTCTCGTTTGTGCGGGCGGCCCTGGTGATCCCAAGGACCGACCCGATCGTATTGTTGTTGGGGAGCATGTTACGCAAATCATTTTCACCGGTAAAAAAGGGATGCACATTGGCGTAGTCGGATTCTACGGCGACCGCGGAAATTTGAAGTACGAGCGTGTGCCGCTGGATGCACGGTTTATCGATTCCGAAGAAATCAAGGTGCATTTCAAGAAGTATCAAAGCACGCTTAAGCAGCTGTATGTCGCTGGTCAACTACGCGACATCAATCCTCGTCCTCATCCGTCCGGTAACACTTTTCTTGGTTCCGAATCGTGTCGAGACTGTCACCAAGAAGAATTTAATATCTGGCAAAACCAAAATGGCGGGCCGCACACTCAAGCGACCATCGATCTGGCACAAAACCCCAACGACGATCGTGTGTGGGTTCAACGTGATTACGATCCGGAGTGTCTTAGCTGCCACGTTACCGGTTGGAACCCTCAAAAATACTATCCATATGAATCAGGCTTTTTGAATCACGAACAGGACGTGAACCTCACGACGAGCGGTTGTGAGAATTGTCATGGCCCGGGTTCGGCTCATGTGCGTGATCAGGATCTTGTTGCGGCTGGGCAACTGAACGAAAAAGATGCCGCGGTCAAAAAATCGAATCGCGGCGTTCGAATAACGAAGGCCAAAGCGAAGCGGGAGCATTGCATGCAATGTCATGACTTGGACAATAGCCCTGACTTTCTCGAAGAGGACGGATTCGAAACTTACTGGGAGCAAATCAAACACGGTGGTGGGTAACGGAAGTTGCTTGATATCAGATTGTTGCCCTGCCTGTTTGGGTAAGTTAAACGCGATTTTGTGTGAACGGTATGAACCTTTCCTTGGTTCGAACTAGGCCTTTTATGAACGAATTATTCATGAACGAATCATTCGTTTTTCCGGCTAAAAGCGAGGTGAAACGGTCCAGTTTCTTGCCTCTGGCTGCAAACTACGAAAAGAATCTCTAAAATTATGGCGGTTTATTGCTGGTAGAAACGCTTTAGGGTAAAGGCGTGCAGTTCTTGAACGAAATGCATGCTGAACGACGTTTCGAACTCTGGTTATGAACCTGTTGGAATTTGATTCGTATATTTCCTTTCACCGATGTTTTATTAGTTCCGTTTGTTTTAGACGCGAAAATTGAGTTGTGTTTCGAGGCTGCCACAATTTTTGGTAGCTGAATATTGGGCGGTGGTCGGACGTATCGCCGTAGATATTGAACGTCTCACGAACGTGCCGCGTTAGATTATGCCTGACTCTTCACATAGCGATTCGATCTGCCTGGTTGGGCAAGCTATCGGCGACTTTGATTTGCTGCGACGATTGGGCAGCGGTGGAATGGCGGACGTTTATCTGGCCGAACAAAAGTCGATTGTCGCGGGCGAGGTTGTACTGCGTCGCAACGTTGCTTTGAAAGTTCTTCGCCGTGATCTAAGCAAAGATAAATCATACGTTAAACGGTTTCATCGCGAAGCTCAGGCAGCGGCCGGGCTGGTGCAATCGAACATTGTTCAGATTTACGAAGTCGGTGAAACGGATGGGATTCACTATATAGCCCAAGAGTATGTTCGCGGACGCAACCTGAAACAGTATCTCAATCGTTTTGGAGCGGTTGAACCGGCGATGGCAGTAAACGTTTTGCGGCAGGCCGGTTTGGCGCTTCAAAAAGCCAGTGAGATGGGCGTAATCCATCGCGACATCAAACCTGAAAATATCATGTTGTCGACCAGTGGCGAGGTAAAAGTCGCTGACTTTGGATTGGCTCGTATCAACGACCAACGCGGTCGACAGGACCTTACTCAAATCGGCATCACGATGGGGACGCCGCTCTACATGAGTCCTGAACAGGTTGAAGGAAGTTCGGTTGATCCCCGCAGCGATATCTACTCGTTGGGGATTACGCTCTATCACATGCTTTCGGGCGAGCCTCCATTTGCTGGAGACAATGCGCTGGCGATCGCGGTTCAACACGTCAAAGAAATGGCCAAGCCGCTTCAGCAATCGCGACCTGACGTGCCAAACGAACTGTGCGAATTGATCCATCGAATGATTGCCAAAGAACCGGAGAATCGTTTTCAGTCGGCAACCGATCTTTTGAAATCTGTGCGGAAGATTCAAATCTCAGAGAACGTGGATTGGGACGAGATTGCGATGCGTTTGGCCGGGGACGAATCAGAATCCCCTACGACGGTTGGACACTTGGCTGCAACTCGCCAATTACAGGCGGTCATGAGGGGCCACGTCAAAAGCTGGTGGCGCAAACCGCTAGTGATCGGCTCCATGGCGTTGCTGACCCTGTGCGGTATCGGTTTAGGTTGGGCGCTGGCCAAACAGCAGGTGCCCGCGAATCCGCTGGTCGTCGAAATTCAAGCAGACCAGGCGAGCGGTATTGAAAAGAAAGAATCGGTGGAAGAACAATACCGTGCGGCGCGTTGGTTATTGATGGCTGCAAATGCCAGAACGAGCGATTCGAACGCGATGAGTGCCGCTGCAAAAAGCTACCGCGCGGTAATCGACTTTCATGAGGTCCCTCAGGATACCGAATCAGAAGAGTATTACACGACAAAGTACTATCATCTTTTGTCCCGACAGCAGTTGGGAGAAATTTACTGGTTGCAGAACGAATGGTTCGCTGCCAACGAGCAGTTTAAAGTTCTCAAAAACGAACCGGATACGTTTCAAATTTTTCGTCTGCATGGCCAGATCGGTTACGCAATGTACCTGGACGAAGTCGAAAGAGATGAGCTGGGAGCTTTGCAAATCCTCAAGCAACTGGAAAGTGAGATGCAGGATCAAGAGTATTACCTGCTAAACAAGTTCTTTGCCGAAGCACTCACGTCGCTGTACAACAAATATCCCTATCAGGATGGATTGGGATTCTAATTCGCAACGGGAAGTTTTTGTGACCTGCCAAGCCGGTTGAGCCGATTCCGCACACTAGGTGCCAGAATCGGCATTTCGAATGTGACTACTTGTGGCATCAGTTTCGAATAACGTTGTTAAGGAAATCTTCAGTGTTTTGTGCTGATGCCCGCATTCGCTCGTTATGCCTTAGCGTATTTTGGTAACCAAAGTTCTGGATATCTGCCATTCGTTGGTTATGCAGTTGTTGTTGATTTTGAATGTAGTTTGGATTTTCTCTGAGAAATTGCTGCCACAAGATTTCCAGAACTTGTGCGTCGGATGTTTGGTAATCGTTGTATTGTTGCCGGTATTCCTGGATGGCTAATTGATAGGCCCGGTTTTGACGAGCCTGCAACTCTTGCATAATGCGCTGGCTCTGCTCTATCATCATGCGATTCTGCCGTTCAATCTCCATCTGGATTTGATCGTAGCTACTAAAGTCGTCGTAGGCCCACTGCGCTGATGCGGTGTTTGAAATGATGCTTGTGAACACGACAACTAACAAAATAAATTGAAGATTTTTCATCGGAATATCCTTGTATTGGGAGTTTGTAAATTTGGTTGGGCAATTGTTTGCCACACCATCTATACAAGCCCATAAGCTACTTGTGACACCGAAGTCCAAAAATTTTCACCCGAGTACCACGTGAGACTTGGGCCCTAACGTTTCCAATTCTACCGCGGATTGCAATTCCCATGGAAGTTTCAGAGATCCTGCCACAGCTGTCTCGCTGGGCACACATTTTCGCTGCAATCGTACTCGTAGGCGGAACCTTGTTTATGCGTTTTGCACTGGTTCCGGCACTGGCTGAATCTTCGGCCTCCGAGGAAACGAGTGCCGCGATTCGAAAACGCTGGATGAAATGGGTCGCTGGTGCCGCATTGTTTTTGCTGGTCAGCGGATTTTACAATGCGATTGTGAAGATCAAAGCGTTTGATTTGGAAGGAATCTACGTCGGAATGCTGTGTGCCAAAATTCTATTGGGCATATTTTCATTCTGGCTGGCGGCTACTTTGGTCGGCCGCAGTGATCGAGCGAAACGTTTTCGTGAAAAAGAGACTCACTGGCTTAACGTGTTAACCGTTGTTGTGCTGTTGATCGTGCTGATGGCCGGATTTATGAAGATGGATTCCGTTGGCTATCCGAAGAAAGTGAAATCAGAAAGTCAATCCGAGACCGGCGCGCGAAACTAACCTGCGAAAAGTACACCGATGCTTAATAGCGTTTGACCGACGACTCGATGGTTAGATTGTTTACTCCGAGTCTCGATGCTTTG
>CAZDBA010000227.1:0-5465 GCA_964503615.1 uncultured Pirellulaceae bacterium
ATGTTGCAGTCTGCTAACCATGTTCCATTGCACTTGGACTACAGCCAATACCCGATCGACCCGCGCAAGCCTTGTTCTCAATGCGTGCGTCCTTGCGATTCGAAAACTCTCAGTTGCTATGACCTACCTGGTATCAAAGGTCGGCCCAACGTTGACAAACCGCTAGGCGGAATCCAGTGTAACGATTGCAATTGTCGCAAGAACAAGTGCCCGTTGACCAATGTTTACTGGCCAGTGCCTTTGGCCGCGAGAAGGGAATACCACCATCCAGGTTTTTCCGGTTGGCTGGACGACCCATGTCGCAAGCGTTTGGTCGATGTCTTTGACAAACTGGGTGATGTTCGCATCTCAGGATACCGCCGCACCGACTCAGGGTACTACGGAAAAGGCCGCGACCCTTACGGATGCTTGGGCGAGAGCAAGCAACTGCAATCGGGTGTTAGCGGTTTGCAATTCCGACAGCCGGGTGAACCGGTTTTCGGCTCTCCTGTCTATACCGGGAATCTACCCGGCCAAACCACAAAAGACTTTGGTTTTGGATTCCCTTCGGATGGAAACCACTTTATCCGCTAAAGCCTGAAATCGAGATTGGTTGATCATCAATTTGCGTTGCGAACGACAAATTTAATCTCGGGCAATATTTCATGTTGCTTACGTAATTTCTCGTACGCTTCCACGTCACTTTGCATGGCAGCACAAGAGCGAATTTTGCCAACCAAATCGATTTGATAATCGTAGATGTAATCGCCATCATCCTGGGCCTTTAATGCCGCCAACTCCTCTTGAGCTGTTTCCAGTTTGGCACGGATCGCCATCAGGTCTCTTAATTTCCCCTCGCCTTTTGCGATCTCAGTTCGGGAGAGTCGATTTTGGTACTTCAGAACTTCAGCATCCAAAAACTCCTTCACTTTTAAATAAGCGGCCTCGTTCCTTTCGATTTCTGGCAACTCCTGCTCAACTGAATTAATCTCGGTCATCTCAATCAGCGTCTTGATCCGAGTCCTGTCGGCGACAACCTCGGGAGCATCCGCTCCAAGTTCGTTGATTTTCATGGTCAATGCTGCCTGCATTTGCATGATCTGTTGCTGATTAAGCTTTCGAACCCGCTGAGCATCTAACGCTTGCCAAGTTAAAACGCTGGCGGTAATTTCTTCTTCCAGAGTCAACAAAGAACCTTTGAGTTGGATCCCGTTTATTTTGGCTTGCTTGAACTTGTTGATCGCTTCCAATCCTGACACGGCATTAAATCGCTGCTCGTGATTAGCAACCTCAACCACCTCTTTCAGGTTGATCCAACACCGTGAACCTTTTGTTTCGAGCCGGGGTTCGATCAGCAAATCAGGTTGAGCAGCCTCGACACATACCAGTTCTGGAAACCCTGAACGAAGTTCATTATCGAGTTCGACTCGCTGAGCCCCAGCTTTTCTTATCACACGATTTTGTAGTTCGAATTCCCTTGCCTTTGCAACAGATCTTTTAAGCTCATCAATCCAACCTCGAAGCAATGCGGCCCCAACGGGTGCCGAGGGCGAGTGGACTTCCAAGTGGAAAATGCCCTCGTCGATTTCTTTAGCAACCGCCCACTTTTGCAAGTCCTGAAGAAGCTCGTCTTGAGATCCGTTGCCCAAAGAGGTAGCGTACTTTTCGCTGACTTTTTCAAAGATGGCTTGGGAAGTTAGAAAGTCCAACTTAGTTCGTGTCGGTTCGACATCTTTTTTCACCTCGACCATCGCCTGAGGTACCGAAGGAGTCCGGTCGATGGCCTGCTTTTCCTTATCGCAACCCGCACAAAAAAGCACGGACACAATCATGCTAAAAAGGGTCAGTTTCAATAGTTGGTTTGACATACCTTGTCCTTGCAAAAAATCCTTGGATCAAGAAGTGCGAATATAGCGAGGCTGGCCAAAAACGGCCATCGGGGGTCACCAGGGTCATTCGGGCAACAAGGGGTTAGCCGAGAATCGACGAAACAATGCTCAGAACTTCGTCATGCACATGACCGTTGGATCCAATTGCATCCCCAGTATCGATTTTAGGTTCGCCGCTCCAATCGGAGTAGCGGCCTCCTGCCTCTTCAATAATCGGTTTAACCGCCGCTGCATCCCAAATACAAAGTTCGGGGTCGATCATAATATCGACCTTACCGGTTGCAACAAGCATGTATCCGTAAGCATCCCCCCAAGTCCTACTGAAATAGGTTTTTGCGTCCAACTCGGTCCAGACTTTTGCCGCATCCCGCCTACCGAACGTTGAACTACTGGAGGTCACCATCACGCACTCTGACAAACTGGTCTTTTCCGATACTCTCGCGACCACCGGTTGTGTGTCGCCTTTTACATACCAAGCCCCTGCCCCTGAGCAGGCAAAAATACCTTCGTCTAATCCAGGAAAGTAACAGACGCCAACCGTCGCTACTCCGTCAAACTCGATTCCCACCATGGTCCCGTAAAGCGGCACCCCAGAAATAAACGATTTCGTTCCATCGATCGGATCGACGATCCAACGCACGCTAGAGTCTGATGCTTTGCTACCATACTCTTCGCCGACGATACTGTCAGTCGGAAACGCAGACTCGATTTCTGCACGTATCAGTTTCTCACAAGTCTGATCGGCCAGAGTCAGCGGACTGCCATCGTTCTTTTTGATGACGTCATAGTTGTCTTTTTGAAAAAACTCGAGCGTGGATTGCCCACCCAGTTTCGCGACTCTTTTGGCTAACTCGAATCGCTTTTGAATCGCATCGCTCATGATTGGCTTTCAACAGTGGGCTCAATTGCAGGATCAGGTTCCGAACTGTTTAAGGAGTCGTTTTCCTTAGGCTGGGCGTTAGGATCTTTTTGGAAAAAAGCGTGCAATAGCAAGAGCATCGCGCCGGTAACCAACAGGCTATCTGCAATGTTGAAATTCGGCCAAGGCGTACAACCGGGAACGCCTTCGATGTAAACGTGTATCCAATCGCGTACGTCAGTTTTGACGTCTGGCGAATACTCGGGTCGCCAGCCTAAACCGATACGATCATAAAAATTGCCGAGTATCCCACCGGAGATCATTCCCAAAATAAACGTAAGCCAAAAATCGACGGCGGCTTTGAACACGAACAGCCAGACGATCAATGCAACGATCGCCACGACTGACACCGATGCAAACAACCAGCTGAGACCTTTACCCATCCCAAACAAAGCACCGGGATTGGTTGAACATTGAATACCGAAAAACGAATCGATCAACCAATAAGGGGCTTGATAGGCGCCCGAAGCGTCATAAAAGCTGTTGAAGATCAGCGTTTTCGATATCAGATCGGCTGACAAACCGATGACCAACAGAACAAAAAAAAGGACGTAACGATTCAATGGTAATCGTCCGTCCTGAGATTCTGTAGATTGGGAGCTGGAACTAATACTCGTTTGACTCTTCAAGTTCACTAGCGCACTTTACACAATGGGGTGTATAAGGAATGGCTTTGAGCCGCATTTTTGGAATTTTGCCGTCGCATTCGGTGCAAATACCATAAGTACCCTCTTCAATTCGCTCAAGGGCAGCTTCGATACACGTGAGCGTCTCGCCCTCGCTATTAAGCAAAAGAATCGTGTTGTCTTGTTCAAATGTGTCACTACCCGCATCAGCAATGTGACTTGGGACCGCCGACGCACCACCTCGACCTCGACCGCCAGACTTGGAAAGAGCCGCATCTGCCAAGGCAGAAACATCACCACGCAATCTGCCTCGCAAAACGAGCAACATCTCTTTGAAAGGCTTTACATCTGCCTTTTTCATTTTCGCCATACTTCTTTCTCCTAGCTCGCATCGCCTCGCGATGATCGTTTTCTCAAAACTGAATACAACTCATTCCAGCATTTGTCCAAGTGTCAAACCCACCTAATCTCCTGATAGGAGATTATTGGTTTGTAAATGGAGTAGGTTGTTTGTGCGGCGAAGCAAGGTTCAAATTCTAGGAATCCGCCTAGACCCCGTCAAACATTTAGCTGGCTTTGAAATCTAGCAAAAGACGCAAACCAAAGCCTTCAAACACTTTACGCGACAAAAACAGGCACCCAAAACGAAGCTTCGCAACCGAAACGTCTTTACCAGACTGCCTACCCTTACCGCCAAAATTTGTGGAACATTCACCAACACTGCAAACGCAAAGCCCAAACTTTGCGTTAAAACTGACACCCTTGATTTGGCATCTGATTGATGACATCGAAGGCCTCCCCTATAAATACGCGTTTGAAGCGAAAAAGTTTCGTAACAAGGGAGCTTTTTGCCCCAATCACACAAAAATGAACGGAAACGGATGATTCGAGTCGCAATAAACGGAGCCGCTGGTCGGATGGGCAGGCGATTACTTGCCTTGGGATGTGAAGATTCAGAGATCGAGATCGTCTGCGCGGCGGAGAATTCTGGAAACTCCCAGATCGGAAAAGATGCCGATCAACTGTCCGGCTCGGCCGGACTGAACCTCGAGATCGTCTCTGGTATTCAGAACGATCCCCAAGTCGTTATTGATTTTTCGACTCCTGAAGGAGCCGACTCGGCCATCAAGTTTTGCGAAGAGCATGGAACTTCATTGGTCATGGCGTCAACGGGACTGGAGGAGTCCACCATTGCAAAGCTGAAATCGGTTTCCGAATCGATTCCGATTTGCTGGGCTCCGAGTATGAGTTTGGCTGTTAACCTAACCATGAATTTGGTCAGAACTGCCGCTAAAGCGCTCAGCCAACATTCATCGGGCGTCGATGTCGAGATCATTGAAACCCATCACCGCTACAAGGCGGATGCGCCTAGCGGTACAGCGCTAAAATTCGGAGAGATTGTGGCCGATGAAATGAAGCAAACCAATCACCAGCATGGTCGCGAAGGAGCTGTCGGAGCTCGCCCGCAAGATGAGATTGGTTATCACGCAATCCGCTCTGGAGATGATCCAGGACAACACACCATTCAGTTTGGAATGTTGGGCGAGAGAATCGCGTTGACCGTCGCTGCCAGTAACCGTGATTGTTATGCTCTGGGTGCTTTGCAGGCGGCAAAGTTCTTGGAGGGAAAATCGCCGGGACTCTATACCATGAACGACGTCCTTGGGCTGTAGGCTTACTGGCAAGAGTTGTATGAATGAAGATTTTTTCCGGTAAACAACGTGATGACGACCTGGTAACACTTGCCCGTTTTACCAGTTCGGCAGCAGCCCATTCGCTACGAATTTTGATCGAAGCTCACGGAATTCGCGTCTCTGTCACAAACGAAGAATCGACTTCGATGATGGGTACTTCGATTTTTGGCAAACATAGCCCAGTGGGAATCGAAGTCTGTGTTTTTCGCTGCGATCTGGAAGATGCCCAAAAAATCATGCAAGAGGTACCGGCCGCGGCAGAAATTCTTATTCCGCAATGGAACTGTGATGAGTGTGGTGAAACAGTCGATTCAGGTTTTTCCGTTTGCTGGTCGTGTGGCAACGAGCAATCGAAACG
>CAZDBA010000228.1:0-5327 GCA_964503615.1 uncultured Pirellulaceae bacterium
AAATCTCGGTGTTGATAAACTTCGCGAAAAGAATGTCTTCGTGAGTCAACTCAACCCCTCGTTTTTTCAAATTCGCGTAGCTGTATGCCACGATGGAATGCAACATCATCTGGCCGTCGGCTGGCATCACAGAAATGCACTTCTCAAAAAAAGCTTTGTGACGTTCTCTTGGGAAATGTTCAAACGCTGCGATACTGATGACGCGATCGACTTTTTCATCAAATTCTTCCCATCCTTGGACGCGAATCTCAACGTTTCCTGATCCTTCAGGAAGTCCCTTCATTTTTTCACGACAATAGGCCGCTTGATCTTCGCTCAGAGTCAAACCGATAACATCCACGCCGTATTTTTCTGCCGCCCGATAGGCACAGGCACCCCAACCGCAACCGACTTCCAAAAGCTGCTGGCCTGGTTTCAAATCGCACTTGGCCAACGACAGATCCAGTTTCGCATACTGAGATTCTTCCAGCGTCATGTCCTCTTTTTCAAAGTAGGAACAGCTGTAAAGAAGCGTGGGATCCAGAAACAATTGAACTAAGTCTGTAGAGTGATCTTGATCGTAAACAGATTGGATTTCATCGTACAACGGTTGCAGGTCTACCACTTTTAATCCTCGTGAAAAAAGGAAACGAAAGGTTTAATGAGATTTGGCGATGTCATCTTATCGAATTGTTGCCTGTCAATCAAAAAAATAAATCGAGCTTTTGAGGTAGCCAGAGTCGCAAAACTTCGGGCCGTGGTTCCGAAAGGCCTGAACTCTGGCGAGCCAGCTACGATGGTGTCGTAACTTAGCGGTTTCCGCCTTCGGGGCCGATCTTTTTATTTGACAGGTGCAAAGCCTCTACAACTTCTGACATTTCGGTTGTGGCGACACCGTACCTAAAGCCTTTGCTGGTCCCGGCCGCGCCATACTCGCCTGCTTTATTGATGGCGATAAAGTTAATATCAAGATCGGAGATCGTCTTGTGCGGGTCCATCTCAGCAATGCGCTCAATGCACAACTGGCAGGCTTCCGTGGGCGAAGCTCCGTTGCGCATAAACTCAACAACCAGGAACGATCCACAGAATCGCATCACGTTCTCGCCAACACCGGTTGCTCCAGCGGCTCCTGCCGCGTTGTCGACGTACAGACCGCTACCGATGATTGGGCTGTCGCCGACCCGACCTGGGATTTTGTAGGCCAAGCCGCTTGTGCTGCATCCACCGAACAGGTTTCCTTCGGGGTCTACTCCTACCATCGCGATCGTGTCGTGATAGTCTTCATCAACCTTTCTCGTTTTTTCAGCCTGTTCTTTTTTCCATTTTGCAAATCGCTGTTTTTGCTTGTCGGTCAACAGTTCCGTTGTTGGAAATCCTTTTTGGATTGCGAACCGTTTTGCATTCTCACCGACCAGCATCACATGACGGGTGTCCTCCATTACGCGGCGTGCCACAGAAATCGGATGCAAGATATCCTGGATGCCACCAACCGATCCGGCGTTGTGATCGGGGCCGGACATAATACAGGCATCCAACTCGACAACTCCTTCGGCATTAGGAATTCCACCGATTCCTACCGAAGAGTTATTTGCGTCTGCCTCGACCAGTCCAATCCCTTTTTCGATGGCGTCTAAATAGCTGCCTCCTCCGCCTTGGGCTGTTTCCAAAGCCAACTCACAAGCTGGCTTGCCGAACGGCCAAGTTGCAATGAACGCTGGACGTACGGCAGGGTCGAGCGGTATTTGCGCACCAGAAACAGATGCTGTTGCCGCGCTTGCTGCTGCGCCAGCGGACAGGCCGGCGACTGTGGAGTGCTTGATAAAATTCCTGCGGTCCATTTTTTTGCTCCTGATTTTGGCCAATCATTCGTTTTGCGCTAAAACCAATGTAGACGGTTCGTTGGCCGACGTAAAACTGCCACCCGAAAATCTTAAAAAAAAGAACGGACCCGCTGTCGGGTTCGCCTTTGGAGTCGTTCGTAATCCTGGAAGCCAAGTGCTTTGCAAATCGGTATAATTTCGAGAGCAAGAAAGACAACTCACATAATGAACGCGAAAAAATGAGTTTAGAGAAAACGAAGATGCTAGAGCTCGTTTTGCTGTTTGTTTTTCTTCCCGTGATGACGCTTTTTCCGATGCACAGAGCAATAAAGGCAGGTCTTCTGCTCGTTGGAGTCGGGTACATCATCACTGTTTGTATCAAGCAGAAGATGTTTTCAAAAACACTTCTCATGCAATGGAAAACAGAAACGTATTGGCGACCTGTCATCTGCAGGTTTCTAGCGCTTGCTATTTTTACGACGCTGCTGACGTGGTTCGTCGATCCAAAAAATTTGTTCGCCCCCTTGCTGAAAAATCCGCTGCTGTGGATTTGCGTTGTATGTCTGTATTCCGCACTCTCTGTGATTCCTCAAGAGTTTTTGTACCGGACATTTTTTTTCGAGCGATTCAATTCGATTCTCAAAGACAAACGGCTACTTGTTTTTGTGAATGCCGTTCTGTTTAGTATAGCGCATTTGTTCTACCGGAACGTATTCGTTTTGGTGCTGACGTTTGCTGGAGGTGTTTTATTCGCGATCACTTATGATCGAACGAAATCACTCACGTTTACGTGTCTCGAACATGCGATCTATGGAAGCTGGCTATTTACTGTGGGAATGGGAGAAATGTTAGGATTTCCCATGCCGCAATAGCCAGCTTCTTTGGCCGGATGTTTTTGGTGCTTCCGTTGTGAACGTCGGGATTAAACCGTAACGCCTGACAAACCGTAAGCTTGTAGAGTCGCTTTAAGTGAGTCTGACTGTTCCGAAGTCAGCGGTACCATCGGCAACCGCAGTTCTCCGGTGTCCCGTCCCATCTCAGCCATTGCCGCTTTGATAGGGCCTGGGTTGGAAGCCAAGCCAAGCAAATCGCGGCAGAGCGGAAACAGTTTGTGGTGCATCTCCTGTGCGCTTTCCAAATCGCCTTCTTTGAAAAAGTTCAACAGTGAGATCATATCTTTCGGCACAAGGTTGCCCACAACAGAGACAACGCCTTCGCCACCAATCGAAAGTAGCGGAAGAGTCATCGTATCGTCACCGCTCAGCACGGTCAGGTCGGTCAGTGACAAAACCTGTGAAGCTTGATCGACTGAGCCGGTGGCTTCTTTGACCATCGTTACGTTTTTGAATTCAGCGATGCGGGCGATCGTTTCCGGTTCGATGTTCTTGCCGGTTCGTCCGGGGATGTTGTAAACACAAATTGGCAACGAGGTCGCTTCTGAAATCGCTTTGTAGTGTTGGTACATACCCTCTTGCGTCGGACGGTTGTAGTAAGGTGCGACTTGAAGCGTTGCGTCCGCGCCTTCGCGTTCAGCCCATTGAGTCAAACTGATTGCCTCTGCCGTCGCATTGGAACCGGTACCCGCCATGACTTTGGCACGACCGTCTACCATTCGGATCACTTCACCAATAACGGCTTCGTGCTCTGCGTGGGTAAGCGTTGGAGACTCACCTGTGGTTCCAACTGGTACCAAGCAGTTGGTGCCCGCTTCGATCTGGAACTCAACCTGTTCCTTCAAAGCGTCTTTATCAAGTTGCCCATCTTTGAAAGGGGTAACGATAGCAACAGACAACCCTGAAAAATCAGATCCTCTACGAGTCATTTCAATTCTCCTGAAATATTTGCGGCCGAAATGGCCAGTTAAAAAGCAACATGCTACGACCGAATCTTACCCTCGGTACGAGAAAAAACTAGGAGCAAAAGCCAGAGCCCTCTCCGGGAAGAGGGAATTCTGCCGAATCCCACTAAGGGCGAACGCTTGGAGAGTTCTGAGAAACCTTGCGGATTAAATCGCCCTCGTCCCTAGCAGAATACCCTGTTTAGCTCACAAGCCGTTTCATCTCGCGGACCGCATTTTCAAAGCCAACGAATACGCTTCGTGAAACGATACTATGTCCGATATTCAATTCCCGCATTCCCGGGATTTTGGCGATCGGAACGACGTTGTGATAGTTCAATCCGTGTCCGGCATCCAGCAGAAGTTCTCTTTCCAGCACCATGCGGGCTCCTTGCTCAATCGCAATCAGCTCCTGCTCGACGGCCAAGTCGCCTTTTGCATTCGCGTAGGCACCTGTGTGAAGTTCTACACCATGGGCGCCGGTCGCTAGTGTGGCTTCGATCTGCGCTTCGACTGGGTCGATAAATAACGTAACCATGATGTCCTGTTCCAGCAGTTGAGCCACTGACGAGCGGACTCGGTCCAAGTTTCCCGCGACATCCATACCGCCCTCGGTCGTGACCTCTTCCCGCTTTTCCGGCACTAAGCAAACTTGTTCCGGCTTGGTCTTACAAGCCAACGCGATCATTTCGTCGACGCAGGCGCATTCCAGGTTCATTTTGGTCGCGATCGTTTCTCGCAACAGACGCACATCACGATCCTGAATATGACGACGATCTTCGCGAAGGTGTACTGTGATCTGATCAGCACCCGCCATTTCAGCGATACCGGCGGCAATGATCGGGTCGGGTTCATAAGTTCGACGAGCTTGTCGAACGGTTGCGATGTGGTCGATGTTTACGCCAAGTCCTGCCACTTGATCGTTCTCCTGTAATTGTCAGTCTCGTTTTACGTTGAGACAGAAGTTTGATTTTTTGTTGTGAATTCAAACGAGCGCGTTGGTTGAAGTTTTACCAGCTTTCGTCCCGTTAGGTAGGTCGCGTTTACAACCCGCGATCTCCAGGAAATTCGCCAGTATCTTATAACCATGCTCCGTCAAAATCGACTCCGGATGAAATTGGACTCCAACCACGGGCCATTCACGATGAGACACCGCCATCAAGATTCCTTCGTTGGTTTTCGCGGTAACTTGTAGACAATCGGGCAAACTACTGGGTTCGGCGATCAACGAATGATAACGGCCCACGGTCAGTGGAGTTGGAATGCCAGTAAAGATATCTGATTGGTCGTGTTCAATTTGAGTGCTACGACCATGGATCGGCTCGTTCGCACAAACGACATTTCCGCCAAAGACTTGCACGATTGCTTGATGTCCCAAGCATACCCCCAGTATCGGAATCGTACCTGCGAACCGTTTGACTACCTCGAGCGAAATTCCGGCTTGGTCTGGCGTGCAAGGGCCTGGCGAGATTACGATCGCATCCGGTTTGATTTTCGAGATTGCGTCGGTGTCGATTTGGTCGTTTCGGTAGACCACTGTCTCGCTACCCAACTGCCGAAAATACCTTGCCAGGTTGTGGACAAAGCTGTCGTAATTGTCGATCACTAAAATCATGTTGGCCGCTCCGCTGCAATGGCTTGCAACATTCCTTGCGCCTTGGTCCATGTTTCCTGATACTCCAGCTCCGGAA
>CAZDBA010000229.1:0-5317 GCA_964503615.1 uncultured Pirellulaceae bacterium
AAGCTTCGAACGATTTTGCAAATGCGCGCGGCGCCAACGGTTTAGTGAAAAACGTTGACGAGGTCGCTGGATTCGAAGCCCATCGCACAAGGTTTAGCGAAGATTGGAATCAATCGATAACCATGGCAACACGAGAACAGATCAAAAACTATTTCGAATCCAGACTTGATGAGGAAGAACCCGCGATCGACGTTGACTGGAAACTGAATCGAATGCAACTAGTAAGCCTGCTGCTACACGGCGAAGCCCGCGTCTACGTCTCCGACAACCTTCCGAACATGGAAGAATTGAGCGGGACCGATGTCGAAACCCGAGCACTTGATCCGTTTGAACGGGAATCCCTCGACAAACTTCAGGGCGGTGAGACGATCAGCACCGTTGCGACCCCCAACCGAGTGCAAATGATGGGTGCGATACGAGCCACTCAGGATTGCATGCAATGCCACAACGTCAAAGAAGGTGAATTGCTGGGTGCGTTCACCTACGAGTTTCTCCGCGATCCCAAACTCAACCTAAAGCCCAAACAGTCTCGACCGTAACAATCCCCGAACCAATCAACCTTACTGCCCAAAGAGCAATTCAACAAAAGGGCGGATGTCCAAGAAGTTCACTTGAATATCTTGGCTGATATCGGCTTCCGGCCGAAACTCGCCGATAAACAGAGCGGAGAACAGAGCCGAGACAAACGGGTTGATGTCCAGAAAGTTGACTGAACCATCTCGGTTGACATCGCCCAGAATCGGCGCTTCGAACTTGAGCAATGCCTGCGCAATCTGCTTCCCAGCTACAATTTGGCCGTTGGAGTTCAAGTGAAGGCCATCGCTACGATAATCAGAAGGTTCGAGGTACTCATTGATCTCGATCGTCTCGACATTTGCAATGTCTAGCGCCAATTGATCGATATGACTGTTTAGACGATCTACATTTCCTTGCTTCAATTCCCAATTGGTTTGCTGGGTGGGATCGTTATCGAAATTCAGATCGTAAAGTTTGACGACTGCGATCGTTCCCACGTCCCATTTGGCATTAATGTCTTCAATAAGTAATCGTAGATCCAAAGCGTTTTGGACCATGTCACTATCAGCGTACTCCCTTACCGCGTCGTTGTATCCACCAAAGATAACGACCGTGTCGAAAGTCACGTCGGAATAGCCTGCTTGATACTCCACAAATCCGGGGTGGTTAAACCCTTCCAACCCTAAATGCATTTGCCGAAAGGTTGTGCCCGGTCTCGAAAAGGTTGAAAGAGTTGTATAGCCATCATTGCCAATAAAATTCACTTCCGCTCCTGCATCTCGGATGGAAGTCCTCGCTGTGTTTCGATTCTGTCGATTCGCACCAACCGAATCGCCAATTGTGGCAACGTTAATTGTAAAATCAGCAAGGGCGAATTGCCCGCTCAAAAAGACAAAAACGACAAACAGACAGGTTCTAGTCGCGCTCGAATAAATGCAGTTGTTGAACATGAATCGTCTCCAAGTTTAGGGTCTAATTCAAACATATGCTGGTTCACTCCCCTAAGTGAGAGATTACTGAATCTTTCTACAGAAAGAGGATGAGGTGGTGGAGCAAGTTTACAAAGAACAACCTCGAAATCCATTTTTAACGGTTGGTCGAATTGTCCGAACTCTTTGTACAACATGACAACACAAGAAGTTCCAACTTTGCATGTATGACAGAGCCAAACCACTTACTTTGGTTTTCATTTTCACCGATAACAGTGAACGTAATTAGCAATCTTCACCGTCAGAAAATGCCATGTCTATTTTAATTGCCATCTGTGGGGGCAGCTGCTCTGGCAAAACCACCTTGGCCGCACATTTAGAATCCAAGCTGGGAGATGATTGCCTGCTGTTGTCACAGGACGATTATTACTTTGGCATTGAGCACATGGAATTTGAGGGGCGCCTACCCAATTTTGATCATCCCAATGCGATCGATTATCCACGTCTCATCGAAGACACGAAGACCCTCAAGTTAGGACAGACGATATCACCACCCAAATATGACTGGGTTAATCACAAAAGCACTGAAAGCGGAATCTCCCTCGCGCCCAAACCCA
Organism: uncultured Pirellulaceae bacterium; assembly: GCA_964503615.1. GTDB lineage: Bacteria > Planctomycetota > Planctomycetia > Pirellulales > Pirellulaceae > CAZDBA01. Next base: position 2,063 of record CAZDBA010000229.1, read on the forward strand.
TCATCATTTTAGAAGGCATGCTTATGCTCGTGAACGAAAGCCTGCGGGACGTCTATGATTACCGGCACTATATCGAATGCCCTGAAAATCTACGACTTGAGAGACGGCTCAAACGAGACACAAAAGAACGAGGGCGAGAAAAAGACGAAATCATCTGGCAATTTGAAAACCATGTCGCACCAAGCCATTGGGAGTTCGTCTATCCATCGCGCCTGCATGCTGACCACATCATCACACAAGAAGAATACATGGTCGACATGGACAGCCTCAGTGAACGAATGATTGCCAAGTGGCCAAACTAATCAGCCCAAACTAAACACAAGTTCATATCCTCAACGATTACTGATCCAGCCCTAAACAAATCAAAGCCATCGCCGTTCCGTAGCAACGCCCCAACTCGTGCGAATCAACAAAGCAACCATCGAGCTCAGGAGTTTTCAGGATCAGCTTTTTTTGTTGAGCAAAGAATTCGGTTCGCAGTTCCTCATCGGCGACTTTTGAGATCGCTTCGCTTCTGGCTTGCATGTCGTACCAGAAGAAAAAACCACCATAGCCATGTGAGGACGTGTGATTGTCATACTTGTAGGAGAGCTCAAGCTGCTCGTGGAACTTGAACGAAGTCGCCAAAGCGCTTGCCAGTGCAGCATCGTCGATCTTCCCCCAACTCCACAGCCCCAAATCGCAAAGTGGCATGCGGCCGGCCGCGGCAACAAGCGACTTCTCATTCCCCTTCGGCTTTTTCGCACCGGGTTTTTGAGGGTAATATCCGTAAGCTCCGTTTCCATATCGATCATTTGCCAAAGCCGCACATCCCGATTGAATGATTTCGTCGTCGACCGTGAGACCATTGTCCACCGCCTCACGCAACGCAACCAGTGCGGTCGCGGTGACCCATGAATTCGAATACTCGTGGTACCAATGGCCTTTTCTCGATTGAACACTTTGCAAGTCCTCGACGGCGGCTCGAAGTGAATCGGAAAGTTTCGCACCGCCGGCAACTCGCTGCGCGAGAAACCGGACTCGGTAGGCGTGAGCCCAAAGAATCTCGTCCCGATCGACTCGATTCAAATTTTTATCATCACAAACAAATCGAGTTGCTCGCTCAAGCGCATCGTTGATCGCATCGACTTTTTCCGGAACTCGGGAGCGGGCCTTCAAAAGAGCCATACCGCAAAGCGAAGTAATCGCGACATGCACATTGGGCAAACTATCCGTGCCGCCAAAATCGTAGTCACTATCGACCCAGCCTCCATCTTCTCGTTGCATGCCCAGCAGGAAATCGATGCTGCGTTGCCACAACTGTGGCTCGTTATAGACACCAGTGGGTGCGACACTGCCAACCGAATCGATTCCAGCAGCAAGAGCACCTGCCGGCAGGCTACGATGTATTTCGAATCCTCGATAAAACGGACCGATGCCTTGCGCTTCAGCCGCCGCTTTCCAAGCCAATGGATGGTCCGGTTGCGCCTCAGCCGCAGCCTGCCAAAGCCGTATTGCCTCGTCATGCTTTCCCGCTCGAAACTTAAACATGCCAGACAGCAAAAGCTGCTCGGCCGCGTGGTCTGCGTCGTCTTGAGGCAAAGGCAGCACTACATCGTAATCGCCGGCTCGAAACGAATCCCACATCTGGATCAAGTGCTCAGGACGCTTGTTCAAAGTGACCTGCGTTCCGCATGCCTCTAACAAGCCCTGAAACCAAACGGGAGAAAAAGTCGTAATGCGGTCAACCTTGTTTTTCACATCACCATTGGGCGCGATAATCAGAAAACCGGGTTCGACAAATTTATAGGGAACCAACTGATACTTCTTTTGCTCCGCTAACGTAGGCGTCGCGCGAACGGGAACGAACGATTCATTAATCGCGGTAACCAGTTCGGGCCAGGAAAACGGACCGGCTAACATGTAACGGTCGATTTCCTTTTTGCGATCCATGAATGTGCCACGCAAAGTCGGCACGTACCAGAACACCGGCTTGCCGCTGGCTTCGGCTTTCTCCATCGCGTCAGCAAAAGAAGTTTCCCAATCAACCGCGGTGCCAATACGAGCTGCGGACTCATCGGGAGTAACGCGAATTTTTCGAGTCGAGTTTTTGGTTTGGTCCTGAGCCAGTCCGCCAACTCCCATTATCCAAATCAAAGCAAACGGCATCAGATTCGAAATACGTAAAAAAGATCCAATCAAGTCTGTCTCTCAACGATGTTTTTGGGACACTGTCTCACCCGCAAAAGGGGTATGATTACAAGGGGACATCTTAACGCCGGTCACCTCGTTTTACGACCATGCTTGCGTTGCCATCACGTCTGCATTGCGAACCTTGTTGGCTGCACAACAGTCTGAATACCCATTAAGCACGCCAGATCAAATTCAGGAAAGAGCATTCAATGAAATTGGCGATCGACGTCGGCTACTACGAAAACGGCGCAACAGCCGCAGGGGTCCTGTTTAAAAACTGGGACGATGCGAAGCCCGAAAAGGAAATTCGTGCCAAGATCACTGAGATAGCTCCATACGAACCAGGCCAGTTCTACAAACGTGAGTTGCCGTGCATTGAACAACTGCTCAAATTGGTCAGCGTCGATTTAGACACCATCGTGGTCGACGGTTTCGTATGGCTTTCTGACGACCCAAACGAACCGCGTCCCGGACTGGGCGCGCACCTTTTTGAAACACTGGAACAAAAAACGGTTGTGATCGGTGTGGCTAAAACAGAATTCGCAGGAAGCGGCTCCACTCAACTATTGCGAGGCACCAGCAAACGGCCTTTGTTTGTAACCGCTGTCGGCATGAAAAAAGAGGCGGCGACTGAAAGGATCCGAACAATGCATGGAAAGAATCGAATCCCTACGCTCCTGAAGCAAGTCGACACGCTTTCGCGTATTGTCTGAAGGGTTCATAAATTTAGGTTCACACTCTGGGCGCTACTTCGAGCTCAAAGCAATATCGACGATCTCTTCGGCAGTCAGCGGCGTACCGCCCGGAGGATTAAAGATCAGTTGGCCGATCTGTTTGTTCCCAGACTGCTTTTCGACCCGATTCATCAACGCGTCAAAATCAATTACACAGGCGCTGGCACTCTGAACCTCTCGAACCATTTGGATCAACTGTTCTCGGTCGGGCTTGTTGGTTGGTTCTTTTTCAGGCATTCGATAGTTCTGAAGACGAAGTTGAACGGAATCGCTTCATTGGAAGCTGCAAAACGATTGTAACTGTGCAGAAGACTTAGTCTATGCCCGCCGTAGCATGGGGCCCCGCCCC
>CAZDBA010000230.1:0-5222 GCA_964503615.1 uncultured Pirellulaceae bacterium
ACAACATAGTTATAAGCGACATGATGTCGCATAATACGAAAAACTTTACTTCCCAGCTTACCTGCTATGGACCAGATTAACAAGTTTGTGCTGGCAGGCCGGTTTCTACTTCTTTACTCGCTAGCGATTGCCGCCGGAGGTTGGGTTACAGTTTTTGTAGGGCGGCTTCGATTCGGTCGTAGGCTTCTGACATTAGTTCACTGGATAGGCAGGCCGGTGGAATCAGGTAGAGCGTGTCACCTAACGGTCTTAGTAACAGGCCGTGATCCAGGAAGTGACCACGTAGACTAACGGATCTGCTGCTGCCGTAGCTTGTTTCGCCAGACAGTTCACAGGCGGCAATCCCTCCGCAAACTCGGTGGTTTTTTGTGCCGGATAGTTGAGGCAGGCGCTGGTGATGGACTTTCGTCTGTTCAGCAATGTTCTGCAGCGTATTTTCTGTTTCGAAAAGCGATAGACTTGCCAACGCCGCTGCACATGCGATCGGATTGCCTGCGTACGAATGGCCGTGCGCAAGAGCTTGGCCCCATGTGTCGCCTAGGAACGAATCAAAGATCTCACTGGTTGCAACGGTTGCCGAAAACGGCATAAACCCACCTGTGATCCCTTTCGATAGACAAACGATATCGGGTCGGACCTCTTTCAGGTGCTCCATCGCGAACAACTTTCCTGTTCGGCCAAAACCTGTCATCACTTCGTCAAAAATCACTTTGATACCGAACTGCTGAACTTTACGAACCACTTTCTCTAGCCAGCGTTCGCGACAAAACCGCATACCGCCTGCGCCTTGGACTAACGGTTCGATTAGTAGTCCCGCAATCTCGTCTCCGCGTTGCTCCAGCAGTTGGTCCAACGCTTCCAGTGCGGCGGCCTCTTTGGATTCCACTTCGCGATCGTTGTCAAAGGTGGCAGGGTAGGGCAGGTGCAAGATTTCTGGAGCAAGGAACTCGCGGTACGTGTCAAAGAACCCGGAGGACGAACCGGCTGCCATCGCCGCCCAAGTATCACCGTGAAAACCACCTTCAAACGCGACAATCGTTTTTCGCTTGGGTTGCCCCGTGTTGATCGCGAAGTGCAAAGCCATCTTAATGGCGACTTCGACTGCCGTGCTGCCGTTGTCCGAATAGAAAACGTATTCCAGCGGCGGGCCCATCTTTTTAATCAAACCGTCGGCTAACTGTTCGGCGGGGCGATGGGTAAACCCGGCAAAGATCACATGCTCCAACTCGCTCGCCTGTCGGGCGATCGCTTCCGCAATTTTCGGGTGAGCATGTCCGTGGATATTGACCCACCAGCTCGAAACCAAATCCAAAATCTCTCGGCCGTCCTCTGTATACAGATACGGGCCTTTTCCAGAAACGATCGGGACCAGGTCGGTCATCGTTTTATGTTGTGTATAAGGTCGCCAGACGGCTGAGCGAAGTGGCACTTTCGTTTCTTTCATATAAATCGAGTGGGCAAAAGCCGCGGTTTACGAGTGAGCACTAACCGGCGAGCAATTCGGCTTGAAGGCTTGAACAAACGCCATACGGTAGTTGATCTTGATCCCGTTGGGAAACTGTTTGAAAACGTTGCGAAGATTCTTGACCGGTTGGTGTCCCTCTCGTGGAAGCGATGCGCCTACTTGCTTGAGCTGACGCACAAAGTCAAACGGATCGGCATACGACTCCCAAAAGTCCAAAAATTCGACGGAGTAACTGTGATGGGAAAACAACGTTTGCCAACTGCGAACTTTTTCTTCGGAGACAAAGTTCCTTACTCCATGCGTCAGGCCGACCGCTTCATGAGCTTTGATCCAATTTTCAAACGTGCCTAAGACGGGAATCGAAAAGATGATTTTATCTGCCTGTTCGGCGATTCGTTGTAACACGTTTTCAAAATCGGCGACCCAATGTAATGCCATGCTGGACGCGATCAAGTCGAACCGCCCCGCCATTTGCTCCGATGCTGCAGGCATATCTCCGTCTGGCGTCTGTCCGTCAATCAGCAACGTTTGAAACTGGACATTGGATTGTTCAACTCGCTTTCGCGCAACCGAAATCATCGCGGGACTGGCATCGGTGGCCATGATTTGGCTGCTGGGGAATCGTTCAGCTAACAATCCGGTCAATGCACCCGTTCCGCAACCCAACTCCAAAATCCGTTTGGGGGCGGAGTGTGACGCTTTGGAATCCACGAACCGATCTGCCAAGTGCTTGGCAATTCGTCGCTGGACACTACAAGCGTTCACGTACGTTTCGGCTGCATGTTCAAACGCGTTTACAATCGGGTTCATAACGTCTTGAGAAACTCTTTGGTCTGGGTGGCACACCAATCGGAATACTGAAATCCCAAACCGTGTCCTGCGGCAGGATGAAAAATCGAATTGTCGAATTCGCAGCGGGTCAATGTGCTCGGCACGATTTTATCAAGACTTGCAGCCAACGATAGAATCGGAACGTCGATTTGCTGCGGATCTTGGCCGTTTTGCCGTTGCCACCCCGTTAACAGGGCTTCCAGATCGAATTGCAGCAATTCCCAATTCCAATCCGATTTCGCAATCGTCTCCTTGGCAGCCTCGCTACTGTTGGACAAGCCGCAATTCTCAATAAACTTTTCCAACACCGATTTGGGAGAACTGCGAAATCGGCGAAGCATGGCGCGAACAATTCGCGTATCGGTTCCCGGCGCAGCTACGAAATCGTAAAAGCCACAAATGCTCACGAGCCCTCGGCAGTTTGTGTTTTGACAGTCCAGCAAGCGGCGGAAACCAAGCGAGTGGCCGATGCCCACCCAACCTGTTTCTGTGAACGCGGGTTCGTTTATTGGGTCATCAACTCGGTAGGTGCGCGAGAGGAACTTGATCTCATGGTCGGGGAAGTGAGTTAACAACGGTTCCCAGAACCAGTCTCCCATCACCCAGCCGTGCGCGAAAACCAAAGTCAAGCTTTGGGAACGATTGCCTGACATGCTTGCTCGCTTAGATGAGTAACTAACTGGTTGACCTCTTCGATCGAGTGTCGGGTGCTGAGACTTGCTCGCAACCGCGCGGTTCCGGCGGCTACGGTTGGAGGGCGTATACAAGCCACGTTGATACCCGCATCGCGTAGACGGTTCTGTAATTCCAAGGCAGGTTGTGGATCGCCGACCGGGATCGACACGATGTGGGAGTTCGCTTCACTCGTGTCGTGTGGATTCTCGAAACGGGTTCCGACTAAACCTTGCGTAAGCACTTGGGATAACTGCCGCAGATGTTCACGTGAGCTTTCCAGTTCCGGAAGTAACTTCCAGGCCGCCAAGGCTGCTGCGGCTGAAACGGGCGAGGCGGCAGTCGAATAAACAAAACCACTTGCAAAGTTCACCAACATGTTTCGAATCGACGGCGGGCACACCACAAAGCCGCCGGTGGCTCCGATCGCTTTGGAGAACGTTCCAACGACAATATCGGCGGCGGTATCGTTCTGCCGGGCAAGCCCATACCCATCCGGTCCCAGAACGCCAACCGCGTGAGCTTCGTCGACGTACAACGCGAAACCATAACGGGCCTTCAGCTGATACAGTTCGGCCAGCGGTGCTTGATCGCCGTCCATGGAGTAGAGACTTTCTACGATCACAAACCGAGGCGATTTGGATTCCTCATGTTTCTGGAGCAACCGCTCCAAGTGGTCGAGGTCGTTGTGTTGAAAGCGGTGTTGCCGAGCTCCGGCCAATCGTATTCCGGCATGGAGACTGGCGTGAATCGAACGATCGGAAAAAACAAGTGGCTTTTGGCCCAGCAAGTCGGGATTCAAAATCGTTGAGACGACGGAAAGGTTTGTCTGAAATCCGCTTGGCAAAACAAGGGCTTGCCCGTTGTCTGATTTCGTCTTCGCAATTAGGCTTTCCAGATCGCACAGCAGCGTCGATTCGGCCCCCAAAAGGCGGGAAGCACGCCCTCCAACGCCAAACGTTTCGGCGGCGTTTTGAGCGGCCGTGATCAGCTGTGGATGGGTGCTGAGCCCCAAATAGTCGTTGTGCGTGAAATCCGAAGTCCAAGAATGACCGCTTGGTAGATCGCGGTAGAGATCTTGCGCCTTGCGTTCGTTGAGTACTTTGTCGTATTGTTGTTGGAAATTCAAAGACTTTTGACCACTGAGATCGAAATAATCATTATGGCCAATGATACCCCAATCCTGGAAACTCCTCGATGGACTGACGAGCAGGTTCAGCAGCTTTTCCAGTTACCGTTCATGGAATTACTGGATCGCGCTCATAAAGTTCACCAAGAGAACCACGATCCGAACTACGTACAAATCAGTACTTTGATCAGTATCAAGACGGGCGGCTGTCCGGAAAATTGCAGTTATTGCCCTCAATCGGCTCATTTCCAAACCAGCGTAAAAAAGGAACCGCTGATGGCGGTCGAAGCGGTCGTGGCCGCTGCCAAGAAAGCGAAAGAGGCGGGAGCGACTCGGTTTTGCATGGGAGCCGCCTGGAGAGGTCCCAACGAAGAGAATCTCGAAGCGGTCGCGGAGATGGTTACGGAGGTCAAGGCGCTAGGCATGGAGACTTGTGCCACACTCGGCCTGCTGGAGGAGGACCAAGCCCAACGATTGGCCGATGCGGGATTGGATTATTACAACCACAACATCGATACCAGCGAAGAGTTTTACGACGAGATCATTACGACTCGTTGTTTTGAAGACCGAGTTAAAACACTGGACGCAGTCGACGAAGCGGGGATCAACGTTTGTTGTGGTGGAATCCTGGGGATGGGCGAATCACAAAGCGATCGCGGCAAGATGTTGGCTTTTCTGGCTAACCGCCCCAAGCCTCCAATGTCGGTTCCGATCAACAAGCTGATCCCGATCCCCGGTACTCCGCTTGCTGAGTCAAAAGCGGTCGACAGTTTTGATTTTGTCCGCACGATCGCGGTCGCACGAATCTTGATGCCCAAGTCGGCGGTTCGCTTGTCAGCTGGTCGCGAGCAGATGAATGATGAGTTGCAAGCGCTTTGCTTTTTCGCTGGAGCGAACTCGATCTTTTACGGCGAGAAATTGCTGACCGCTGAGAACCCGATCCCGGAAGAAGACCAACAGCTGTTTCAACGGCTGGGGTTGAGCGGGGAAAAACGGGCCTGAGTTTTCGGAACGTTAATGCAGTCCCAGTCGACGCGCAAGCGTCCGAAATGGTAACTCGTGGTGTAAGGACGGCATGCTGTTCCTCGCTAACGCGTCGGGTTTCCATTGCGGTGCTTCATTCGT
>CAZDBA010000231.1:0-5142 GCA_964503615.1 uncultured Pirellulaceae bacterium
GCAAAGTCTCTACAATAGGACGGTAGACTTCAACGTTGTAGTTGAGGGTTATTGATGTCGAGGTTTAAAGACTGCCGCCTTTGACGCTTATCAAACTCCACCCAAGGGAAATTTCAATGAGTACCACGCTCTCCAAATCACTTTTACCTCCCGTTGAATCTTTCCTTAAGCGTGACGCACATGGCGGTTTTGTTGGTGGTAAATCGATGCTCTCCAGTAGCGGCAGCACCATTGCTACCCTTGACCCAGGTACGGGTTCTCCACTCGCCGAAGTAACTGCGATGACCGCGGACGAAGTCAACCAAGCAGTCGACATTGCCAACGAAGCGTTCAAGAAAACGGGCTGGTCAACGATGCCAGTTAATGAACGATGCGCGCTACTCCACCGACTGGCCGATGCAGTCCAAGCGAACATTGCGACCATCGCTCAGATCGAATCTCTTGATGCGGGCAAAGTCGAAGCTCAAGCGGCCGGTGATGCACAGAACTTCGTCGACACGATGCGGTACTTCGCCGATATGGCTTTGCACATGAACCCGCGAACGACGCTGGCCGCCAAAGGCCACCAAGCTTGGACCTATCGCCAGCCTTGGGGAGCTTGTGCTTTTATATTCCCTTGGAACTTTCCTTTCCTGTTGATCGGCTGGGGCATATCGCCGGCATTGGCGGCAGGAAACACGGTCGTTATTAAACCGGCCGAAGACACTCCGCTATCGGCCATCTATTTGGCCGAACTGGCCAAAGAAGCAGGTATTCCAGACGGCGTCATCAACGTCGTTACGGGAAGCGGCGTAGAAGCGGGAGCCGCTTTGTCAGCCAATCCAAACATCAAACGAATGTCCTTTACCGGATCGCCCGAAGTCGGTCGTTTGGTCGGCGAGTCGTGTGGTCGCAACCTCGTACCGGTCAAACTGGAGTTGGGCGGTAAAGGTGCTGCGGTTGTATTTAATGATGTTGATGTTACTCAAACCGCAGAGAAACTCGCCGGCGCGATCACGTTCCATACCGGCCAGGTTTGTTGTGACGCTACGCGGTGGTTGGTACACAAGGACATCTACGACGAGTTTGTGAGCACTTGTGTCGATCGACTTAAGAAAGTGAAGATCGGGTACCAGTTGGATGCGTCCACGCAAATGGGCCCCGTTTGCAACGCCAAGCAACATGAGCGTGTGCTTTCGTACCTCGAAAAGGGCCAAGCCGAAGGTGCAGAGTGCTTGCTCGAAGGCGGCCCTGCTACAGTGGAAGGTTACGCAGGTCATTTTGTTAAACCTGCGTTGCTGGCCGGTTCCTTTGACAACGTCGCAGCACGGGAAGAAATCTTCGGCCCGGTAGCTTTCCTGGCACCGTTCGACAGCGAAGAACAAGCGATTGAGATGGCTAACGATACGGCTTACGGACTGGCCAACAGCGTCTGGACAACCGACTTGAACCGCGCGTCGCGAGTCGCTGAGTCAATGATTGCGGGCAACAGCTGGATCAACGCGCACAACGTGTTTGCTCACGGCGTCCCCTACGGAGGAGTCAATCAGAGCGGAATGGGTGGTGGAGTTCTGTCAGTCGAAACGCTAATGGATTACTACCGTAGCACGTCGATTGTCCGCCCGTTGGGTTAGCATTGTTTTTTGCTGCTGATACCTGTGCCGCATCGAGTGGCTATTGAAATTTTTAAGCCAACGTCGCCGGGAACCTAAGCGAATGCCAACCACCAGAAAACCACGCCGCAACCTGCTCCATCCCCGTGACGAAATCATGCAAACGATGAGCCGTATTTATGGCTATCGCATGACGACGACATCGGGCGGTAACCTCTCGATTCGTGACGAAACGGGAGACATTTGGATTTCACCGGCGCGGGTCGACAAGGGTAATCTGACTCGAAACGATATCGTCTGCGTTAAACCGGACGGCACCATCGAGGGGCTTCATCCGCCGTCTTCCGAGTTTCCGTTCCATAAAGCGATCTACGAGGCCCGACCCGATATCAAATCGATCGTACACGCGCATCCGGTCGCTCTGGTTGCGTTCAGTATATGTCAGACGGTACCCAACACGAAACTGTTTCATCAAACCCACTCCGTAAGTGGCAAGATCGGCTTTGCACCCTATGCTTGTCCCGGCTCTGAGCAATTGGGCCAGAACATTGCGGCAACGTTTGCTGAAGGTTGCGATAGTGTCATTTTGGAAAACCATGGCGTCGTCGTTGGTGGTGACTCGCTGGGAAGCGCGTTTCAAAGATTCGAAGCGTTCGAATTCGCAGGCAAGACGTTGATCAAAGCCCAACAGCTGGGCGAAGTCCGATACCTGGACGACGACCAACTCCAACAGGCGGTGAACCGTCGCGTTGAGCTACCGACCTTTGAACCGACAACAGCCACCGCCGAAGAGCGAGAACTCAGACGTGAACTTTGCCAGTTTCTTCGACGAGGTTGTCGACAACGTTTACTGATCAGCACCGAAGGCAGTTTCTCGGTCCGCTTGAGTGACAATTCGTTTTTAATTACACCAACTCAACAAGATCGAGAACGACTGCGAACGGAAGATCTTGTCTTGATCGTTGATGGAAAAAGGGAAGCCGGCAAGAAGGCCAGTCGCGCCGTGTTGGCCCATCAGGCGATCTACGAAAAGCATCCCGAAATCAAGACGATCGTGTTTGCTCACCCCGTTAATGCCACGGCGTTCAGCATAACTGATGTCAAGTTCGACACGCGCACGATTCCCGAAAGCTACGTCTTTCTGATGGATGTTGCTCAAGTGCCTTATGGCGTCCAGTTTCGAAATGATGGAACGATCGTTGACTACGTTTCTCCTTCTTCGCCAGCAGCAATTTTGGAAAACGATGGCGCTTTGGTAACAGGCTCAAGCGTGTTGGATGCGTTCGACCGGCTTGAGGTCTTGGAATCGACGGCGGAAGCTGTCATCAATGCTGGCTCGATCGGTAAGGTTTCGGTGATGACCGATAACGTGATCGAAGAGCTGAAAACTGAATTCAATTTGAACTGAAACAACTTAAAGCCAGTACCCCAAACCGTCACAACTGGTTTTGTGATGCATAACGGTCAAGATTTCCCAAACTTTTAATCAAATTCCCGACTGGCAAGAGCTGTCTTGTTAGTAAATCTCCGAAGGATCGAATAGTCTATGAGTTTCCTCTCTTGCTGCACTTTGCCCTACGAAAGTTTTATGTGATTTGGATCGCATCGTTTTGCGGAATCGCCATGCTGGCCGCCGCGATTTTTCAAGTCGCTTTTTTCTTCGCCTATCGTCGGAAGATCAACCAAACTCCTAACCAGAAAATCGACCCCGATTTTCAACCTCGTACCGCAGTCATTCTTTGCCTTCGTGGTCCTGACCCTTCGATTGAACGATGCCTACGCTCTCTGGCCGCGCAGAGCTATCGCAATTTTGAGCTTCATCTGGTTGCCGACGACAGCAAAGATCCTGCCTTGGCAATTGCCGAAGACTTAATTGCAAACGACTTATTGCAATCTGGTCAGCCCTCGGCAGATAACCGCACCCAAGTCGCGATCGAACATCAATTTCACATCTTGTCAGAACCTCTACCGACTTGCAGCCTAAAATGCTCCGCATTGATACATGCGGTATCGAAGTTGCCAGACACGGTTTCAGTCGTTGCCTTAATCGATGCTGACGCCGTCGTTTCGCCAAATTGGTTGGAGACGTTGATAAACCCGTTGGCCGATCCCAGCGTTGGGGCCAGCACCGCTAACCGTTGGTTTACCGTTCCTGTCACACAAAAGATTGGCTCAGCAATGCGAGCCGTATGGAATGCAGCAGCCGTCGTACAAATGTCGCTGTACACAATTCCCTGGGGCGGTTCGCTGGCGATTAAACGAACAGTGATCGACGAAGCAGATCTTTTGGAGCGTTGGAGCCGCTCATTTTGCGAAGATACTTTACTAACCCAAGTCCTTCACAAGCGAGGACTGTCCGTAGCTCGACCGGTTGAATTAATCGTCGTCAACGACGAAACGATCACCTGTTTTAACGCGTATCGTTGGATTCGTCGACAATTGTTAACGGTGCGGTTGCACCATCCAAGTTGGCGGTGGGTTTTCCTACACGGCCTTTCCGTTGGACTACCTTTGTTTTGCGCGGAACTCATGTTCTACGCGTTTTATTTCAATGCCACGCAGGCAGCTTTGATTTTGATGGCAAGCACGATCCTGTTCGAGATACTGAGCTTTGCTCTGCTGGTCGGGATTCAGAACGTTCATCGCACGCTTTCACAACGCGCTGGCGGTCAGAAGTCTCCCGAAAACAACTCTTTATTTTGGTATGCGATTGCATTGCCGCTGACACAAATGATTCACTTCAGCGCAGCTCTGAGTGCTGCACTGGCCAAAAAAGTAAGCTGGCGACAAATCGACTACCGAATAGGAAAATCGAAAGTGGAACTGATCGAGTACGAACCGTTTGTTCCACAAACCATAAGCGAGAAGGTCGAGCTAAATTCTATCGACTAAAGTCGACCAAAAAAATTCGATACCGTTTGACGAATATAGGGTGTCACAGAAAGCCGTTTCAGGTGTATTGGAAGAAAGGAACAACCCATTTCACACGAAAAACCCTATGTCCAACACCAATTACCCGAATGCCGAGGTCAATAAACCGATCACCGATCGACTTCCCAGCCTGCCGCGAAAAATGCGACTCGCGTGCTTCGCTGGGGGTGCGGCCTTTTTCGTGACACTTTGGCTGCAATTGGCATCCAATCAAATGAGTAGTACCGGAATCGAAAACCTGGCAATTCTCGGCGGTATCGCGATTTTTTTTGGCTTGCTGACTTACGCCTATGACGTATTCATTCACGGCAAGTTGTCGCGAATGAAAGCCGGTTCGTATCTTGCGCACTGGACTTACCAGCCAAAGGAATGGGAAACCTACATCAAGTATCGCCAGAATCGAGCCTCCGATCACACTTGGACCGGTTTCTGGATTGGGCTCGTGACAGGTGGGATCGTCTCTGTCGTTATGCCATTCTGCGGCGCTCCGTTTCTCTACGCCTTGGTCGTGCTGGCCGCTTGCACACTATTGGGAGCGTTGTTTGGCAGTGTAGCCAGGATTACGTCTTGGTTTTTCTGGATGTTCAACAGGAATTCACCCAGCCCGGCAATTATTGGA
>CAZDBA010000232.1:0-5108 GCA_964503615.1 uncultured Pirellulaceae bacterium
TTGCATTGCAAATGTGGATTCTGCCCAAGTTGGGATTTCAAACATGAATGAGCGGAGGTTGTAATCCCAGTTCGGGATTTGATGATGAGAAGACCACGCAACAGGTCGACTTAGGGGAAGACTATGAGTAACCGGGTGTGGCAACTTTAATTGTTAGAATGTTTGAACGCAAAGTCGCAGTTGGAATCATCGCCGCGGTGTTGCAACTACCTGCGCAACATTTCGTCCAACGCCTGTGCGACTGCGGTTTTATCAAGTAGCATCCAACTGCAGCAACAAACGGCCAGGGTCAGTGACACTCCCAACATCACATAGCCCAGCATACTGGGACGAACCTTCATATTCTTGAGCCCCGTCTTTAGCTCCGATTCGAACTTGGACCAACCTTCGAAGCTTTGTTGATTTCCAGAGGCAACCAACTGCACGTTCTTCAACCAATCCACCGACTCCAGTTGAAGGTGAACACCAAGCTTAGGAATGATCAAAGAATCGCCCGTCCATCGACTGCCAGAATCGCAGCGAGTCGCGATCTCGGAAAGCAGCGGGCGTACCTGTTCGCGAGTTACGTTGTAGACCACCAACCGGGGACGCATTAGTAAAACAGTAAGCGAAACGCAAAGCCCGTAAAAGACGATCAGCAGGATCCACACATAAGGCCCAAAACGGGCGGCGGCACCTTCAGGAAAAAACAACTCCATCGGGCCGGCTACCACCAAGCCGCACACGCCAATTCCCAACGCAGCAATATCTCGGGCACCGGTCGTCACAAAAGGTCGCTTGGACAGATTCAAAATCGCCAGCATACAAGCGTAGACCGACAAAGGCGCAGCAGCGATGCAAAAGTGAAGCGGGTCCATGACGAAGGCGTTCCTGAAGTTCTATTGGCCAGCAGTAAGCAAATTACTACCTTTAAAATCACCAGCAGTTTAGAGGGCAAAACCATGTCGGTCAAACGATTCCGTATTGTTCAAAGATTGCTCGCAGTTTACCCATAGTCGCCTTTTGCTGCGCGAAAGCAGCGCCATTAAGGTCGGAACTGTGCAGGGTAATTGCCGTCCCGAATCAAATGCCAAAGCCTCTTAAACCAATGTCCTCTGACTGAAACGTCTGTTGAGGATCGTAGTCCTTTGTGAACTATTTACTTCATCTCAATCGCCCATCAAATTGTTAGGATCGGAAACGTGAGACAACCCCAGATTGTGGGCGATCTCATGAGCGTCATGGCTGCAACTGTAACCGGGGGAATCTTCCGGACAGTTGGGAAGAAAACAAACGTAATTCGTCTAACCGATAGCTGACGGGGGGTCATACGATATTGGTCCAATCTCTTTCAAAACGAAAATTACAACAAGAACATTTCTTAGCCATTTTCATACCGCTTCCTTCAGCTAGAATCTTTGCACCTAATTTACTTTCCAATTCAGGACTCAATTTACGATGCGTTGCCTAGCGTTTTTTCTTTTAGTTGCCGCAGGGCTCATCGGCTGTGCAAACCAGACCGAGACCGATCAGAGCAAAAACAATCCAGAAACCAGTTCGAAATCGCCTGTGGCTAAAACGCGAACATTTGAATTTGTGTATGGAGCTGTGCTAACCAATTTGGAACCAGGAGCTCAAGTCCGAGTCTGGTTGCCGGTTGCTCAATCGGGACACGATCAAAAGGTGGAACGAATTGAAACCAATTTGCCGGGCGACTACGAACTGACCACCGAATCCAAATTTGGAAATGAGTTGATCTACTTTGAGGCCACGGCCAATAAGGCTGGCGAAGTTCCAATTGAAGTCAAATACAAAGTGACTCGCAATGAACTGACCAAAGAAAACTACGAAGCCTTCGAGGGTGAGACCGCGACGTTTCTAGCTGCAACAGAAATGGTGCCCACTGATGATTCGTTGCGGATCCAATTCATGGGCGACTCAGAACTCATAGGCGATGAACTGGAGATTGCGCGAAAATTATATGATGGCGTTCTATCGCACATGGCATACGACAAACCCGCTGATAAACCGGGGTGGGGAAATGGCGATGCGGAATGGGCTTGCGGAAATGGCTTTGGAAATTGCACGGACTTTCACAGCCTGTTTATTTCCTCTGTCAGGAACATGGAGATCCCGTCTCGATTCGAAATCGGTTTCCCTATTCCGCCGCTGTCTGAGAAGGAGCCTGTAACTGATGGGAAAGTCGGTGGTTATCATTGCTGGGCGAAGTTCCTAACCGAAAGACATTGGGTGCCGGTTGATATCTCTGAAGCAGACAAACATCCCGAGATGACCGAGTACTACTTTGGAAGCCTGACTGCCGATCGAGTTCAATTTTCGATCGGACGCGATTTGACTTTAGTGCCAGCTCCTGCCGCTAAAACGGTCAACTATCTTGCCTATCCCTATGCCGAGGTTGGAGGCAAACAGCATAAAGGCTTTCGCAAAGAGTTCCGTTTCTCAGATATTGAACCGGATACCAATTCGGGCTCTGAGTAAGCAAGCCTTTAATAGTAGCACGCCTCTCCAAGGCGCCTCAGAGAGGCGAGCTACGTAACCTCATTTAAGACCTGTGGGATTGGCCAAAATCCCCTTTTATCTCAAGGACGAAAGGAATTCTGGCGAATCCCAACTACGAACGGTTAAGGAGCTTGGGTTTTGCAACGCTTCTTAGCAAAAATGGGCTTGGTGATACCTCTGTCTGGGAATTAAAATCTCCGATTCCTAAATTCAAGAGAAGGATCTCTCGATGACAGAAACGAACGCCCAAGCTCCGCGAATCCTGGTCACGCGGCTTAGCCACATTGGTGATTGCGTATTGACCCTGCCAATGGTCTGCGCGATTAAACGAGCAATGCCCAACGCTTGGATCAGTTGGGCGATCGAAGCGCCAGCCCATAAACTTCTGACCGATCACCCCTGCGTCGATCAGTTTATTGTCGTGCCTAAGGACTGGATGAAGAAACCGCTTCAGTGGGCGCGGCTGGGTAAGCAACTTAGACAATTGAATATTGATATCGTTCTGGACCCACAGTCGCTAAACAAGAGTTCTTTGCTGGGTAAGAAAAGCAAAGCTCCAATTCGCATCGGTTTCGACAAACCGCACGGACGGGAATTCTCAAAAATCTACAATACACGCTTTGTCAAAACCCAGAATACGCATCTGGTCGATCGCACGCTGGATCTTTTGAGTCACCCCCAGATTGGGATCGAATCTCCTGAGGTTAAATTTCGATTGCCGATTCAAAACGAAGATTTGGAAACGGTCGAAAAATGGACCCGCCAAAACAGCCTAAATCAGTTCTTTACAATCAATCCCGGAGCAAGCTGGGAATCAAAGCGTTGGGTGCCAAGACGGTTTGGTTATGTAGCAAAATATGTTGAACGAGCTTTTGGGATCCGCTCTGTGGTAACGTGGTCAGGCGACCAGGAACGCGCGATGGCAGAAGCAGCAGTCGAACAATCACAAGGGTGTGCGATCCTGGCACCGCCAACGTCACTTGGCGAACTTGCCGCGTTGCTGCGTGGATCAAAATCTTTCATCGGATGCGATACGGGTCCACTACACATCGCCGCGGCGGTGGAAACACGCTGTATTGGCCTGTACGGCCCAACGTTGCCCAACGAGAGTGGAGCTTACGGCGAGCAACACATTGCGGTCCAGCGTTGGCACCAATCGGATCGCAAGCGCAAAAAAGCCAAGAATCTCGCCATGCGAGACATCACGGTGGACGATGTTTGCGTGGCAGTCGACGCACTTATGACTGAGCAGCAAATCGGTGAGCACAACACAGTCGAACAGCATGCTGCTTAGGCCTGATTTTGTTTCGGGCAACTACGCAAAAGCCAGAGTTTTGGTCGCAATATTGGACCATCACGGTGTACCCTCGTATAATGCAAACTGTCCGACCCAAACTGAGTGAAACCAGAAGCTAACTCACTGCAAAATCATGAACCCGGAAAACCTAAATTCGGTTGAACGTATGAGCAGCCTTAAATTGCTGTTCACGTTTTATTTTGCCTTTGGCATGTTCGGAGCTTTCATTGGGGTTTGCCATGTACACAGCTCGACACCATTAACGTTATTATCTTTTTTCGATTACGTGGTTGCCGGATTCGTAGGCTTTTGGGTATCGGCGTTGGTTTTCGGCACTCTCGGCTGGATGCTCGCCTACCAAAAAATCGCTACCACTCAACGAACTCGGCTAGAATCTCGCAAAAGATTGCTGGGAATTGAAGACAGCAAAAATTCTCGCAGAGAAAGCAATCCTCCTCAGCCTTTTTCGCAACGACTGCAAAAATTTACATCCAAAGTCGAATCCGACATCGATTACAAACCTGACCCTGCACCGCTTTGGGTTTCGCCAGAAGTCGATTACGAGAAAGTCGAACCTAAACCGACTTCTTTGATCCGCATGATTCTATTTCGACTTAAAAAGATCTTTGCGGGTAAGTCGAGGTAGTCGTAGTCTCTTCGAGACATGGAAGCGAACCATCAATTCGCAAGGGAGGAATTGGCACTCAGGACCGTCATCCCTCCCAAACACCGAAGGCCGTCCGACACGCGAAATTCGGTGTTAAATCGGGCGAATATGCCGGCCGCTGGTTCGACGAAAACTTCAAAAAGGACGAAGGAAACAAGCATAAACGAGCGGAACGAATCTGGGTCAAAGAGGACGCCGAAGCGATCGTGGCTCGTTGCGAAGGTCAAAAGGCGAAGGTCGAAGAAACCACCAAGCCCTCCAAAGAAAACCCGCCGCTATTGTTCGATCTGACCAGCCTGCAAAGAGAGGCCGGAAACAAACATGGCTACAGTGCGCGCCGCGTTTTGCAGCTGGCGCAGGCGTGTTACGACCGCTACAAATTGTTGACTTATCCCCGTACCGATTCGAAATATCTGCCCGAGGATTATATCGACAAGGTGCGTGAGTCGGTGTTGGATTTTGCGGGTGCAAAAGTCAACAGCTCCTTTCCACAGGTCTACAAAGACAGTGCGAAATGGATCGTGGATAACGATCGAATTACCAACACCAAACGGGTCTTTAATACCGCAAAAGTCAGTGATCACTTTGCGCTTTCCGGCTCATGTCACGACTCGGAGAGTCTTAGTTCTCTCGAACTACGTGCTG
>CAZDBA010000233.1:0-5081 GCA_964503615.1 uncultured Pirellulaceae bacterium
GGATTGTCGGAGGCTGAGGCCAGCACGATGATCGTCAACGGCTTTATCGAACCGCTCGTAAAAGAATTGCCAATGGAATACGCGGTAGAGATGAATCGTTTGATTCAATTGCAAATGGAAGGCTCAGTGGGCTAGGCGATTTTGCGACCGCAGTTTATCGCCATTATGAACCGCACGATCACGAAACAAAAACGACAAAATTATGACAACAGTTACGACAGAAAAAATGAGCTTTACTGACGAAGGATTTGCTTCTCTGCTCACTTCGCTCAACGAACCCGCATGGTTGACCGAACAACGCAAAAGCGCATGGAACCAGTTTAACCAACTGCCTTGGCCGTCCAACAAAGACGAAGAGTGGATGCGAACCGATATTCGCATGTTCAAACTGGATAAGTTCACTCTCGGTGGCGAACCGGCCGGTCAGGAATCAGCAAACGTGCTGGCCGCAGGTGTTGATCTCGCCGGAAGTATGACGTTCAAGGCGGGCGTTGCTACGGTCGACAAACCACTGGACCAAAAGTGGGTCGACAAAGGCGTGATCTTTGGGAACCTTACCGAACTGGCGACTGAACATAGCGAGTTAATTGAGAAGCATCTCAACAAACTGGTCGATCCCAACATCGACCGTTTCAGCGCTCTTCATGCTGCGACTTGGACGAGCGGAACCTTTTTGTACGTTCCTCGCAATGTCGTGCTCGACCAGCCGATTCACACTTCGGCTTTGTTGGCCGAGGGCGGTTGTGATTTTGGACACACCCTGATCATTATCGAAGAAGGTGCAGAAGCCACGGTACTGGCCGAATCGGCGAGCAGTTCAGAAACGGCAACCGGTCTGCATTGCGGTTCGATCGAGTTGTACGTCGGCGACCGTGCGAACTTGCGTTATGTGAATTTGCAGGATTGGAGTCAAGAGGTTTGGCACTTTGGACACCAAAAGGCAACCGTTGGCAAAGATGCAAACCTGCAGTGGACCGTCGGTGCCCTCGGTTCACGACTGGCTAAAGTCAACCAGCATGTCGATTTGACTGGCGAGGGAGCAAATACTCAGGTCAACGGTGTGATGTTCACCGAGAACAAACAACACCTTTCCTACCATACATTGCAACGTCACGTCGCACCGCATTGTAATAGTGACTTCCTCTACAAGGCTGCTTTGCAAGACGATTCACGGACCGTCTGGCGAGGTATGATCAAAGTCGATGAAGGGGCTCAAAAAACGGACGGCTTTCAACGTAACGACAACCTGCTGTTGTCCGCAAAATCTCGAGCTGATTCGATTCCTGGATTGGAGATCGAAGCCGACGATGTCCGATGTACGCACGGTTCTACTAGCGGAAGGGTCGACGAAGAATTGATCTTTTACGCAATGGCCCGCGGATTCACTCGTAAAGAAGCAATCCGAGCGATCGTGATTGGGTTCTTTCAACAAGTTTTCGATCGGATTACCATCGAGAGCGTTCGTGATGCTCTGGGTGACGCGATTGCTCGCCGCGTTCGCGAATACGAATAAATCCTCACAGCTGTTGAGAGAAATCGTTGATTGCAAGGTGCCCGCAATTATTTGGGCTAAAGATCGCGCGGATATTCCAGTCGCAGGATACAATTGTGTTTTAGTTATTCTGTGTGTCGGGAGTTGTCAATGAATTTGGTGAAATTTGCACTGGCAATTTGCACCCTGATTTTGTGCTCAAATCTTGCTTGTGCTCAGTATCGTTCTTTGATTCGTCTTTCGGGAACTGACGATGGTTCCGAATCGTTGGAACAATTGCTTCAGGAGTTCCAAGAGGGAGCACAGATTCGGCTTGATCGGCACATCGAAGCTTTCACAAGAGTTTGCCAACTCAACGAAGCACAGGAGCGAAAACTGGACGTAGCAGCCCGAGGAACGATTTACAAATTCCTTGCCCAAAGGCGAATAGACGAAACAGTCAGGCTTCGCCGCTACCAGGAAAGAGCAGGATTCAAGTTCGATGAAAATGGGCTAATCCAGGTAAATAAAGAAGACCCAGGCAAGATCCGCAAGTTTGCGTTTTCAATTTCGTTGCCTTCGCCGATTTTTGTCGATGAATCGAAGTTTTGGAAACGTTCGATCGATAAAGTTTTGACCGACGAACAAAAACAGACTTGGTCAGAATTTCAGAGTGAACGAGAAAATCGTTTGCGCGATTCAGCGATTGGTGTTTTTGTTGCACGGGCTGAGTATCGGCTGCTTTTGACTGAAGAGCAAACAACCAAGCTTCGCGAACGAATTGCCAATGACCCTCTTGCCGATAAGCTCAAGCAAATGGTCTATCAGCAGACCGTGGTGCAGCACTTTCGCTTACGTCACAAGTCGGAAATCAAAGATTTTGAATTTCACCATTTGGTAGACGGAATTTTGAATGAGGAACAAATTCGCCAATGGAAAGTAGCGTACGAACCTGAATTGCAAAATATAGATGCCGAACTCAAAAGACTTAAATCGCTCGCCGTTCCATTTGGAGTGCAAGTTAATTAGAAAGAACCAGCCAGCCCGCTGGCGCGAAGCATTATCACGCTTTCACGGAAACTCGATTCACGTGCGGCTTAAATTCGTTCCACCCCCTGCCCAATGAATTCAGAAAACTCAAATCTAAACGCTCAAGCACCCATGGTTTTTATACTGATGGGAGTATCGGCTACGGGCAAAACGACATTGGGCAACGCTTTGGCAGGCGCAACGAGTGGTCTTTTTTTCGACGGTGATGACTACCACCCAGACTCGAATCGCCAAAAAATGGCAAGCGGAGTTCCCCTGAACGATGATGACAGAGAACCTTGGTTAAAGACGTTGGCTCAATTGATTGCTGATCAGGCGGCAAAAGCCAGCCCCAGTTTTATTGCTTGTTCAGCTTTAAAACGATCTTACCGACAGCTATTACGGTCAAAATACCCTGAGCTCCAATTTCTGCATCTGTACGCGAGTCCCGAATTGCTCCGTCAGCGGATTACCCAACGGTATGAAACGGGTGAACATTTCATGCCGCCTGAACTCTTGGATGATCAGTTGGCAACTTTAGAAGAGCCGAGTGATGCTTTGCCATTGGATGTTTCGAAATCGGTTGAAAAGCTTGTCGCAGAATTCTTGAACCGTTTCGGGTAGATTAAGACGCGCCAGCGTCTGCAATGGTAACCGCAGCGTAAGCAAGGAAGACCGTCCGTTTGCTCGGTAACGCTTCGGGTTTCCAGTTGCCTACAGTTCGGTGGGCTTGTCTTGTTTTCGATAGAACTGACTCAGATCGATGCCCTGATTTCTCTGTTCGTCTTCCAATAGTTTGAGCCTGGCCTCTAGTCGCTCAACGGCAACGACCAGTTTTGGCAAAACGTCCTGGTCAGTATTTCTGCGTGTTGGTTTGACAACTTCGGGGTATTTCATCTGGCGTTGTAGGGCCGAGAAGAAGAAAAGAGGTTGCTTGGTTCGATTCGCCAAAGCAATTCGCCCAACTTTTTCATTGAACAGAATCGGGTCGGGCTTTTCAAAATCAACTCCCGAACTTCCCTCACGTGTTAAGTAGTGTTCACTGTGGATGTAGACGAGATCGGCCAAGCCAACCATGCCGATTTTAGAACGAATATCGAGAATCCAGCGGGACCAGATTTCGTCGTAAATCGGGTCTTTAGCAAGTGCGGCCAAGCCTGTGTCGTAATCCAATCGATTGCGACAAATCGTTTCGAACTGGAAAAAGAACATTGCTTCTGCAGTCGCCGATTCGGAACGGAACTGAGCCTCGCGAGCCAGGATGGTCAGCGCCAATTGCATGTCAAATGTGCCCTTGGTCGATTCGGCTGCTGCAATCAGGTAGGTCTGTACGGGAGTAAAGTAATGAGACATTCGCTGCATTGCGGAAGACATCGTACCAAAGTGCTTTAGCTCTGAGAGAAGATAGCTGATTGCCATCGGCAGCTTTGTGGTGGCGAGTATTTCTTCTTTGATATGAGCAAGCAACTCCTGCATCGGTTCGGCGCTGTTCGCGCGATCTTTCATCGTGCGAAACAAGTAGGCCTGCTCCACATACTCTTCTTCTGGAAGAATGTTACCCACCTGACGAATTCCTCTCAAAACCTGAACAAACCTGTTCTCAAAGCATAACGGTTAAACGAACGCGGCTCAAACGAACGCGGATTGTGGATTCCAGTGCCAAAAAAAACAGCCTTCGATCTTTGAAGATCAAAGGCTGCTCTGTTATCTCGTCAAGAGAACAGACGCATGCAATCTGCGATGATGCATGTGAATCAAATTTTCGGCCACGCTAAATGGAATAACGTAGCTGCTCGCCAGAGTTCAGGCCTTGAGTAGCTCCCGAAGTCTCTTAATTGCCGAAAGGCTGGATCATTGTGGGGGTTGCAATAGTTGGCTGGTAATAGCTCGCTGCTGGTTGAGAGTAACCTCCAGAAGCAGGTGGCATGTAGCTTTCATAACCTCCGCTGTAACTGCCTCCACTGTAACCGCCTCCACCGCAGCTGCTGCAGCTGCTGCAGCCGCTGGTGATTGAACCGTTTAGTGAGGTGCTGAAATCAGAAAAGCCTGTTTCGCCACCGACGTATCCGCCAAAGTAACTTGGGCTGCTGGAAACGCCGTTGGCTGCGTAGAAACTGCTGAACATGCGATCGTGCAGACCGCCGCATGAGAACAGCTTGCAACCGTGACCGCCGCAACCGCGACCGCCGCAACCGCGACCGCCGCGATGATGATGAAGAACCTTGCCTAGCAATCCTCGAACAGGGCCGCCGCAGCCTTTACAACCACATGCGGAAGAGTAACCTGAAAAGCCTGTTGACGCGTATCCGCCGGAGCTGCATGAGTTGCAAGATCCGCCATAAGATCCGCCACACGAGCCGCCGCCGCAAGACGAGGCGATGCTGTAGGCACTTTGTCTATGCAAACCGCAACCGCGGTGACTTTTACCGCAACCACCGTGACCTTTACCGCAACCACCGTGACCTTTACCGCAACCACGGTGATGTCCTCGGTACGCCTGTGCGAATCCGCCACCACAGCTGGAACCGCAACCACCGCCGCAACCACCTGCATAGCCAAAGGAACCGCCACCGCATCCGCC
>CAZDBA010000234.1:0-5028 GCA_964503615.1 uncultured Pirellulaceae bacterium
GGAATGATTCCTCGACGAGCCCCTTCAAAGCACGCATTTTCGACAGCGTTCTGCAATATATGGACTCTTGCAAACTCAACGCCTGCAAAGACAAACAAGAAAAATATCGGCGCGACTAAGGCAAATTCGACGGATACCGATCCGCGTTTTCGTTTCTTGAATCTTTTGAACATTTCGACTGCTGTGAAAAAAAATTTTGTTGAAGTGAAATTGGCTATTAATTTTGTTACTGGACGAGGATGGAGAATTTGCCAGCAAGCCGTCTGAAAATATTTTCTAGTTGAACAGTGTCTACTGCGTGATTGTGCTGGCCACCGCCTCTGTTAGCGACACGAATCATTCCGGCCTCGTCGGCTGAGTCACTAAATGTAATCGTGTGCACGACGATGCCTTCTGCAAAACAGTCCGCAGCAGCTGCTTCCGGATCGCTTTGCTGAGTGTGTACTCCGTCGGTCAATACAATGATATACCGATCTCTGTCCGAGTTACCAACATCGCGAAAGTGGTCCAAGGCTTCAAGAATTCCAGCCGTGATATCGGTGCCGCCGAACCAGATTGAGTTGTTGTAGTCGTCCATTACATCTCTTATCTTCGATGTGTCGATGGTAAGCGGCTGGTCCAGTCTCGAGGCGGGTAGAGAGACGCCTGGTGTGCAACCGCCATCGACAGCAGTGCTGAAAGTGACCACTCCGATTCGTTCTTGAACCGGGGTGGCGTCAAATTCGTTAAGGAAAGTCTCCATCGCGACGTCAAGAGCGAGCCAACGACTGCCTGGAGCTGGTACGCTACAGCGGGTTGTCCGTCTGGGCACCGTCTCTGGGCCAACGACGGGAAATTTCATCGAGATAGAACGATCCAGTACGACCACGATCTCTACATCGCGAAAGCTGGACGTAGCCTCTTGAGAAACACTAAACATTGGGTGCCCGTAGAGGTTACCAAAATTAAGGTTCACGGCGCCGGTAGGATGGGTGTCGAAACGATTGGCAATGACTCGAACAGAGTTAGCTGGTGAACCTCCCTCTGTGAATACAAAACTTCCATCAGCTTGTTCAGTCGCCCGTCCGAAAATAATCTCGTCTGGAGTAAGCGTGTGACTGGTACCACCGATAGAATTGGCGGCAGCAACGTCAAGAGCAGCTTGTGTCGCAAGTGCTTCATCGTTGGTTCGTGCCAGTGTGTCAGTGGCAGCTTTTGAAGCCAGGTCGGCGACCACCTGCGCTTCGCTGCGCACACGTAACATGGTGGCGTAATCGATGCAAAATCCGAAAATGATCAGTAGCACCGGAAGCATGAGAGCGCAAAGTACTACGATTGCCCCTCTTCGCGGCTTAGTTGCATGAAGTATTTTTACGGAAGTGAGTCGATTTGTGTTTTGGTGCATTGAAATTTTACCTGCGGGAAGTCTTGTTTTTGTTTGCTGTATCCGCGTTGGGTTAGGGTCGTTGTGTAGTTAGGGTTACCGAAACAGCTGATAAATTAATGAACTGGTTTGCTCGTTGTCTGGTGATGGTAATAGAGAAGGGTGCGCCAGGAACTAACTGATCGAATGCGGCCCCCGACGGGGTGACTTCGACAACACTGTCATCCAGTTGGCGGCTTTTGAGAATCACAGCAATTCGATTACGAATCTCTGTTTCTGAAGAGCCTCTACGCATACCAGTAAGCGCACCTTCATGTGCAGCGGATGTTAGTGTCTGTCTTTGGAATATCGAGCTAGAGGTTTCAATTGTTCCCCAAGTCATCAGAACCAAGACTGGCAAGCAGATTGCCATCTCAACGATAGCTGCTCCTGATCGCTTAGTTCGCCGTTTGCTGTTTTTCATTTTTGTGGTGCAGAGGTTGCGCTAGAGTGACTAAATTTTTCGACCTGCTGAAAAATAGGTTTTTCAACTTGTGGCTGGCATTTCTTTCTCTTGTATTTACGCGGCAATTTTTGCTCGTGGTATAGGTCGTAGCGGTTAGACGTGTTGAACTGCTTATCTTGCGGGTGGCCTAAAGATTGCCCGCTATGCGGCGATCATTGATCATTGCTCGCCGACAATCGTGGCATGGAGTGGAAAACGGCTGATTTACCCGGCACGGACTCAAGGTTGCTACCGTTGCCTCAAGAACCATTTGCTTTAGCGAGCGATCATTGGCTTCACATTTTGAACGCTACTGAATTGCTTGACGCACATCCAGAATCGCTCGACGAAACTTTTGATTTTTAGAAAGACGCCAGTTAACTCGCAGGAGAGTTTTCGTTTAAGGCGGCAAGCATCGTTTTGCAGAATTCACCGACCGAATCTTGAGGTGACTCTCCCGCTTCGATCGCGGACTGAATTCTTCGCACGATTGCTGATCCAACGATCAAACCGTCCGAGTGGGGTGCGAGCAATTTGACCGTTTCCGGGCTGCTAATTCCAAACCCGACACAGATCGGCGTATCGGTCTGCTCGCGCAGCCACTGAAGATTGTCGATAATGTCGGCAGGCAGTTTCGTTCTTTCGCCAGTGATTCCAGCAACGGAAACGTAGTAGATAAACCCGGTCGCACGCTCTGCGATCGCTTGTGCTCGCTCTTTCTTCGTTGTTGGAGTGATCAGTTGGATCAAACTCATGTCACGCTCGGCGCATTGTTTGCCCAGGACTTCTGATTCTTCGACCGGCAAATCGGGAACGATCAACCCGCTGACTCCTGCGTCTTGCGCGGTATCGAGATAGGCTGCGATACTTCGTCGCCAAATAATTGAATAGCTGACCATCGTGACGACCGGCATCGTGATCTTGGGCAGCGTTGAACTGACCATCTCCATGATCTTTTCCAGTCGCACTCCGCCGTCCAAGGCTCTTGTGTAAGAAGCTTGAATTGTGGGGCCGTCTGCGATGGGGTCGCTAAACGGGATTCCTAGTTCGCACAAATTACAGCCTACCGAGTCCAGCGTTTGCAGTAACTGGCTGGTCATTTCCAGATTGGGATCACCCGCAGTGATAAAAGGCATAAAAGCCTTCTGCCCCTCCGCCTTTAGTTTTGCAAAAAGTTCATCAACTGCTGACATCAATTATCGCCATTCATTAATCGTTCGATCTCTGCTGCGTCTTTGTCTCCGCGCCCGGAAAGGCAAACCAATACGATTTGGTCCTTGGGTCGTTCCGCTGCAATCTTGCAAGCCGAACTGATCGCGTGCGAAGATTCAAGAGCTGCCAAAATGCCTTCGGTTTTGGCAAGTAAATCAAACGCAGCAAGAGCCGATTGATCATCGCACGCTTGGTAACTGACTCGCCCGGTTGACTTCCAATAACTGTGTTCCGGTCCTACGCCGGGATAGTCTAATCCGGCTGATGCGGAGTGAACGTCGGCGGTTTGCCCGTCTTCGTTTTGCAAAACGTAACTGAAACTTCCATGCAGGACGCCGGGGCTGCCGTAGGAAAGACTGGAGGCGTGTTCACCTGCGGTGTTGCCGCGTCCGCCCGCTTCGATACCGATCAACTCGGCATCGGTCTCGTTTGCAAACGGATAAAAGATCCCTGCTGCATTGCTGCCACCGCCAACACAAGCCACCACGCAATCAGGCATCCGATTGAATTTAACTTTGGATTGTTCGATCGCTTCGCGGCCGATAATCGACTGGTAGTCGCGAACGATCATTGGAAACGGGTGCGGGCCGACCACGCTGCCGAGAATGTAATGAGTCGTATCGACGCTGGACATCCAATCTCGCATCGCTTCATTGACCGCGTCGCGAAGGGTCCGACTGCCAGTGGTCACGGGGCAAATTTCTGCGCCCAAAAGTTTCATGCTGCATACGTTGGGAGCTTGACGTCGAATATCCTCTTCGCCCATGTAGACCACGCAAGGGATTCCAAAGTGCGCACAGGCCGTCGCAGTCGCCACGCCATGTTGGCCCGCTCCTGTTTCGGCGATGACTCGCTGCTTGCCCATTCGAATCGCAAGTAAAGCTTGGCCGAGCGTGTTGTTAATTTTATGAGCACCGGTGTGATTCAGATCTTCTCGCTTGAACCAGATTTGGGCACCGCCACAATGTTCAGTCAGACGTCGAGCAAAATAAAGCGGCGAAGGCCGACCAACAAAGTCAGCAAACAACCCGTTGAGCTCTTTTTGAAATTCCGCATCCTGTTGCGACTTGCGGTATTCACTTTCCAGCTGATCCAACGCAGCCATCAGTGTTTCCGGAACGTAACGTCCGCCAAAGTCGCCAAATCGACCGTGGCGATCAGGTAACTGGGAGGCGTCTTGTGATTCAGATATTGACATACTTTTTCTTAAGTGATTTGACGAAAAACGATTGTCCGCGCCTGAGCAGATATCGTCAAGCGACAGGAATCGTGATCGATTAATATGAGCGTTGAACGGTTTTCATGCTGCCTCGACTTTTCCAACGTTTAGAATGCTGGAGAGATGACAGATCCCAATTCAGAATCGACAGAAAAAGCGGCTGAGGCGGTTGCGGAAATCCAAGCCGGTGCGAGCGAACAGGCCATTAGCAAGGAAACCGCAGATCCGGCTTCTTTGACAACTGAGAAATGGACCGATCGGATTTCTCCGTTTGGACCTGGGCCGCTTCAACTGTCAGTCCGGATCGCGATGATTGGGTTCGGCATCGTTCTTCCCATCCTCTGTAACTTGGTGGCGGTGGGTGGATCGCCTTTCGGTCCGGAATGGCAGTCTGGTTTATTAGAGGACAAACTTGGCTACGTTCTGTCGGCTAATTGCGGTTGGCCGATGTACCCCTTGCTCGGGTTTGCCATGCTATCTCTGGGCATGTTAATCGCTGACGAACAGCGAGCAGCCAAAAGTTGGATCCGTTTTGGGCTGTTTACCGGGGTGCCTGTCACTGCTTGGTATCTCGTGGTGTTTAGCCTGACGACGGGTGGAGGCATTCCAGGAATGTTTGTCCTGTTGCTCGTCGCGGGGATTGGGGCGTTGGCTGTTTTCGGGTTTAGTGCAGGGTGTCGTGCCGTCAAGCGAATGAGTGACATCGCCCAGGCCGTTTTTTGGATCTTCACAATCATTTTCTTTGGTGTT
>CAZDBA010000235.1:0-4864 GCA_964503615.1 uncultured Pirellulaceae bacterium
ACGGTGTCGTAGACTTTTTTGACATCTCGCCGTTCATTGGGATCCTGTCTACGAACGCATTTTTGGAAGAAGCGGATTTGAATGAGGATGGTGTTGTGAGCTTCCTGGATATCTCTCCATTTATCCAGCTTCTTAGCGCAGCTCAGTAACTCTCTAGCCGTACGAGGACCGAGTTTTTGGACTCGGTCGGCGAAGAAAACGATAGGCTTCGTTTGAACTTCGTTTGGCTTGATTAAAACTCACTTTCTCCAGGACGTCCAGGACGTCGCTGAGGTCTCTGTCGCTGTCGCCTTTGTAGAAACTCCTGAATCTTTTCCCGACTGCGTTCCATATCGTTACCGGCGAACAACCATTTGTCATCGACTTTTTCCATTTTGATGACCACAGGTGGACTTTGGATTCGCAAACCGGGTGTGTTTGAGACCTTTTTTCTGATAGTCAGAAAAACGGCATCTTCATCCGTTTCCGCGCCGATCACATTGTTGTTTGTTAATGTGCTTCTGGATAACGGAGAATCGCCTAGTGCTGCCGAAAGCGCTTGCACGATCTCCCAACGTTTGCCATCTTTGTCCAAAGCTTCATTGATAATCTCTGCTGGATCTTCCGACTCCTCTTCATCATCCTGGTCACTGGGTCTTCGCCCTCGCGGCAATTCCATATCCTCCAGTCCGTATTCCTCCATCACTTCGATGACCGCCTCTTGGACTTCTTTCAATTCTTCAACTGGGGCGCCGTCGAGTTGCATCTGCGAAACTTGGTAGGCTGACGTAACTGTATTTCTGCAAAAGTCGTCGCGTCCCTTTTCCGTCATGTGTTCAGGCAGTTCGTCCCACTCGTCTTCGCTGGCAGTTTCACCAATCTTCAGGTACGCAGTTTTGGCTTCCAATTCAAGTTCGCTGTACGAGTCTTCCTCTCCTTCGGGCTTCAATTCACCATTGGCCGCTTCGTTCACGATCGCTTGCAGGTGTTCCATTCTCCCCAGAAACTCTTCTTCTGAAATCTCTTTATTTCCATCCACGTCAACACGATCGACAAAAAGATCGATGTACTCAAATCCCGCTAGTGGTCCTTCGGCGTATTCCCGAAACTCGTCCTTCGTAACTTTTCCATCAGAGTCCAGGTCAAGCGTCTCAAAATCTGTCTCTTGAGCATTTGCGTTCAAACACCCCGCCATTGCCAAACAGAAAACAGTCAATCGGAAAACACGCATCACTCGCCTCGCCGTAAAAAAGGGTTAAAGCAACCAGAGTTGCCAATTCGATTAATTGAAAATTTAGCGACTGTTTTATCTGCTTTCAGCTCGCTGATTCTTAAATCAGAGTTTAGCCGAGCCGAAGCATTAAGCAAATCAGTGTCCAAAGAATGCCTGCGAAACGACTGTCTAGCGACGTTCGTAGGTTGTCGTAGTCGGAGTCGCTAGACTTCGAGTCGCTGATCAGTTTGCCTTTTGAGGCTGGCTGGCATTGGTTTCTTCTAGCCAGGTTTCCAGTGCTGCTCGCATCTGTTGGGCTTTTTCTGGCATGTCCCCTGCAAGGTTTTTGGACTCGCTAATGTCGTTCTTAAGATCGTACAACTCAACCGAATCCTCGTCGTAGAACTTGATCAGTTTGTAGTCGCCAGAGCGGATCGCACTGCCCAGTCGGTTCTTTTTGTGAAAAGCATAATTGGGATAGTGAAAGAAAAGCGAGCGATCCAAGTCTGCCTCTTCTTTCAACATGCCCAATAGAGAGACTCCATCCGGTGTGTTGGAAGGATCCGCCTTGAGGTTGGCGACCTCAAGGATCGTGGCGTGGATGTCCATCGTCACGACCGGTGTTGCTGTTTTTTGAGCGACACGAACCTGTCCCGGCCAACGCACGATCATCGGAACGCGAACGCCTCCTTCGTAAAGGAATCCTTTCTCGGCTCGCAACGGTTTCACGTTAGCAGCAAACGGTCCGTTGTCCGAAGTAAAGATCACAAGCGTGTCGTTAGCCAGTCCTTGTTCGTCAATCGAATCCAACAGCTTTCCGATAGAGGTGTCCATCCCTTCGATCATTGCCGCATAAGTTGGATTCTCGACGCCCGGCCCTTTTCTTTTTTCGTACTTGGCGATCAAATCGGCTGGCGCTTCGAACGGATAGTGAACTGAATAGTTCCACCAGCAAAGGAAAAACGGTTGATCACCTTCTGCCTTGGTGGACTCGATAAAGTCGATGCATTCATCGGCGCATCGGTCGGGAAGGTACTCGCCGTCGAATTTGCCTTTCAGATTCGGAATTCGGTACGGGCTGAAATAGCTGGGCGGGCCACCAAAACGGCACCCTCCAATGTTAATGTCAAAGCCCTGGTGTTCAGCACGAAGCTCCGGTTCGGTGGGACCGGTGTCCGTTGCACGATCTTCAACACGTCGGTTTGAGAGGTGCCACTTGCCTACAAAGCCGGTCGCATAGCCCGCTTGCTTTAACTGCTCCGCCAAAGTCACTCGCTCCAGAGGCAGGTGCCGCAGCCAAAGAGGCGTCATTAAATTGGTGCCTGGTTTTTGAAAGTTGGGGGGATGACCACCTGCGTGGTTGGTGATGTTCAAGCGAGCCGGCGCTTCTCCTGTCATCAACGCCGCTCGCGTTGGCGTACAAACCGGCGAAGCTGAATAAGCATCGGTGAACAGTAATCCCTGTTGGGCTAATCGATCCAAGTTAGGCGTGTCCAGTTTTTCGTTGCCGTAACAATGAAGGTCTTTCCAACCCAGGTCGTCAGCCATGATGAGCACGATGTTGGGTGTCTTCTTTGGCTGCGTCTCTTGTCCAGAAGCTTTGATTGAAAACAGAGTCAAAGCTCCAATCAGGCAAATGCCAAAAGCAAAAAGGCCTCTTGGCGATACTTTTCTTCGTACAAACGTTGATTCCAACATTCCCAACCTTCTTTGTTCAATCTGGAGCGTCCGATTTTCTGGACTTTAAAAATACAGTTATACTCCAATGAAGATCGTATTTCTAACGCGTATAGTCTCGGCATGGTTCTATCGGCATCAATTTTAGGCTCAACCGCCGCTCTGACGTTCTACAATTATTCTGTAATTCTGTATTACCTGGCGTTAACGTTTGGAGTTATGCGATCGCCAACGCCGATTGCCTGCGTACGACTGACAATCCTTTGAACACGCGAACACACGAACACGCGACCGGGAGCCGGGGATGTGATTGAACGACGTAATGGTGCGTTTTCTAGCTCTCATCCTGGCGGTAGTCAGTTTCTTTACGGAGATGGCCACGTTCAGTTTATCTCAAACGGTGTCGAACCTTCACTTTATCAGACTTTCTCAACGATCAATGGTGGTGAAGTTAGCCGTTCGACTCGGTAGCTTTTTTTCATGGTAGGGCCAGCGCTTTAGTTGCTGGATTTCAGCTTTTCGTTAGGCGTGGCCTGAACGCTGGCCAGTCCACCTATAACTGTACTGACTTGGCACTCTTTGCAAGGTTGTTCACACAAAGACAACTAGCGCTTGCCTTTTTTGGGAACCGGAGCGTTGGATTTCTAACTTGCTTTGGGCGGCCTGAACTCTGGC
Organism: uncultured Pirellulaceae bacterium; assembly: GCA_964503615.1. Taxonomy (GTDB): domain Bacteria; phylum Planctomycetota; class Planctomycetia; order Pirellulales; family Pirellulaceae; genus CAZDBA01. Next base: position 3,545 of record CAZDBA010000235.1, read on the forward strand.
GAGTTGGTCGCTTTATTCCAATCTAAAAGTAATAAACGTGACCCGTTTTGGCGTTAGCCACGGTTGATGGGTGCTGAACCGAGGTTAACGCCTAAACGACCAATAAAGCGATAGCCTTCTGGAGTGTCCAGCTAAAACTCTAACTTGGGTTGATGCAAAAACTAATTTGTAAGAGGTCGTACGCAAATTTTTGATGTTCATGTTTTTTTTGATTTCGAAGCAATGGTTCTGCCTTGTTGTGACATTTGTCTGTGTCCCAGGGAAAAAACAAAAACTAATCGCTCCTAAATATAAAGAAATCAACTCAATGAAAATCACTAGATTTAAAAATTTGATGCGCGCGCTTTTAGCAACGTGCTTTTTCGCAACTGCGAGTGCGTCGACTGTTTCGGCACAAATCAGTACAACACAAACACCAGGTGCTGGTGAAGCCGTTACCGTCACTGAACAGGGTGCAACTTGGATTCAAGTCCTACAGGACAACGGAATCGACATCCCCGCGGGTGCCGATGGTGTGGTCATCAGTAATGGCGAGGGCGGCAATATCACCGCCCCGCTTAACGCGATAGTAACCCAATCCGATACGTCCGTGATCAATGCGGGCAATATCGCTGGCGGGACTAACGCGATCAATTTTGTGAATGGGGCCGGTTCCGGATCGGTCACTAATCTAAGTACTGGCGTGATCAGTAGTGATAGTCGTGCTATCAATATTGGGGGACCGGTTGCTATTCAGAATGCCGGGCAGATCATTGGTACAGGGGATCAGCGTAACGGAACCGTTTACTCTGATTCATCCGCCGACAATTTTTCAATCGACAACAGCGGGTCGATTGACGCAGGTGCGGGCAATCAAGGTGCTGGTTTCTCAGCGGAATTGAGTGCAGCCGGCAATGACTTCAGCATCAACAACTCAGGCACATTGGCCGGTCGCGGTGACGCAGGGGCTGGTTTGGCGACTGCCGGTGACGGAATTCGTCTTGAACGATCTCGAGTTGATGGAGCGTTGGACGGTACAACAACTGGTTTGTTTACCGGCGATATTACCAACAGTGGAACGATCAGCTCAGAGGGAGCTAACGGAACAGTGGGTGGTTTTCGTGCTGTTAACGGCACTAGCTTTCAGGGAACGCTGACTAACGAAGCTGACGGCGAGATCTCCGGCGAGCAAAACGGAGTTTACTTCGGCAATGCGACTCCAGCGGGTGGTGGTGACCACACTGGTGGCGTTGTTAACAACGAAGGAACGATCAGTTCTGGAAGTCGCGCGTTGAACATCGATGGCACTGGACTCGAAGTGAACAACAGCGGAAGCATTCT
>CAZDBA010000236.1:0-4822 GCA_964503615.1 uncultured Pirellulaceae bacterium
AGTTCGTTGACCGGTCCCATGTCGTGCTTGGTTTGCAAGTATTCTACTTGTTCTGGTTTCAACTGCTTAAGCTCTTCTTCGTTTAGCGCTGCGACTCCAGCAGCGGCTTCTTTTCGATTGGCATAGAATTTGGAAAGTGTGATCATCGCATTGGCTTGGGCTTTACCACTGGCTTCTTCGCAGATCTCCAAAAGTAGATGTTCGTTCGGTTTGCTAACCCGCTCTGACAATTCAGATGTGATACCGATCATTCGATCGTGGTTGATATGGAAATCCAAAAGGTCCTGAAGGATTAGATTGCGCGAGGAAACAGGACCATGGCGGTAGATGAGCTCCATACATTCACAAGCCTTTTCCGATTTCTTGTCAGCCTCTGCGAACTTTTTCAGTTGCTTGATCGCATTTGATTTAGCCACATTGCCAACCGGTGTCTTTACTATCTGTTTTAATAGCTGGTAAGATTCGGGGGACTCGATCGCTTTTGTGGCTTTCACAAACAACAATCCCATCGCCTCATCTCTGGCGGATCCAGAGCCTTCTGCCATAACAAACTTAAGTTGTTTTTCGAGTTCAAGTTCGTCTTTAAGTTTCTTGGCAGCCTCCAATACCGTTGCTGAAGCGCTTGCCTTGGTCTCGCCTGCTCCATTTTTAACAGCAAGATTCCAGGCAGACGTTGCCGCGGCGGTCCCTGGATACTTTTTGGCCAACTCGACCATCTGTTCAGCAAATTTGATTTGCGGGCGCGTCGATAGTAGCTCGTTTTTGTCTTTTGGGTCCGTCGCCGCTTCGAACTGGGTCTGCCATTCGGCAACTTTGGTTTCCAAATCGGCAGTCAAGTCGCTTAAAGCCGAATTGGATTCTTTGGCAATTCGTTCAGCCTCAGCGGCTTTCTTGGAATCAGCTTTGCCTTTTGATTCCTCTTCCGAGTTGCTTCCGTCTGTGGCTTCAGAGCGATTAGAGTCAGTTAAATCGCCTGAATCAGAAGAGCAAGCCGATAGGAAAAGAGACACCAAACAAAGAACTGCAATCTTGCGCATGGAAAATAGCCTGTTGGAATATTCGAGGTTTATAATTCTGGCGAATTATAACATCTGAGGCGACCAAGGCGAGTTTTGGGAGATGTTTGTGGACACTTTTGGTGTGCTACCACTTCACCACGACCGATTCACCGGTACTGACTCCAAGCATCTCGCTCAGGCTAATTCCGACAATCTCAATTTCCAAAAAGCCGAATGAATTGAGTTTGGCGACCAAGGTGCCTGTCGGTTCTTCATGGTCAGCTGCATGCAAGCCGAACGTTTCGTGGCCTGCAAAATTGACTGTTAGAGATTGGTCACGCGGAGCATTTACCAGCTGAGATTCAGTGATATCGCAAATCAAACTTCCAGACGGAGACAGTTTGTCTACTTGACCTTCGATTTGATCTCCTGCTGCCACGATTTAACTCCAATGTCTCAAGAATTTGAGTACTAGATTGTGTTGATTTGCTTTTCTAATTTAAGCATAACCAAGGAAGTTAAGGTTTCGTTAACACCCCAATTAAATTTTGAGTGCTTTGAATTTTGGAGGCTTTCAACCTCTGAAAACATTTTTCAAAGGAGTGAAAGTTCGCTGGAGTGGTTGACCGATCGAGGCATTCGGCGAGATAGTTGATTGAGAGGCATTGAATGCACTATCTGTGCATCGCTCTCGATACGGCTAGCGACTAGCTAGGGATTTTAAACGGCTTGCGCTTAACCGCTTTTCGAACTCGGCCACTGCGAATGCACTGAACACAAACTTTCAGTGTCTTTACGCCGCCTTCAGGAGTCGCTGCACGGACTTTTTGCAAGTTCGGGCGGAAATCACGGCGAGTCTTGCCGGTGATTTTTGTACCGACCCCACCAAGGTATTTTGCTTTACCGCGAGTCTCAATCGCGTTCCCCTTTTGGGTACTTTTACCACAAATATCACACCTTCGTGCCATCGTTCCGATCCAAATCTTCGTTCAAAATTGAGTATTAATTAGCCGCGTAGTATATCAATTCAATCGACAACCGCAACGGCATCGTGTTGCTGCTTTTCGACAAATTTGTCAAGAAACAGGCCAAATTCGGCCAGAATGCCACGACCCACTCATTGTGAACGGATCAAATTACCTTTGGACAAGCAATTCCACGATATTTGGGGCCTATTCCCGACTTTGGGTAACTCTTAGGCTAGTACCCCAAATTGGGCGAAAGCCAGCGTTCGATCGTCTCGACCGATTCCCCTTTGAGTTTCGCATAGTGTTCAACTTGGTCTTTTGTGATCTTGTTGACTGCAAAGTATCGGGATTCTGGATGTGAAAAGTAAAGCCCGCTGACTGCCGCGCCTGGCCACATCGCAAACGACTCGGTCAGTGAGATTCCGGTCTTGGCCTCGACATCCATCAGTTCCCAAAGCGTTTTCTTTTCCGTGTGGTCGGGGCAAGCAGGATAGCCGGCCGCCGGACGAATCCCGCGATACTTTTCCTTGATCAGTTCTTCTTTTGTCAGATTCTCCACTCCACCAAATCCCCATTCGGCTCGAGCACGACGATGGAGCATCTCGGCAAACGCTTCAGCCAATCGATCTGCAAGCGCTGAAACCATAATCGCGTTGTAATCATCTAGGTCTTTGCGATAGGCCGCTGCCAGTTCATCACATCCATGTCCAGTGGTAACCGCAAAGCCACCTACGTAATCTTCACGTCCCGACTCGACTGGTGCAATATAGTCGGCGAGCGAGCGGAAGTTGTCGAATCCTTTGCGCTGCCATTGTTGTCGCAACATATGAAACCGCGTCAATTCGTTCGTACGAGACTCGTCCGCGTAGACGATGACTGAATCGCCATCACTCGCCGCCGGCCAGAAACCAAAGATCCCTCGCGCGGTGAGTAATTGCTCGTCGATAATCCGTTTTAGCATCGCTTGGCCATCGGCAAAAACTTTCTTCGCCTCTTCACCTACGACATCGTCTTCCAAAATCCTGGGGTACTTTCCGTGTAATTCCCAAGTGATAAAAAACGGAGTCCAATCGATGTATTCTGCGATTTCGCTAAGCGTAATTTCCTCCGCGTCTGCGGGAGTCCCCTTTTGAGCGGGAACGGTCGAAAGCACTCGAGTTCCGGTAAACGAAGGTTTGGCCACATCCACGGTTTCCCAATCGGTTGAAAACCGTTTGGCGAACGCTTCTTCGTAAGGGACCAACGTCAGTTGTCGTTCTTCGTAGCTGGAAACCAGTTTCCCCTGAAGTTCAGCATTCTTTGCCATGAATTCAGGTTTAAGTTCCGGACTGTTCAAGCGATCGACAACTCCGACGCTTCGCGAGGCATCGAGAACGTGAATCACACCATGCTCATAACGGGGAGCGATCTTGACCGCCGTATGTTTGTCACTGGTCGTCGCACCGCCGATTAGCAACGGAATCGTCATCCCGGTTCGGTGCATCTCTTTGGCGACGTAGACCATCTCGTCCAGGCTGGGAGTGATCAAACCGCTTAGCCCGATCATGTCCACATTTTGTTTGACCGCTTCTTCAAGGATTTTGTCACAGGAAACCATTACGCCGAGGTCGATCACTTCGTAGTTGTTGCATCCCAGAACGACGCCGACAATGTTCTTTCCGATGTCATGCACATCGCCTTTGACCGTTGCGATGAGGATTTTGCCGCGATAGCTTTGACTTTCCAGGCCCGCTTCAATCTTTTCCTGTTCCATAAACGGCATCAGATGCGCGACCGCTTTTTTCATTACACGAGCCGATTTGACGACCTGCGGCAGGAACATTTTTCCGCTACCGAATAGATCGCCAACGACGGCCATCCCATCCATCATCGGGCCTTCGATAATTTGTAGACAACGGTCGTACTTGAGCCGCGCTTCCTCTGTATCCTCAACGACGAATTTGTCGATCCCTTTGACCAACGCATGGCTAAGCCGCTCTTCGACAGTCCCCTCACGCCACTCGAGATTTGCCGTTCGTGCTTTTTTACCGCCGGTTCCTTTTACTGTTTCGGCGAATTCGAGTAATCGGTCGGTAGCGTCAGGGCGCCGGTTCAGCAGCACATCCTCAACATGCTCCAACAGGTCTTTCGGGATCTCTTCGTAAATTTCCAGTTGGCCGGCGTTCACGATTCCCATGTCCAAACCGGCTTTGATCGCGTGGTACAAAAAGGCCGCATTGATCGCTTCACGAACGACGTTGTTACCGCGAAAGCTGAAACTGACGTTGGATACACCGCCGCTGATTTTTGCACCGGGGCAAACTTTTTTGATCTGCTTAGTGGCTTCAAAAAAGTTCACCGCGTAGTTGTCGTGTTCCTCCATCCCGGTTGCAATCGTAAGGATGTTGGGGTCAAAAATAATGTCCTCGGGTGGCATTCCAACCTTTTGTGTCAGAAGGTCGTAGGCGCGTTTGCAGATGCGAACCTTGTCGTCTGTCTCGACCGCCTGCCCCTTTTCGTCGAACGCCATGACGACCGCTGCGGCACCGTATCGGCGAACTAGTTTGGCCCGCTCAAGGAATTCCTCTTCGCCCTCTTTCAAACTGATCGAGTTTACGATCGCCTTGCCCTGCGAGTTTCGCAGGCCGGCTTCGATAACTTCCCATTTTGAGCTGTCGATCATAACCGGTACGGGACTGATGTCGGTCTCGCCCGCGATCAATCGCAAAAAAGTAGTCATGGCTTCAACGCCGTCCAGCAAGGCGTCGTCCATATTGATGTCGATGACTCCCGCACCGCCTTCGACCTGATTGCGTGCGACATCGATCGCTTCTTCGAATTTTTCTTCACGAATCAAGCGGGCAAACTTTCGCGAAC
>CAZDBA010000237.1:0-4812 GCA_964503615.1 uncultured Pirellulaceae bacterium
CCTAGCTCGACGGCTCGATTGATAATTCGCTTCGTCTCGTTGATTCCTCCTGCCAATGAAGAGGTGTAAAGTCCACCAATCGATAGGACGCTGACCTCCAAGTCGGTCCGCCCCAATCTACGCATTTCCATGTTATGTTCCAAATGTGCGAGCTATAAGAAGGCCAGCGAAGGCCAGCGGAAAATCACTGGCGCTCAATTAATTTGATCAGGCAATGATATCGTGAACGACGTGCCCTTTAACGTCGGTCAGCCGCATGTCGCGACCGCCGAAACGGAAAGTACTGCGAGTATGGTCAACACCCATCAGGTGTAACATTGTCGCGTGAAGGTCATGGATTTCGACTCGGTTCTCGATCGCTTTGTATCCCCACTCATCGGTCGCACCGTAAATCGTTCCCGGTTTGACCCCACCGCCCGCCATCCAGACCGTGAATCCTCCCGGATTGTGATCGCGCCCATCCTTGCCTTGAGCAAACGGCGTTCGACCAAATTCGCCGGCCCATACAACCAGAGTTTCGTCCAGCATTCCTCGGCGACGCAAATCTTTCAAAAGGGCGGCGATCGGTTGGTCGACAGCGCGAGCATTATTTTCGTGGCCTTGTTTAAGTTTGCCATGCTGATCCCAACGATCGCCGGTAACGTTGGGACAAGTAAGTTCAATAAAGCGTACACCTTTTTCGATCATCCTACGTGCGATCAGACATTGTGCTCCATAAATTTGAGTCGGTTCGTATTCAGCTTCCATACCATACATTCGCTTGGTTTCCTGAGTTTCCTCAGTTAGCGACATGACTTCGGGAACCGCCATTTGCATTTGGTAAGCGAGTTCATAATTTCGTATTGCTGACTCGATCGAATCGTGGCTTCCTAATCGATCGTTTGCCAAGTTATCCAGTTGTTTGGACAACGCCAGCTTCTTTATTTGGACCGAATCGGTATCCAATGAATGGATGTTGGCCAATCCCGTTCCGCGTGGCTTGAATACGGAGCCTTGATAACTTGCGGGGAGAAAGCCGCTGCCAAAACAATCCAGGCCGCCAGGCGGAATCAAGCCGCCGTTGAGCACAACAAAGCCAGGTAGATTTTCGCACTCACTACCCAATCCATAGTTCACCCAAGCTCCCATGCTGGGCCGCCCTTGCAAACCGCTTCCTGTATGCAAAAAGTAATTGGCAAAAGTATGTTCCGGAAATTCGGAAACCATCGAACGGATAATGGCCAACTCATCAACACACTCGGCAACATGCGGAAAAAGGCTGCTGACCGGAATGCCGGACTCACCATACTGCTTAAATTTCCAGGGGCTCTTCAGCACCGTGCCGTTATTGTTGAACTGCGTCGGTTCGACTTCAAAAAAAGCGCCAGGATCTTTTCCGTGATGTTTGTCCAACAGCGGTTTGGGATCGAAGGTATCGATTTGAGAGGGACCACCATCCATAAAAAGAAAAATCACATTCTTCGCACGGACTTTGTGATGGGGGCCATGGTCGGCCTTGCCAAGCTCGTCAGAAAGTTGCCCAGCAAAAGCCTTTTCGCCACCAAGGGCTGCCAATGCGACGGCGCCAAAGCCACTTGCGCATCGAGATAACATGTCTCGACGGGAAAGGGGAGCGTTTCGAACTCTTTGGCAGGGATATGCATTTGGGTTAATCATCGGAGAAAAATAAACTCCTTGGTGTTGATGAGCGCGTGAGCAAAATGAGTCCACGTCTCGATGTCGTTTTTCGTCGCCACGAATTCCAGCGAAAGTTTGAGTTCAGCCTCGGTAGGAACTCGCCCAAAAGCTGATTCGTACATCCACTGAATCCGGTCACTGAAATCTTCTTTTTCGTCTATCGAGCGTTCCGCCCATTTTTGAGCCTGTTCAAAGACAAACGGATCGTTCATTAGGATCAAAGATTGAGCCGGTACATTAGAAACGTTCCTCCGTCCCATCGTGCTGAAGGGAGCTGGAGTATCAAAAGTGGTCATGAAGGGTGATAAAAAATTCCGGCGGACCGAAATGTATATCGACCTGCGTCCGCTTCCGTCCAACGGCCCGCTCTTTTCAGGCCGTCCGCGCCCTTCCATAAACGCAGTCAAATGAACGGGAACTGGCGGACCTTCCATCGTTTTATCCAACTTGCCGGACAGGGCAAGCAACGAATCACGAATGATCTCGCCTTCTAAACGTTTGGGTGGTCGGAAATGCCACTGTAAATTTTTTGGGTCGGATGCCAGTGATTTGGGAGTGGGACGATCGGCCATCTGATACGTTTCAGAAAGCACGATTCGCTTTATCATCCTCTTGATACTTTGTCCATCATCGATAAAACCCTTGGCAAGATGGTCCAATAATTCTGGATGAGTCGGACGTTGTCCAAGCACTCCAAAATCATCCGTAGTCGGCACTAGGCCCCGCCCCATCAAATGGTGCCAGATCCTATTGACGATTACGCGAGATGTCAGCGGATTATTCGGGTCATTGATCTTTGCAGCGAGCATCAGTCTTCCACTACCTCGCTCAATCTCCAATGCTTGACCGCCATCAATCGCAGTCAAAAAGTGACGAGGTTCGATTTTACCTGGCTTTGACGCGTTGCCCCGGATGTAGATAGGTGCGTCTTCGCCAGTCCCATCGACCATGGCGGGCGCCAAGCGAGATTTTTCGACGACCATTGAACTTAAACGGCTACGTTCTGCTTGCCAGCGTTGAACTACGGCGGCGATCTGTTGTTTGCCAATTTCAGGATCTGGATCAGCCTCAAGGCCAACGTTTTCGCCCTTGGAATTGCTCAGGAGTGTTTGGGCTTTGTCTGCAAATTTGGAATAGCCGTTGTCCAGTTGTCGCAACTCGCGACCAAGTTTTCGCTTTGCATCTGGATTAAGGTCTCTAGCAATCAATCTAACCGAAATTTGCTTTTCTTCGGCCGGCACGAACTCCAAATGCAAACGATGACCAACGTACCGATCAAGTTTCAGATCAACCCATTTTGGTCTCGGACCTCCTTTGAAACTCACGATCGTTTCTTTATGAAGGGGGCCGAAAACCAAACGGTGCGAATCCACGCAAGCGACAACATGCCCTGCACCCGAAACAAGGCAAGAGACTTTGCCGCTTTCCAACTCGTAGGTTGGCGTTCTTAAGGTCCGGCCGCTACGCGGAATTTTTGTGAGTAAACTCTTGTCTTGAACAAACCCTTCAGTGACTGACCTAAGGCCGTTCCAAAATGGATCGTTAACCGCTGCACTATAAGTCGCCACGACGGGCGTTTCGCTTCCCGGCTGAAAGTACAAGTTTCCTGCCTGCTTAGGCTGCATTCCAAAGCTGAACCCATCCTGCAAATATTCCGATTTTGGAAGAGTCGCGTAGTCAAGTATCACTCGGTCGTCGTCCAGACCGTCGGCTTGTTCGGGAGGGGTAGCACCGAATTCTGAAAGTAGCGCCAAAATCTCAGCTTGAAAACGTTGATCGACCTCATCCAATTCCTTGGCGACTTTTCTGTTCTGTTCAATCGACTCGAACCGGACTTGGCGATAATCGCTGCTTTGAAGAAAGCCAGTTAATGAATAGTAATCGGCGGTAGAGATAGCATCGAATTTGTGATCGTGGCAGCGTGCACAGGAAACGGTTACACCAAAAAACGACTTGGACGCGACGTCGATCATGTTGTCAAATCGGTCCGACTCGTCTTTGCGGATATCGACCGGCGAATGGACCGATTCGCCCAGGAACCAGAATCCAGTTCCCAGAATCGACTCGTTAAATTGCTTTTCCGAGTTCATGCGAGGTTCGGGTAGCAAGTCACCGGCGATATGTTCTCGCACGAGCTGATCATACGGAATGTCAGCGTTCAAGGCCCGAACGATATAGTCTCTGTATTGAAAGGCGTTTGGGATGTCGTTGTCGAACTCGTGCCCGTAGGAATCGGCGTAACGACTGAGGTCCATCCAGTGCCGGCCCCATCGCTCGCCAAAATGAGGTGAGGCGAGCAAGCGGTCTACCAGGTTTTCTAAAGCACTTTCTCTACCCTTATCGAGATCGCTTTTAAATTCGTTTAGCTCATCCACTGTTGGAGGCAGTCCGGTCAGATCCATGTGCAATCGACGTGCAACGACGAAAGGATCCGCTTTCTCAGTCGGCCGAACCGATTCTGCGTTATGTTTTGCATGAATAAATTGGTCGATTAACGAACTCGACCAGCGCTTGGAATCAACCTCTGGAGGTGTAGGGTTTTGTACTGGTTGCCATACCCAATGTTCCTTGCGTCTTGCTTCAAGATCAAACTCTTCGAGTGCTGCACCATTTGCGATCTCGGATTCGGCGGGCCAAGCTGCGCCCGTTTGAATCCATTTTGTAAGGATCGCGATTTGATCTTCGCTCAATTGGCCTTTCGGCGGCATTTCGTAGTCTTCGTAATTGACCGCGCCAATCAGCAAACTTTCTTGCGGCTTGCCCGGCACAATCGCCTCTCCAGAATCACCCCCTTTGAGGATCGCGGCTCTACTATCAAGCAACAAACCACCTTGGTTTTCTTGAGCTGCCAGACTGTGGCAAGAATGGCAGTTGTCTACCAATAGCGGGCGAACGTTACGTTCGAAAAACTCGAGTTGTTCCGCCGAGAATTCCGACTCCTGCCCATTGACTGGCATGACCCAGCCAAGAATCAGCAACAAGGCTACAGCCAAGGCCAAGACAGGGTACGTCACTCTGGTCTGGCAAGCGTTATTCATAAGGCGAGAACGTTTTTTTGATGAGAATTCTATAATTATATTAGGTCATCGACATATTCCAACGTAAGCGAACAAGGAAGTATAGGTTATTTTCGCT
>CAZDBA010000238.1:0-4780 GCA_964503615.1 uncultured Pirellulaceae bacterium
TTGTGATGGTTACTCCATCAACCGTCATGGTGCCGCCGATTCCCGCGCTATCGAGAGGACCGTCATTAACAAAAGTAAACACCGACGAATCTGAGCCAGGGTCATCTGAAAATGGGGACATGTTTCGAAGCATCGCAAGCTCGTCAGAGTAAGTCGGATCATTTACGAGATTTGTCAACTCATTGGGATCGCTTGCGAGGTCATATAATTCTTCCGTCCCATCTGCGTATGCGATGTGCCGCAAGTTGCCATACTGGACCGCCTGTGTGCCTTGCCGACGCGTAAACGCCGGATGGTCCCACGGTAGCGTTGGGTCTTGCAGCAGAGGTTCCAAGCTTCGGCCCCGCGTCATGTCGTTGGGAGGGAGATTGCAGAGGTCGAGAAGGGTCGGATAAATGTCAAGGAGGCTTACCACCCGGTTGCACTCGGCACCAGCAGCCAGTCCTGGCGCTTTGATGATCAGTGGCGTAAGTGCCGAACGGTCCCAGAGGGTGTCTTTTTGGAAGATGTTCTTTTCACCGAGGTGGTAGCCATGATCGCCCCAGAGTACCACGATCGTATTGGACGCGTAGGGGCTGTCGTCCAAGGCATCCAAGACGCGCCCGATCTGGGCATCGACATAGGAAACATTGGCCAGGTAGGCATGGAGGATGTTCCTCCACTGATTGTTAGCGATCGCCCACTCGGTGGTGGGAAAGCCGACATTAATGAGACCAAACCCGAAAGGGGGAATGTCATCGTAGTCCGTTGGTAGGTAAGGCGACAGGGTCAACTCGGCAGGATCATACATGTCGTAATACTTTTGGGGTGCATACCAAGGTACGTGCGGATGCAGAAACCCAGTCATCAGCATGAAGGGCTCGGTATGATTTTCCTGCAATCGCTCGATCGCCCAATCTGCAGATATTGTGTCACTCATATCTGCCTCGGTTCCGACGCCGTCTCGGCCGACATAGAGCCCCCAGTCAGTCAGTGTTCGGGCGGTTTCGTGATTCAGATCTGGTGGCCAGTTGCTTCTCACCCTCTGTCCGGCGGCATTCTCGTTGAAATCAAAACTGTCCCTTCCTCCTGAGAGATCGACACTGCCGGCCGGAACATGACGGTGGAGAATCTTTCCCACCGCCATTGTCTTATAACCATTGTTGCCCATGTAGGTATGCAACAGAGAAGAGCCCATGGCTTCGATCCGTTCTTCAACCTCAGTATCATCAGGTTGCGTTTGACTTGCATTGAGCTCCTCAAAATAGACGCCGCTCATAAGGCTGGCGCGCGAAGGACCGCAAAGCGGATAGGAGCAGTAGGCACGTGGGAAATGAACGCCTTGGCTGGCGAGCCTGTCCATATTGGGTGTGATCGCATCGGGATGCCCGGCGAAACCTGTCCAATTGTTCAAATCGTCCACGCCTATAAAAAGCACGTTCGGGTTTTGAGCGAGCAGAGTGCCAGAGGAAAACAAGGCTGACATTCCCACGATGCAAGCGATGACGACTTTCTTGATTACGGTTTTCATTTGGCGGGACCTTTTTACTGGTTGCTTAAGCATAAATTTCTCTTTGATCGCTTCACGTTTTTGGAACCGTCACCTTTGTAAAGCCACAGAAATTATACCTGCTTTTTCTCTACCCACCCAATGTTTTCCTAAAAGACTTTATCTATCAGGGCTTGGCGGTTTGGGCGAAGTGCTTTTTTAAGCCGTTACTGTGCGTTCTGCGAGGTGAGTTTGTTAAACATTAACAAACTCACAAACGATGCAGATGACATTCAGGCTGTAATTCCTCATATTGATCGCAATTGGATTGAGGGCTGTTTGTGAATAGGGGCTGGATTTATGGGGGGGCTAGATTTTTAGACGGGTTTACTTGTCCAACGACTTGAAATGAGTTTGCAATATTTCCCGGATTCGGGTTTCGATTCGATATGAGGTGCGGATGCTGACGCCGAGCGCTTTAGCAATTTCCTCATGCGATTTTTCTTCAAGGAATCGCAGTTTAAACATCTTGCGCTGTTGGTCAGAGAGTGTTTCCGCTTTTTCCAGAACACGTCGGGCCAAGTCTTTGAGATGCAGGCGCTGCCAAGAGGAGGTTGGGTCGGATGTGAATTCGACCGCGCGGTTACCGTCTTTTTGTAACTGGCTGATGAAGACTCGTTTTCGTGCATCGTTTCGTTGGCTGTGACGACGTCTCCAATAAGCCGCGATCGCTTGCCGAACGGTGATCTTTAAAAGAGAGAAATAGTGTTTGGCCGAATTGTATTTCTTTCCGATAGGCCATTTGTGCAGTCGGTAAAAGACATCCTGGATCAAGTCGTCTTCATCGTTGTACTCGACCATTCCGCGAATTTGTCGTAATGAAAAATCGTAGATCTTTTGCACGCACTCAGGGTCGTTCAAATCCTCCACGAAATCATCAAAGTAGCCTTCGTCCTCGTTTGAGTCGCTCTCCTCAGTTGGAGGGGTCAGGGCGATGTCTAACTCTACGTCAGGATTCGTTTCCGGCGGGTCCGCGCTGTGATCAGGCATCCAAGAGTGGTCTCTTGGAATACAGAACTCGAGCAAGGGTGCGGAAACTTCCAATTTGGTCTCTCTATGATTGGGCTGCGTTACGATAGGGCTGGGTAACAATTCTAGGCTGCCCGAGGCTTGAGGCAAATCAATTGCACAGACAATATCGGCATGTGAGTAATCTTGATCAGTCGTTGCCAGTTCTGCCAAAAAAAATTTGCATGCAAAATTCGATTGCTTTGGATTGACATTCGGAGAACGGCCATGTCTTAACAAAAACGCACATGCAATGAGTGCATGTGCGTTTGGTTGGATGCCAATCAAATTACTGGAAATAATTCCTTAAAAGTCACTTGAGTTTAACACTAATCCATCGTTTCGAGAAAACAGGGCTTGGTAGGTGCCTCGCGTAACACCTGAACTCCATTGATCCGCTGTCACTCTATTGTGATCGATGTTTTCAGAGATGAAGTGGGTTGATCCGTCAACAAACACGAAAACAGCACCTCCAATGTGGTTGCTCGCATACGAGTTTCGGAAGATTGCCTCGTTCGTGCCATTGTATGGCAAATCTGCGGATGGATTGAATTCACCGTGGCCTGTGCGAACAGAACCGAGAGTCCGAGCCGCGGTAAAGCTATTGCCTGTTGCGGCATACATGGCTGGATCCCAAATGAAAGCTCGATCGTAACGAACTGCAAAGCTGACGGTTTCGCCACAGAAAAACGTATTGGATGTCCCATCGGTGATATCACTCAGCTCCATGCCGAGGTATCTGGAGTCTAAGGTTCGAGTAAATATTCCATCTTCGAAGGCGTTATGCCGACAAAAGGACCACTCGATACTGCCCCCATTGCCTAGGTAACTGGACATCGCTTGGTTAAGTCCACCAACGGGATGAGGAACTTCGCCTAACTCTTGATCAGAGGGGCAAACGAATGTATCAATAGATTGCGCAACTAGATTTGCATTTACAGCGTTACCCCAAGGCTGGGAAAAATCGAGGCCCTCGAAAAGATTGCCTTGTTCCATGAAAGGAAGCAGCTTTGCCCGCCAGCTCCAGCCAAGGCTGGAAGAGTCGCTCGTGCAATCATTAGGGTTACTACCGGCAAGGTTTTCGATGGAGATGTGTTCGGTTCCTGCTGGAAACCTACCTTGAGCGCTCTCGAAATTCAATCCTGCCAATGAGAGTTGGCGGATCTTGTTCATGCATGCCGTTCGGCGTGCAGCTTCTCTGACCTGTTGCACGGCAGGTAACAACATACCAATTAAAATCCCGATGATGGCGATAACCACCAACAATTCGACTAATGTGAAACCGCCCGAAGGAGGTTTTCTGAACCTGATTTTCATGGGACACCTTTTGGAAAATGGAAATGGATAAGACTAAAGAATACCTTTTAATGATTTGATATGACTGAGTAGTTTCTTATGGGATTTTGCAATTTGAGAATTGGTCGCGCCTTGATCGATCGTACTTGCCAAACCTTCGCAAGCGGTTTTTAATTTATCTGTCAGTGCGTTTATTTTTTCTGCTTTACTACTTGGTAGTCCTGCCGTTGAAACCGAATCGGGCAGGGCTTCTGCAATCAGCTTGATCTGATTTGCACGATCTTTGAGCGATTCTGCTCCCGCTTCTTCTGAAAGGCAGAAAGAAAACTCATCTGATGCTTTGACAGCCATGTCTGCGAGTTCAGACGGAGAGTGAGCACTAAGTGGTTTTTCGGCGTTTTCCTCAGCTGATTTTTTACAGCCAATAGAAAAGATTGCCAAACCAAGCAGAATCGTGAATAAATGCTTTGGGATCAAGTTGCCCCTCTAAAAATTAGTTGAATTGTGTTGAGGAGGGATTAGATCGCGACAAAAGTCGTCAGTGTCTATTATATACCCCATCGGCATTTTGTTAAGGGTGAAATGGCTTATATGGGGTTGTGCTGGTAATCTGGATTGTGCCCAGTGTTGGTTTTTGTACTGACAAAAGAGCCGTGAAATAAGGCGGGAAATCGGGGCAGAAGCTTTGGCCACTGGGTTTTGGTGGTGTGAATGGCTTTTTTTGATTTGTGTTGGAAAAGGCTGATTCGTTTGAAGATTTGATATGTTTTGCCCGATGAATAGTCGGTCAACTATAACAACACTTGCCTGATCGCGACCGAAGTGAACCTTTGCGAAAATTCAGTTGTCTTTTCGTATTGCGGGGAAATGCGATTTGGCTATATTTATGCCGTTTTAGTCCAGAGCCCGCCAGCGTAGCTCAATTGGCAGAGCAGCGGTTTTGTAAAC
>CAZDBA010000239.1:0-4768 GCA_964503615.1 uncultured Pirellulaceae bacterium
GCCAAAAGTATGTGGGGATCTTGCCGTCGTGAAGATTGGCAAGTCTTAGTAGTTCGCATCGAATCATCCAAAGATTCGTTCATTCGTTGTATGAAACTCAACTCATAATAATCGGACAAGCTTTTCCAAGTTTACGAAAGCGGATTGAGAAGAGCGATGAAAGGGCTGATGTCTAAGAAGCTGACAGTTTGGTCCTGATTAATATCTGCTTGAAATTGATAGTCGCCCGATAAAAGCAGGTTAATGAATGGGCTGATGTCCTGAAAGTTAACCGCTTCGTCGCGGTTGACGTCGCCGATCGGAAAACGGATTCCATCCAGCTTTTCCACCAACTGGTCATGGGCATCCTGCTGGTCGGCAGTAAGTGTTCCCTCCAACAGGTTGTCGTTTTCCTCTGGTAAATCGGCGAGAATATCCGGATCTCCATTGTCGAAGCGAAGCAGTTTAAAGTTGCCTATTCTGATCGTTACGCCATCGTTGCCCGTCAGTTGATCTCCTTCGCGTGGAAATCTTTCCGAATACTGACAATCGTGAAAGCTCTCCAGACTCGCGTCGGTTAAGTAAGGCTCGAACGAAAGCGAGTCGGTTGCCGCACCGTTTGGAATAACGCTTTCTTCCAGATCGGCGATGTCCAAAATGGTCTTAAAAAGATCCGGCAACGAAACGAGCGCGTCATGAGTTCTGCCCGGATTGACCACGTCGGGACCGCTGATCAAACAGGGGATATGAACACCACCCTCAAACAAGGTTCCTTTGCTTCCCCTCACCACTCCAGGAGCGACTCCTCGCGGTGTGCCGTTGTCGCCAACAAAAATCACGACCGTGTTCTCCCTAGCGGCATTGGACTCAATCCCGCCAAGAATATTTCCCAGTTCGATGTCCATCGCTTCGACCATCGCCAGGAATTGGGCACGTTGGTTCCCAGCAATCGCGGCTGGGTTTTCGTTGTGCAGTCCGTCAGGCGGCAAGTGAAGTGGTGAATGAGGTGCGTTGAATGCAACCCAGCAAAACCATGGATTGTCGCCTTGAGCGTTGATAAAGTCGACAGCATCGCTACGAGTTTCACTGGTAACATAGTTTGTGTTCGGGTTGTTTCGTCCGTTGACAACCGTACCGTTTTCTACTTTTTCCCATGAGAAATAATCTTGAACACCGCCGCCAATCGGTCCGCGATAGTCATCAAAGCCCATGATGTTCGGATTGTCGTCGCCACCATTTGAGTTGTTCGAGAGATGCCATTTACCGAAACAGCCTGTGGCATATCCGCCAGCTTTCATCGCCTGAGCGATCGTGCCTTCGTCTTGGTCAGGAACAGCACCAACCGAACCGACGCCCGTCCGAAAGGCATAGCGACCAGTCAGGATTTGAGCTCGTGCCGGTGAACAACTTGGGCTCCCCCAACAGTTTGTAAAACGAACGCCATCGTTGGAAAGCGCCGTTAGAGTCGGCGTTGGCGTCCCATCGGTTCCGTTGAAAAGGTTCAACGAGTCGGCACCCAAGTCGTCCGCGATCACCAACAGAATGTTGGGGCGCTGGGCGTTTGCAAACTGTGGAAAGATTAGCAAACAGGTAGTAAAGCAAAGGGCAAATAATCGCATGGTCTGTCTTTTGGTCGGGAAACTAATAGGGAATTGATTAGACCTGAAAGGGTGTCGACAAGTCTACTTCTCCGTCGACTCTAGTTCGGTCGCACACAAAAAATCGCGGTAAAACTGGCGGTTGCACCTTCACTACGGACACGCCAAAGCTCACTGAATAGGACACAAAAACCACTTATTTTTTCGATCTTGAAGACTTCTCTTTTCAAAACCCTGATTTGCCCACGTTAACGGTACGCCGAGAGGGATTGCCGACCCATTTTCCCACTCGATCTGGTGGGTTGCGAACCAGATAAGAAGTCGGCATCTAGCCTATTCTGCCTTGACTTCCCATGCCACGCTAAACCTTTACGGTTGAGCAATATATTCTCGGAAAAACGACTTTAGGTGATAGGTAGAGCTGAACAATTCTAACAATTCGTTCGATCCTTAAGTTACGGATGCTTTTGGTTTTACTTATCCACTTGGGGTGGCGAATTGTTTCGGGTCACTAAATTTACTGTTGTTTGTGTGTTGATTCTCGGGCTTTACTCTGAAGCTTATGGCCAAGGGTATTATCAGAGTACCGGATCAACCAGTCGAACGGTTCCTGGACAGGCGCATTCGGTCTATCAAAGTGCAGTGGCTCAACCGCAGGCGAGCGACGTTCCCTTTCAACCGAAGTCTAATGTTGAGATGAAATTTGGGGATACCTCTCAGGTAGAACCCAACCCACCGATGATGCATGAGATGATGATGCACGAGATGATGGTGGAAGACTGCGAGTGTGACCCCATGGTCATGAGCGAAGCATCAAAAAAAGAGGACGAGTCGGCTGGTTACAATTTGACTTACAAGAATGGATTTTTGTTCGCTCCAAAAGACGAAAAAAAATCTCCGTTTAGCATGCGAATCAACGGCCGGATGCAATTTCGCTACTCAGGTTTCCGCCCCAATGCAACGACGTCCGTGAATCAGGTTGGCACGGTAACCAACCAAAGCCGTAGTGGTTTTGAAATCGAACGGGCTCGTCTTGAGTTTCGGGGATTTTTCTACCAACCAGAGCTGAAGTATTACTTTAATCTCGATGCAGATACCGACGACAATCACACCGTTATTTTTCATGACTTTTGGGTGACTTACGAGTTCAGTGAGGCGTTGCAAATTCGCGTCGGTAAGGCGAAAGTGCCTGGAAGTTACGAATGGTGGGAAAGTTCAACAACAACGCGCTTTGCTGATCGTTCATTGTCGACCACGTTCTTTCGCGCCGATCGAAGCACCGGTGTCTGGTTCGATGGAAGTAATGAAGATAGAGGGACCTTTTACCAGGTTGGTATCACTAACGGGTTCTTTGGAGCCGACCTTGATCAGGGTGACATCGACGATCTATTCAGTTACTCAGGATTGTTCTGGTGGGATCCTCTTGGCGATTTTGGCAGTGGATATTCAGATCTTAAACGCACTCAAACACCGCTGTTACGAATGGGAGCTACCGGAGCGTATTCCAATCAAAACTCCTTTGCCAACGGTAACAATACCTCGGAACCCAACTTCGCACGACTTAGCGATGGCACTCAGCTGATTGCTACCGGAGCCTTGGGCCCTGGTTTGACGGTCAATGATTTTGACATGTTTCTGGTTTCAGGATTCATGTCCGGCAAGTACCGCGGTTTTAGTTTTAACTCGGAAGTGTATGCCCGCTGGATTCAGGACATTGACACTGTTGAAGGTCCCCGACCTGATACCGATGAATTGTTTGATGCCGGCTTTTACACCGACGTCGGATACATGCTGATCCCTGAAAAACTTGAAGTCAATGGTCGGATCTCCAACATCAATGGCTTTTTTGGTAATGCATGGGAATACGCCTTGGGTGCCAACTGGTTCTTTAATGGTAACCACAAACACAAGCTAACCTTTGACGCTACACGGCTGGATGGCGCACCGGCTGGCAGTTCAAGCCCTAACTTTGAGGTGGGGCAAAACGGTATCCTCTATCGCATGCAATATCAGGCCGCTTTCTAAGAATCGAGGAAGAGTCGCGTTCGGCAACTTCACGGCAACTCTACTTCTCCACCCACTCGGGTGCTGATCGCGCGATAGGCTTCACCGGAGATGTTTTGACTGATCGAACGTGTCGATCCATCTGTGAAAACGAAATTGCACGTTTGTGGATGGAAGCTCAAGAAGCCGCGAACGCGATCCAACTCTCCACCATTGTCATTTGGAACAGCATCGATTGAAATGTCTACCGGCCGTTGATTGATAGGGGCCAACACGTCATCCGCTGTTCCCCATTGACCATCGGGACCAGCATTTTGCGCAGAGACAGCGATTACCGATCCGCGACCACCCAAGTGGCCGCCAATATTTGTGCCATCGAAATTCGCTTTAGACCAGACCTGGCCCATTTTAATATCCGGTCACGCTCATGTGGACGTCGCGAGCAAACCGGTTCGACTGGCCGCCTCGCCCATCAAGATCGTATTGGAAGATCCGTCCGGAATGTCCGCAAACGTAGTGCTGCTGTTGATGCCAAAGATGCCGCTGGGGGCGTCGGTGTTAAGCTGCGCTGTTTGCCCCATGCAAAAAGCGTAATCACCGCGCGAGCCAGCGATTCCCCCGTCGTCTTGGACTGGACCGTTGGCCGAAGGGCATTGGAAGTTGGGAACGACGAACGTGGAGACAGCAAGGTTCGTAGGATGGGACCACGATAAGGTCTCATCAAATAGCGAACGAAGATTGTTCTGTTCCAGAAAAGGCAATAAATCCACCAAGCCGTTTCGAAGACAAACGCGGTGATCGTTGTCGTCGTCGATGATTCCCGAAGGGAAAAATTTGAAGGCGGATTCGTAGTTCAGGTTCGACAGCCCCAACTGTTTGAGATTGTTTAGACATTCGGTCCGCCGGGCTGCCTCTCGGACGTATTGAGCCGCTGGCAGCAGTATACCAAGCAGAATTGCGATGATGGCTATTACCACCAGCAATTCCACCAGAGTGAACCCATGTTTAGAAACTTGACGCGACATGTATGCGACTCTTGTACAAAGTTAAATCGACAAGATGATTATTGGCCCCAGAAGAGAAAGAGGCAAACAAAAACGAAAGGAGCTCCACGGTACAGCGTAAATCAAGCGGCTAAAATGGTAACACCGCAGCGGTAGCAAGGACGCAAGCAAGCTGTTTCCTCG
>CAZDBA010000240.1:0-4664 GCA_964503615.1 uncultured Pirellulaceae bacterium
CATCGGTTGGACCGACTCGCATATTTCCAGCGAGGTCGCTCAATTCGGAAACCAGTGGATCACCAATGCTGCCCACGGCCACTGCGATGCTGCCCGCCATACAACGTTGCCCACCGCAGCCAAACGCAGAAGCTGCCAGCGCTTTCACCGAAAGATCCAGATCTGCATCGGGCATAATAATTAAATGATTTTTCGCACCGCCAGCTGCCTGGACACGTTTTCCATTCTTGGTGCCGACCTCGTAAATGTATTTCGCGATTGGAGTCGATCCAACAAACGAAATCGCCGCAACTACAGGATGTTCCAGCAAGGTATTAACGCACTCTTTGTCGCCATGCACGATATTGAATACACCCGCTGGCAAGCCGGCTTCGATCAACAACTCGCCAATCAAGTTGGCTGACAACGGCGTCTTCTCAGATGGCTTGAGCACAAACGTATTGCCGCAAACCAGTGCAACGGGAATCATCCACATCGGAACCATGGACGGAAAGTTATACGGCGTGATCCCAACGCAGACTCCAACCGGGTGTCGGTTGGTTTCTGCATCAACATCTCGTGCGATGTTCGGCATCGTATCGCCAACGATCATACTGGGAATGCCACACGAAAATTCGACCATTTCTAACGCACGTTGCACCTCCGCACGGGACTCGGCCAGTGTTTTGCCGTGTTCACGCGTTACCAATGCCGCGATGTCGTTAAAGCGATCTTCCATCAGTTGACGCAGCTTGAACATAATGCGAGCTCGTTCAACGACCGGAGTTTCCGACCAAGCTTCCAGCGAATTCGAAGCTGACTGGACGACCGAGTTCGTTTCTTCAACAGACGCCAGTGGAACTTCTGCAATCAATTGTCCAGTCGATGGGTTGAAGACGTTCTCCATCCGCTGCGAATTACCGGTAACCCAATTTCCGCCACTAAGGTTTGGAATGCGCTCGACCGATTGTCCTGTTTCGATTGTCGTCATGTTAAACTCCTGCGATAACTGAACCTGAGCTGATCCGAGCAGAGCCCGGTGCCATCTGAGAATTAGAAATGCCCTCGAAATTATGATAACATAATTGTTTTCAGTGGATCGTCGATAAACTCGACTTACAAAAACGGGAACTGCTCATGTCGAGAATTGTTAAAGGTGCGTTGATTCAGGCAACGCTGTGCGAACCGGCAACTTCATCGGTACAGAAGATCAGCCAAGCGATGATCGACAAACATATCGGTTTGATCGAACAGTCCGCCGCCAAAGGAGCGCAGTTTGTCTGCTTGCAAGAGCTGTTTAACGGTCCCTACTTTTGCGCCGAGCAAAATGTGAAGTGGTACGAACTGACCGAACCGATCCCTGACGGCCCTACCACAAAATTGATGCAGGAACAGGCCAAGAAGCACCAGATGGTGATCGTCGTGCCCATTTACGAAGAAGACTTGCCTGGAGTCTATTACAACGCCGCTGCTGTTATCGATTCGGATGGTTCTTATCTGGGCAAGTTCCGCAAGATGCACATTCCACATTGCGAGCCCGGTTTCTGGGAGAAGTTTTACTTCCGACCAGGAAACCTGGGCTACCCTGTATTTGATACCGCCGTCGGAAAAATCGGTGTATATATTTGTTATGACCGACACTTTCCTGATGGTGCGCGATGTCTGGGGCTTAACGGTGCTGAGATTGTGTTGAATCCTTCCGCAACGGTCGCTGGGCTGAGCGAGTACCTTTGGAAGCTGGAGCAACCGGCTCACGCGGTGGCGAATCAGTATTTCGTCGGTGCCATTAACCGACCGGGCACCGAGGGGCCTTGGAATATCGGCGAATTTTATGGTCAAAGCTATTTCTGTGATCCACGTGGACAGATCATCGCCGAAGGAAGTCGCGACACGGACGACATCGTGATCGCCGAACTGGACCTCGATTTGATTCGCGAAGTCAGAAACACATGGCAGTTTTTCCGTGATCGACGGCCGGAAAGCTATGGAGCTATCGTGAAACCGTGAATGAGGCTCCGCTTGAATCAAACGAATTAAATAATGGTGTCTTGTACGGCTTGGACGATCGCCCCCCGATTGGCAAAGCGGGATTGTTGGCGATCCAGCATGTTCTGACCATGTTTGGTTCAACCGTTGCGGTTCCCCTATTGCTTGGGCCGGTAAGAGATGACGGGACCGGCATGGGGATGGACCTTAGCCAGGTCGCCATTTTGATCAGTAGTGTCATGCTATGCAGCGGCGTTGCGACTTTGATTCAAGTAACCTTCGGTTCACGGCTACCAATTATTCAGGGAGTCAGTTTTAGTTTCCTGGCTGCATTTGGCGGAATTATCGCTGCGATAAAAGTTCAAGGTGGTGAGCCAGCGGAGATGATGCAATACATCGCAGGTGCGGTGTTGGTGGGTGCGATCATTGAAATGACGATCGGATTTTCTGGATTGGTAGGCAAAATTCGCCAGGTTCTCTCACCGGTTGTGATCGGGCCGGTGATCATGCTGATCGGTCTGGCGTTGTACGGTGTGGGTGCGCCGATCGCGGGAACTTGTTGGCCGATTTCGATTCTGACAATCACTCTCATTATTGTTTTCTCGTATGTGTTGTCACGCAAATTTCGCTTCGTGCAACTGTTTCCTATCCTGCTGGCGATCATAATCAGCTGTGCCGTGTGTGGTATTTTGACAGTCACTGGATTGGTTTCCGAAACCCATCCCGCCTATATTAAAACGGACCACATTGCCGCTGCGAATTGGTTGCGGGTGCAACCTTCAGAAGTTTTCTTCCCGTGGGGGCTGCCTAAATTCCATCTTGGTTTCATCCTTGCCGTTTTAGCGGGTTACCTGGCATCGATGATCGAATCGTTTGGTGATTACCACGCGTGTAGCCAAATGGCCGGTGGCGGAAACCCGGACGAAAAACAGTTATCTCGCGGAATTGGTTGCGAAGGGATCGGATGTGCTTTGACCAGCCTGTTCGGCGGTTTCAGCTCAACATCGTATTCAGAGAACGTTGGCCTGATCGGATTAACGAAAGTGGGTAGCCGATTTGTGGTTCAGATTGCTGCCGTGATATTGATTTTGCTTGGTCTGTTTGGCAAATTCGGAGCGATGGCAGCTTCGATTCCTCCACCGATCGTGGGAGGGCTTTATTGTGCCCTGTTTGGTTTGATCAGCGCGGTGGGCGTTAAAGAGCTGATGAAGGCCGATCTGAACGTGGACCGGAATTTGTTCATCGCCGGGTTCTCATTGTTTATGGGACTTAGCGTGCCGGCCTACTTCAATTCTGATCAGGGGGCAGAGTTCCTAAAAAATATAGGAAACGTTTCGGAAGGCTTGAGAGACATCGTACAATCAATTGGGAAAACCGGTATGGCGGTCGCGGCCATTATCGGATTAACGTTGGACAACACGTTGCCAGCAACTCGAAAACAACGCGGCTTGGAGGAATTGTCAGATGGCTGATTTATCGACGACGGTTAATGGTTTGAAAATGCCGAACCCGTTTGTGATTGGATCGGGGCCTCCCGGAACCAACGCCAATGTGATCGGCAAAGCGTTCGACGAAGGCTGGGGAGCTGTGATCGCGAAAACAATCAGCCTGGAAGCTGAGAAAGTGATCAACGTCCAACCTCGCTACGCTCGATTGCGCAGTCGAGAATCGCGCGAGATTTACGGCTGGGAGAATATCGAACTGATCAGTGATCGCAGTTTTGAAACCTGGATGGACGAGTTCAAATCGCTCAAGGATAAATACCCTGATCGAATCCTGATTGCTTCTATCATGGAAGAGTACCGCAAAGACGCGTGGTGTGAGATCACGGAAAAGTGCCAAGACGCTGGGGTCGATGCGTTTGAGTTGAACTTTTCCTGCCCGCATGGATTGCCCGAACGTCGGATGGGATCTGCGATGGGCATTGATCCCGATTTGGTGGAAGAAGTCACCGGTTGGGTAATGAGCGTTGCCAAGATTCCTGTCTGGGCAAAGATGACTCCGAACGTGACTCACATCGAAGACCCAACCTCGGCCGCGCTACGTGCGGGAGCAGACGGGATAGCCGCGATCAATACGATCCGCAGCGTCTTGGGTGTCGATTTAAAATCACTGCGTCCCGAGCCCTGCGTAGAAGGCTACACCACGCCGGGTGGTTATTCCTGCCAGGCGGTCAAGCCGATTGCGCTGCGAAACTGCATGGAAATTGCCACTCTCATCCAGAACGAGTTCGCCGGTCGTACACTTAGCGGAATTGGTGGCGTAGAGACCGGGCACGACGCGGCCGAGTTTATTCTACTGGGCAGCGACACGGTACAAGTCTGCACGGGCGTGATGAAAATGGGTTACGGGATGGTCAAGCCGATGATCGAGCAACTTTCGGCGTTCATGGACGAGCATGGATTTAGCTCGCTCGATGATTTCAAAGGCCACAGCTTGCAGTTCTTCAAGACTCATGCCGAACTGGTCGAGATTCAAGCAGAAGCCCGCGCCAAAAAGAAGGCGGCGTTCGCGGCGAAAAAAGCAGCTGAAGCTGGTGAGGGTTCCGACGCCGATAAGATGATCCGCAAAGACGCCGAATGGACCGGTGATGATTTCGTCGACCAGAGTGACGCGTTGTCTCGCGGGTAAGAAAATCGTAGGATCCGCCAGAATCCCAAACTTACTCCAAAGTAAAGGGGCGCCAGCGGCACCCGCAC
>CAZDBA010000241.1:0-4577 GCA_964503615.1 uncultured Pirellulaceae bacterium
AACGTTTTCAGCGTTGAGTGGATAGCTGCCCGGTTCGTCTTCTTCATCCCAAGGGGTCTCTGCGGCAAAGAAGCGTCCCATTTCGCCGTCCCAGACTTTGGAAAGATAATCGTCCCAGCTGTTTCGGACTTTTGGATAGGCACCTTTCTCGGTACATGTGTAGATCATGTTTCGGGCAAATTCGGTCTCGGGATAGCTGGACTCGTACTCGATTACTTTGTCTGTAAACGCTTTGACATCGTCCTTGGTGCGAACAGGGATGCGGCCAAGCCCAATGGAGCCGTCGGGGTAGCTGATCGCCTCTTGGTCGTCATCAAATTCGCCGTAAATGCCATCTTCGTCCGCGTCCCAGTTCATTGGGCTGAGATAGACAATGTCTGTCGGTATTCCCTGTCTTTCCCTGCGGTGAACTGTGGTATGACCTCCGGGAACCAGGCCTTCTCCGTTGGGCAAACAATCACCACCTAGAACCACCCATTGTGTTGAGTGGTTATCGATATGCTGACGGACGCAAAGACGAATTTTCTCCTGAATCGAATCCGCTTCAAAGTCATCCGCGATCTCCTGGACCGTAACAATCTTTGTGACTTTGCCGTTTTGCGTTTTCCATTTCGCAAACGGCTGCCATGCTTCGGCAAGTTCGTCCGCAGTAATCAGTAGCACAGTCGCATCGGTAGAATTGGTGAGCGGAGCCCGCGGAGTTCTGCTGGGCTTGTCAACTTCTTCATCAGCAGCTTCTTCCGCTGGAGTTTCAGGAGTGTCTTTGGGTTTATCTTCTTCTCCTGCGTCTTCTGCTTCTTCTTCAGGCTCAGCCAGCAACGCTCGGAGAATAGAGTGGCGTTCTTTGAACTCTTCGTCTGAAATCGTTCCGTCGCCGTCTTGATCGACTCGTTTTGCATACGCGTCCAGTTCCGATTCTGTGAGCAGCCCATCCATTTTGTCGACGACGTATTCTTTAAATTCTGCAATCGTTCGGTCCGGTGCAGCAATCAACTGGGCCGTTATAAAGAAAACAAGTAAAACGCCAAGAAGATGTCCAAATCTAAATCTCATCAGTAGCAAACCCACAAGTCAAAGGTGTATTCAAATCGCACACAGCTTTTACTTGAAAACGAAAAAACTGTGAGCACAACGTGAGAGGTCTGTCAAAAGTAATTTTGAAGTGGACAAAGCAGACAGACAAATCCAGAGTTATTCTAGCTACGCCCAATCAACATTGCCATAGTTGGGCAGCCGATGAACAAATGCTCTCGTGTATTGTCCCACTAAAAGTTGGAAGCTGTGCTTGGCTCACCAGTTCAGACACACTGGATCGAAGCCCGAAGTCTGGCGACATCGGCTACCTTTGCGGTCTTACCTCTCGTGTTTTGTCTCACTAAAAGCTGAATTGCGCGAACTTGTTTTTGAGAATTTGACTCTCATTTCAAACATGAACCCCCACTCCAAAAATTTTGGTTTCTTAGTCATAATATTTCCGTCTTTGTTGATAGGAGGCTACATTGGCGAGACATCTTGCAATCGGCGACATTCATGGTTGCTTTGAAACTCTAAAACGTCTGTTGCGTGTTGTTGAACCTCGGGAAGAGGATCTCATCATCACTTTGGGTGACTATATCAATCGTGGGCCCAATTCTTATGGGGTTATGGAATGGTTGATCCAGACTCAAAAGACGGGACAGCTACGTGCACTTCGCGGCAACCACGACGTGATGTTTGCCCAAGCAATTGAAGGCGAAAACATATCCCGGTTTCGCAAAGTTGGCGGAGATGAAACGCTTAAGTCTTACGCCAAATATGGCAACCGGTCTGGCGAGCTGGACGATGTTCCGGAACACCATTTTCAGTTTCTCGAGTCTGAACTATTGCCCTACTACGAAATGGACACCCATTTCTTCGTTCACGCCAACGCTTATGCTGATTACCCGCTGGCGGACCAACCGGATTACATGCTGTATTGGGAAAAGTTCAATTACCCCCCACGGCACATGTCGGGTAAGATCATGGTCTGTGGGCACAGCTCACAAAAATCGGGCCGACCGCTAGTCACCGAAGACGCAATCTGCATCGATACTTTTGCACATGGCGGTGGTTGGCTAAGTTGCTTGGACGTCCAAGCCGATATGCTTTGGCAAGCCAATCGCGACGGAGATGTACGTCAACTGCCTCTAAGTGAGATCGAACAATTGGATATTCGTTGATCCACTCGACCGGTATGAACATTGACTCCCAACATCCCAACTCTCTGCCCGTCCACCGGATCGTTCACGACGAAGTTGCGCTAAAGCGTTTTATCGATTGGTTGCCTGAACTGAAAACCCATGAACGTTTTTATGTATCGCTTTTCGCCCGCCGAAAGTACGATGACCGGATCAAGGGTTCTGACAAAGCGAACCTGAAACGGTTTCTCACTTCAAAAGACAAACTGTTGGGGAAGATTCGACAACTGGAGATTCCCCTTGGTCGCTACGTAACCAAAGGCGTCGTCGTAGAAGACGTTTCATTAGCGCTTTACATTTGCCCCAATCCGCGATGCATGCGAAAAGCAACCTTTGCCTTGGTCAAGCAGCTAATGAGTCGATTGGAAAATCAGGACCAATCATTCAACCCACATGCCGACGCGTTGTCTTGGGCTCATAAATCAAAGAGCCGTGCTGTTTGGGTGGATTTCGATATTGATTTTGACTTGGAAGAATCTGACAAGCAAACGTCGATTGAACACTGCATACGAACGATCACAGGGATCGTCGGAGTGGAAGCCGTTTCGTTTGTTGAAACCCGCGGCGGGCTGCATTGTTTAGTCGAACCGCAAAAAGTCGCGGGCGAGAAACACTGGCACAAACAAATCACGGACAGCCTGACGATCGATCAATTCGGCGACCTGCTCATGCCAGTACCGGGGTGTTGCCAAGGCGGGTTCGTTCCCAAATTCGTTCAACCGTGAAATCCCACACCAGAGAAATCGAGCAAGTCGCTACGGGCACCCATTTGCATTGGCAATTTGATCCAGTATCGTCGATATCTTTTACAACAGTCAACTTAGCGAGAGATCAAATGGAACGTCGAAGATTGGGACAAAGCGGATTAGTCGTCTCAGAAATCTGTCTTGGTACGATGACCTTTGGTCGTCAGGCCGACGAAGCCGAATCGTTCCGTATCATGGACGAGGCCTATGAAAACGGCGTGAACTTTTTGGACGCCGCTGAACTATATCCCGTGCCACCGTCTGCAGAAACGGTCGGCATTACCGAAGAAATTGTCGGGCGTTGGCTCAAAACGAAACCTCGGCACGCCGTTGTGATCGCGACGAAAATCACAGGAGCTGGGCATGGTTGGTTCACTCCACCGGTTCGCGATGGCATGACAACGCTCGATCGTCATCAAATTCGATTGGCTGTTGAACAATCTCTAACCCGTTTGCAAACCGACTACATTGACCTCTACCAAACCCACTGGCCCGACCACGGCATGCGCTATCAAGACACCATGGCTGCGCTGACCGAACTGGTACAGGAGGGAAAAGTGCGCGTCGTCGGTTGCAGCAACGAAACGTGCTGGGGTGTTATGAAAAGCCTTCAAGCTTCAGAGGACTATGGACTCGTTCGTTACGACACGATTCAAAACAACTTTTCTTTGATCAACCGGCGCTGTGAAAGCGAACTCGCGCAAGTTTGCCGCAAGGAAAATGTCAGCCTGTTGCCCTATTCGCCTCTGGGCGGCGGAGTACTAACGGGCAAGTACAACACCGAAGGCGATCTGCCGGCCGGGGCACGCTTCAGCGAATATTTAATCAATGGAGCCGAACGTCAAAAACGAATGGCCCAGCGATTCGTCAACGAACGTACTCAAGAGACAACACGTCGACTGATCGAAATTGCGAACCGACTTTCGATCAGCGTGACCACATTGGCCGTCGCCTGGAGCAAGCAGCATGACTTTGTCGCCTCCACAATCATCGGGGTCAGTCAACTCGATCAACTGGAGGCCAACCTCGCCGCGGCCGATTTAGTACTGGACGACGAAACGATGCAGGAGATTGACAACATCCACGTTGAAATCCCACTGGCGATGACCGAGGACGGTCTACGTTACCTGTAGATCATGCGGAGGCTAAACCTGAAGGGCTCCCATCGGCTAACACTCCCGAAAGCGTGACGTCCCGATCGTTAACAGTGAAGGGTTGGTCGGGCTGCAAGTTACTTAACGGTGCACCATGTTGGTTGCTTCATGGCAGCAGAAGAACTGACCGCTATTTGTCTGACACGGGTGAAGATTTGAGGTCGGCACGAAGCTGGGTCAAGTCGACTTCCGTGCGTGCGATGACCAGTTTTTTAAGATTCGGAATCTGCGCCAGTGGCTGAGGGTTGGCAACGTAACCCATGTACAAAAATTCAAGTTTGGTGAGTTTGGAGAATGGCGACAGATCGTATTCCAGGTTCTCCTTTTCGTAGTAAAAGCCAAGTTCTTTCAAGTTGATCAAAGACGCAAGGTTAGAGGTGTCATGCTCTCTGTTGGCAACAAACAGGAGATTTTCCAACCAAGTCATTTCTTTGAGATCACTCAGTTCGACGACTTCATCA
>CAZDBA010000242.1:0-4577 GCA_964503615.1 uncultured Pirellulaceae bacterium
GCAGATGCTAGCGGCAAGCAGCCTCGTTTTCCGCGGATGGCTTATGGAGCAAACAGCTTTATGAAACGGGCTTTTAAACAAATTAATCTATTCTTGTTTTCCGCCAGCCATAATGCCATTCATCACTTTTGCAGCTTCGCGCGCGGACACGCTGCCGTCGGCATCAAGATCAAACGTACTAAATTTCGACTTGTGCCTAGGAGGTACTTCGTTTTTCTCCACCACCCCATCCCGATTTCGATCCATCTCTTGAACCAACATCTCCGCAGACACCACCGCTTTTTTCGAAAGACTCCTGACCTCGTCATCGATCGGAACCGCAATATCAAAGTAACCGATCATCATCTCTTCGTCAGTCTGGTCACCCCACCGAACCGTTTGTTTCGGATCTGGATTGTGGACATTGTCTTTGGAATTATCGAACTCAGCGAAAGCATGAATTCGCGTCCCTTCGTGTAACGACTTGGGCTTGGCCATCCTGTAGCTATGCTGCCAGTTAAAATCGTAACGCGGCACGTCCAACAGAACTTCTCGCGCACCATCGGGATAACTCGCCTCAAAACGAAACGCCTTGCCCCGCAAATGCATGTGGGGCATCATTCCCAACAAAGACGAACCACCCAAGGGCCAATGAGAATCAGCTTCCGATTTATAGGCCGGATCGTGAGGCGGAATCTTAATCCGAGGTTGAAAGCAACTGGTCGTGATCACTTCGTGAGTGATCGTATCAGGATCGGCAAATACGATCCCGATCTTACTTTGGTCTGTTTGCGGCGATCCGATGGGCGTGTAGTGAACTTGAAAAACGATCTTTGCTCCTTTTCTTAATCGCTTTGCCATTCCTTCAGGAAATGGATGCGTGAACAACCCGGGAACA
This sequence comes from uncultured Pirellulaceae bacterium, assembly GCA_964503615.1. GTDB lineage: Bacteria > Planctomycetota > Planctomycetia > Pirellulales > Pirellulaceae > CAZDBA01. Next base: position 878 of record CAZDBA010000242.1, read on the forward strand.
TAGCCACCCAGAAAACCATCGACCGCATCCCTGGAGTCAAACTTTTGCCCAGGTAGAACTTCGAAAGCCAGAACATGATGCACAACGCGATGGTTACCGGGCAAAATTTGGATCGCAGAAATCCATTTGTCCTCGTTCAGCCCCGTGTCGACCGTAAAATATTCGTAACGCAGGTACCCATTGGCTTTTACCTCATACGGTTCGGGAGAAATATTCAAAACCAGATCAGGCTCAGAAGGTAACTGCCAACCAGAAACAAACTCCTTTTCAGCTGGCATGTCGGAATCATCTCCCTTGGGAGCTCCGTCCGCAACCCAGCGATAGATCGCCTGTTTTTCTTCGTCCGTCAAAACGGCCGCATTGGCGAATTCACCATGGTCCGGGTTTGCATTCCATGGCGGCATTCTTTGTTCGCGTACGACTTCTTCGATCATCTCGGACCAGCCAGCAACTTCGTCATACTGGGTAAGGGAAAACGGTCCGATCTCTCCGCTTCGATGGCAAACGACACAACGCTCCTGCAAAATTCTGGAGATCTGCTTGGTATAGGTCACCTCACCTTTTTCGTTAGGAACCTTGACTCGCCCAATATGGCATCCAACTCCTTCGGTCACCGGCGTCGTCACCGGGTCGCCACTCAATAGTTGGTCGATCGCGTTTCGAAGCTCGTTTACCGTCGGCTTTTTCTTTTGATAGCCCACTCCATACTGGTCATCGATGCGCCCTCGATACTGAATCGTTCGATTTTGATCAAGCACGTAGACTTCTGGAGTTCGAATCGCTGCGAAACGATCGGCGATTTTGTTACCAACATCTTTGAGCATTGGAAACTCGATCTCGTGTTGTCGAACGTAAACGCCAATATCGGAAACACTGTCTTGCGAATTGGAGTTAATGCCAACAAAAGAAACCCTGTTGGCTTCCAGTTCGTCTGCCAATTTCTGCAACCGCGCACCATACAGTTGCGCCAACGGACACTCCGTACCCAAAAACGCGACAACCACTATTTCAGAATCGGCCAACTGTTCCAAAGAAAATTCAGCGCCGCGAAAATCGCTCAACTCAAACTGCTGAATCTGATCACCGATCTGTCCTTGAGCCAATACGATTTGAGAATCCAATATCAGAAGCAGTGAAACCAGCCATGCGACGATTAATACTCTGTAATTCATTTTGCGAACCCTCCACCCCCATCTTTAAGCAAACTTAATTGTACCGTAAAGCGAGACTCCTCGTTGATCGCCACTGGGGGTCGAGCAGGGGCTTGGTGTCGCGAGCTGTTTCGCCCCAGCTCCGCCGTGAAGGTAGGAAAGCCTCATACTTGGCAGTTGTTAAACGAAAACAGCGAGGGCTCTCACCCTCGCTGTTTGATTCATTTTTGCCTGTAAAGCGAATCGATCAGAAATCAAAAGCCGCCAACGACGTTGCCGTCATTCATCTTCATCAGGTTCTTGAAAAGTTCTTCGTCAAGTGAAGTACTTAGAAAGTGAACGCTTGCATCACAAAAACCTGCGTTAAAACCACCAGGGAAATTCCCCCACATTTGCCAGGGTTCGATCTCTTCTGGATTGATACCACCGTCCGGCTTAGTCCAAGGAACCGCCATCTCATCTGGCGTTTCAAGGAACATAATGGTGTTGGAGGTTCCATCGACAACTTCTGCTATACGTCGTCCCACGGATTTCCCCTGACCATCGTCTCCCATGATACCATTGGGGCCGCTAATACCTCGATATACGGTGTACCCGTCGACAGCCGAACTAGCTGGGTTTTGGAACACTTCAGGCATCATCTCCAACAGTTTTCGGTTGTTTTCGCTATCCCAAGGTTCATCAAAATTGTACTGTTCGTACAAATTAGCTTGTTCGATGTACGGAAGAATTTTGACTCGCCAACTTACTGGCGGACCACCTTCCTTGACAGGTCCATCCCCTGACGGAAACCTTCCCATCGCAGATTCAAAATTGAAGGATGCCAAACCTAGCTGCCTGAGGTTGTTTGCCGACGTGGTCCGACGAGCAGCACTGCGCACTTGTTGAACGGCAGGCAACAACATTCCGACAGCAATTCCAGGTGCAATGAGTGTCAAATTGGAACTGTTGATTGACGAGTGAGAATGAAGAACGATCGCATCTTTTTCACTTCGAACCACAGTGATTTGCGGGGTCAAATGGCGAACGATACTCCGGCACGAAGGCAAATTCAAATCGCCAAATAGTTCTTTCAGTCCATCCATCTGCTGTGCAGTCAACGGCCCAGCGAAATGGTCTTCGATGGTACCAGAGATCATATTCTTGCCCATTGCACTAAAAAGGCATGCATAGCCGTATAGAATTTCGTACGATGTTTCGGTCTCGGAATAAGCGAAACCGACAACTTTGCTGTCGGAGTCGGTTTGAAATAATGGCAAATAGGGCTCAAAATCTTTTGTCTTTACCAAAGGCGTTATCGCGTCCTCGTTGGTAACGGTCGAAAGCACAGACGGAAAAAGTGCAACCGTCATCTGGTTTCCATCAACGTACCAACTCGGCTCAACGGGTATCGGCGCTCCACCAAAACGCATCGCCTTGATCGTTTTTCCATTCTGCTCAATGGAATCGACACCCATCTGAAACTCGTGAACCTCGCGCTGTGCCAGCTCAACGACATTTTCCATCGTGCGATCAAAAGCCGCAGGGTCCCGCAACTTCGTTTTCAGCATCGCCCCGGAAACAATTCCGTCCGCAAACGCATTGTGCACGGAAACCGAAGGTCCAAAGTTCTCGATCAGCTGGCGAAGATCGATTCCGGTCTCACGTTGAAACTGAATCATTCCGGATGCCATTTCCATAGCCGCATCAGGTTCCAACTGGACCAAAATACTCTGTATTTGGTTCAGCATTTTCTTGCCGTCAACCGACATCGTCGCAGCGAAAAATGAATCGTCTGGAAAATGAGCGATATCGTCGAGTGCCAACCCTTCGTCGCTGAACGCATCAAAAATTCCAGACGGTGCTCCGTCAAAGTTCAACGCGAAAACCTGAGCAAAGTCTGTTTTGCCGTAACCGCCTGAAAATTCAATGTTTTTCAAATTGTGCAGACCAAGAGCTTTAAAAACTTTGGTTACCTCCTCGTCCATTAGAAAACCAAACTCTTCTTTCAACATTGCCAAGTCGATGATGCCGATGCCAGACAACCGCTCGTAAGATTGCTTGGCTTGCAGTTCACTCAGCCAAGGAGCAATCTTTCCCGCTTGCATTCGAGCTTTTATCTCTACAAGCATCTCCATGCTGGTCGTGATCACGATAAAATCACCTTGCTGGGAAATCGCCGTTTCATTGAACGGGCCACCTGGCGGAAGTTCGATTTTAATCGCCTTGTCACCTTGGATTGCTACGGTCTCCATGGGAACTCCGAACATTCCCAGCAATTCTGTGATCGTTCGAACCGTATCATCTACGTCGGCCCCAACCTCAAGTATCAAACCAGCCTTTAAATTTTCTGGCTCTTGCATCTCATTGATTTTGAAAGACTCTACAAAAAGACTGCCCTGTTTTCTCAAAAGAGCATCAACCACCTGAGGGCCCAATTTCGCAGCAGCGTCTTTGATGGGCTGTGGCGCATCTTCGGGGACCAGGACGGCTGGCAATTGGCCAAGCTTGTCGGTCAGGTCTTTACAGAATTTATTAACATCCGGTTCCGCCATCATACGATCAACAGC
>CAZDBA010000243.1:0-4572 GCA_964503615.1 uncultured Pirellulaceae bacterium
GCTTGGTTAGTTGTCGATTTGCGAACTGTCCGGGAGAGTCAGTTTGCATCTGTGGGGTAGGTTACATTCCCCGCATGTTCTTCGCTCGGGTTGCATTCAAGTCATTGCGTTGCCAGTTAAGTCGTTGGACGAGCAATTATGTGGTGATCATCTATGCATCGGTTTGCGTGATCGAAATGAGGACATAGCGCCGCGATCTTTAGACGGTTCAAGCAGGGGGATTTCTTGTTGCCGAAGGGAATGTATTGGCAAATCATTGGAATTGAAGCGGTTTCGAAGATCTCAGCAACCTTGGAATGAAATGTGCCTAAGAGTGTGGTAGGTCGAAAAGCGTATGGCGCAGTTTTGCGTTTTTACGCGGCTTCGTCAGTTCTCCCCTTTCGGATTTTTGAAGGAAAATATTATGAAACAGTTTGTAATTCTCTTGGCAGCTGTAGCGATGACGGGCTTTATGTCCTCAGAGTCACAAGCTCAGTATTATCGTGGTGGCTCCAGTTTTGGCATCTCCATTGGAAGTGGCTATGGAGGCGGCTTTAATCGAGGCTTTGGTGGCTTCAGTGGCGGTTACGGAGCACGTCCTGTGTATGGATACGGCGGCGGGTTCAACCGTTCGAGCATCAACTACAGTCGTAGTGGCTATCGAGGAGGCTACAGTGGCGGTTATGGTCGTTCGTACGGAGGTGGACGCGGTTGTCGTTATTAATCGTCAATTTCAAGTCTAAACCTGTGAACACGGTTTGATACTTGGATTAAGAATGTGGACTTGAAAAGCGTAGGTGATTTGAAATCGCCTGCGTTTTTTTATTGTGCCTTTCGATTTTTGACTTATTGATTTCTTTGGGCAGCGCACGATTGAGTGAACAAAAAAAAGCGGCTCCAGCTAATTTAGCTGGAACCGCTTCGACCTCGTTTCAAAGGCATGTGGACAATTTGCCTTTGAGTTCTTGCTAAGTCGTTATCGTTCTTATCACGATTTCGACCCGCGGAATTGGGTGTTACATCTCTTCGCAATCTTTGGTAATTGGCTCCATCACTTTGGTATTGCGTTCAATTGCCAGGACAGTTGTACGCTGTTCACTGCCATCTCGGCTGCTGGCAACAACGGGTAATACTTGTCGTCGGTCTGGTAGTTCCATTCGCACGACAAACGTTCCATCGTTCTCCAGTTTGATCGGTTCGCCGCCAAGTGTAACGTTGGCTCCAGGTGCGGTTGCACCGTAGACGACCATGTGGGCATCGACCTCAAAGTCAAACGGACGAAAGCTGGGAACGGGTGAATGGCTGACTGAGGACGGATCCATCGAGTGCATAGGGCGGCGAAGTTTCTCTTCGAAAACCGTTTTTAGATCTCCTGAATTTCGAGTCTCTCCATACCCTCCACTTTGGGCGTAGAATTTTTCATGGTCCTCAGCAATGTCGGTCCAGTGTTCGTCAACCTCTGCATTGGATGAAGGTGTCGCCACAGTGTTGCTGGTAGATACTCGATGGAATTTACCGTTTAGAGTTTTGTAACCAATTTGAATTTTCAGATTGGTCGGCTCGCCATCTAAATCGATGTACCAGTTTTTGACGCCACCATGGATTGGAATTTCGCGAATGGGGTCTTCGATCGGGCTGGTTGTTTTGTCCTCAGAGACTCGTAGCAGCCGAAGGATCGGCCGAGCACCATGCCAGTGTTCGGCTAAAGCGGCCTTTGCGCGTGTCACTGAACTTTTGGTAATCTCCCAGTAGGCGTGTAACCAATATGCGTCACGTACGATCAAGACGATTCGATCTTGTTCGACGGAGGGTTGGGTTTGCTTGTCAGCAGCTTGGTGAGCGAGGTCCTTGAGTTTCTCCCGGCGGATACGTTCACTTTGGATTTTACGAGCCAAGCGAGGATTGGGTTTTTGGCTTGGCGGATTGGGAGCACTCTTTTTTATTGGTTTCTTTTTGGTGGAGCTTTTACGGCTAAGTTTTAGAATAGCTTGGACAAGTTGTTCTTTTCGCATGGCGTGCCAACCGGTCACACCTTGTTTTTTGGCCATTTGGGCCAGGTCTTTGGAAGTGAAACTCCTTAGCGAAGAAGCAGTTGCAATTTTCAACGGCAGTGCCTTTCAGCCGAACTTAATCAGCTATTTGCCCACGACCAAAATTCCTTTTGAGATCATGATATTAAGGACCCTGAACCGGTCTCCCGCCCGGTGATCAAACTGTCTGTTCAATTTCCGACAAAGTGTCAATGTTGTCAGAATCTAGATTTATCAAAGTGAATTGCACCTACTCAAAAACCGACCCAAGGACGGTTGAGTTCCCCAAATGATCCACGATCAATAAGTTCTAGTTATTCAATGGTAACAGATATTACCGATTTTGGCAAGTGTTCGGAATCTTTTGTTTCTCCGTAAGTCTTTTGTTTTGTTGTGCTTACGTTAATTTTTGCGAGAAAATGTGCCATTCCACACTAAGTTAGAAATCGGAGTGTTTTTCGGTGCATCGCAAATCCCTTAAGTTCTTTATTTGCAATGCTTTGTGTGAACATTGTGAAAATATTCTCGAAGTGGGTTGTAGTTAAACAATTGCAACGATAGATTTACCACCGTTCCAGAGAGAATGATTTGAACCTGAAAAGTCGGTGAAACGTGACTCATAACATTGACGACCGATCTCCGACTGCTAAGGCGCTCTCCAAAGTCTCTCAGATCTCCACGATTAGTTTGATGATGGTGATTCCCGCCTTCATTGGTTACTTCATTGATCAGAAATTTGGCACTGTCATTTTGTTCACAGCACTTGGATTGGTGTTGGGTGTGACTTCGGCCGTTTTTCAGTTGATCAAGCTTGTATCTACTGAAGGCAAACAGGGTCCGGTAAATGGCAATGACGATTCATCATCGAGATCATCGTGAAGCCTAGTACATCATCAACCGGTGCCGCGCGTTCACTTGGCCTTTTAACACGTTTGGCGGTGATTGCCGGAGTTTTGTTGGTTGTTGGAACTGTGGCAATTGGGCTGACTTCGTACTTTGAGCTTTGCGATTTTCGCTTTGCGATTGGAGCGTTGGTCGTGTGCGTCATTTCGTCACTTGTTGCACATGTTGCTGGAGAATATCCTAGCGGCGATGAGAACTTTGCTGCCCGACTTGCATTAAGTATGGCAGTGCGAACGGGGTTACCGTTTTTGGCTGTGATAGTGGTCAAAGTCGTTCCCAGTTTGCCGTTCGAATCTGGATTTGTACTGTTAGTTATTTTATTTTACTGTGTTGGCCTCGCTGTTGACGTTTCACTACAAACTGCTCGGTTAAAAGCCTCGCAGTGACCTGCACTTTTCAAAATCAATTCAATGTCAAATCCATTCATCTTAGCTACCGTTGAAGACGACGACGTGCACGAAGAGCCTCATCCCGAAGCGGAAGGCCAAGAAGCCGATGACCACCATAAAGATGGTGAGCATAAGGATGGCGACTCGTATACCGAAGTCGAGCACACTATGTCTGAGGAAGAGCGGGCCAAAGAGTGGGCCAAAGACGCTACCGGAAACGGGATGGCCTACCACCTGAGTACGGACCATCTAATTGGTCATGTGCAGGATCAGACGTTCTTTGAGTTTCCCGCTTTCGACTTTAAAAACACAGTCAAGCTTGATATTCCCAATCCTTTGGGCCGTGGCAACAACAATCCATTTATCAAATTCTCAACCGACGTAGAGGATGAGCATGGTCATGTGATCCAAAAGGAAAATGAGTTCCTTGGCAACGTGACGTTCGCACCCACCAAGTTTATTGTGCTTGAGTTTTTTGCCGCCCTGATTGTGGCTGCACTGTTCATCACGCTTGGTCGTAAAATGAAATCAGGCGAACCGGTTAAAGGTCGCTTTTGGAATATGCTCGAAGCGGGATGTACTTATGTCCGCGACGAGATTGCTCGTCCTTCAATCGGCACTAAAGACGCAGATCGTTTTCTTCCGTTTTTGTGGACGGTATTCTTCTTTGTATTGGCAATGAACCTGATCGGGATGATACCCGGTTTCGGTGCGGCAACCGGTTCGATTTCGGTGACCGCATCGTTAGCCCTGGTCGTTTTCGGCCTTGTGCTGTTCGTTGGTATGCAGAAGCTCGGTGGCGTAGGGTTCTGGAAAGCCCAAGCGCCTCATATTGAAATTGGCGGGGCGTTAAGCCCTTTAAAATACATCCTGATCCCAGTGATCTGGATGATCGAAGTCTTCGGCTTGTTCATCAAGCACCTTGTATTGGCCGTTCGTTTGTTTGCGAACATGTTTGCCGGTCACTTGGTATTGGCGGTGTTTGTCGCTTTTATCGGTGTCTGTTGGAACACGGGTTTGATCTGGGGTGTGGCACCTGCCGTGATGGGCGCGTCGGTTGGAATCAACTTGCTTGAATTGCTCGTGGCATTCATTCAAGCGTACGTTTTTACTTTTTTAACAGCATTGTTTATTGGCGCGGCTATTCACCCGCACTAGTAACACGTGACTGGAAATCAAAATTTAAATTTTGGATTTGGAGAACTTTTGATGGCTAGGTTTTTGTTTGCCTTAGTTTTCGTGATGGGTGGATTTTTGTTTTGTTCACCAAC
>CAZDBA010000244.1:0-4491 GCA_964503615.1 uncultured Pirellulaceae bacterium
AAGAAGAAAAGGTATTTTGCCCAGCACCTCCGTCCAACTCGCAATCGTCGACCGTTGAATCAGAGATATTAAGCAGATCGTTACCCCCGCCAAATTCGACCTCCAAATATTCAGAGTCTGTATCCTGGATAAATATATTCGAACGGTTATTACCCGATTCGATATATATTTCGTCGGTCATCGCAACTTCGTTGAGTTTGACGTTGGTTGAACTTCCGTTCCGGTTGTAGATATCCAAGTATTCACCAGTCAATTCGTAGAAGCTTCCGGATAAGCTATCCTCGGCGTCGATGACCAATTCAGTCGCATGAACCTGACCAAACACCACTGTATCTGAAATGGTTGACCTGCCCATCTCGATTTCAACCTCGTAAAACATGCCGTTTGTAACAATAACCTTGTCATTTCCAGACTCGGTTTCAACCCGAAGGGAGTCGGCATTGACTTGATGCAATTCGATATCATCTTCCGGTTGTAAAATCACCCCGCCACCGCAGATAATCAAAAGCTCGTCTACAACATCTACTTGATCCATACGCAATTTAAATGAATTTTGTGTGAAATTGTTTAAAGGGCCTGCCACACACTCGTTCGCGGCGGCATCAAAAGCCGAAACATTCCATCCCCATAACACCAGTTGATCCCCATAAACTCGATCAACTTTAATCGTATTCGCGTTCAACATCAATTGCCCATTCGAGTACAACTGATCCGCGCGGATCGTATCGAAATCCTGAACGACCAGCCGGTTTGCGAAAACTCTCTCAACAGTAACTCTGCCTTCAAGAATTTGGTCTAAAAAATTGACTCCGCCGTCGATGATTAGTTCGTCAACGTCGTAGATATCTTCTGCGAAAACTGAGTCGATTCCGTCACCCAACCTTAGTTCCACCGTTACACCGGGAGTAATCTTAAAGTTCGACCGTTGCGATCTGCCGTCGAGCCTTGTGCCTGCCAAAGGTTGGATGATCAAGTCCTTTCCGCTTTGGGTCAATTTAAGAGAATCATCTTTGACACTACCGTAAATGATCAAGTGGTTACTGCTCACCCAGACTGATTGACAGTCTCCCGCAAACGCAAACGTGGGTAAAACGCCGCTAGAAACCAGTACCAAAAATACCAAAAATCGCTGAAAACTACGCATCTGAATCTCCTTTGAATATGAATTAAGTGTTCAAGCTATTCAGCGGGATTAAGAGCGAGATGTTACAAAGAAAAAATAACGGGTGTAAAAGATGGGAAAATCGAAGGTTCTGGAAACGCAGAGAGTCTTCAGGTGCTGTCATTCCTTTTCCGAATTCCCTTTCCGCGAGACGAAAAGGAATTCTGGCGATTGTCCACTACAAATTTAGGAAGAAATGCCCTTCAAAGGGCTTGGTCGATCGCGATTGGCAGCGGCGACGCGTTCGCAATACTGCTGGCTGTTTTGCATACACAGTTCTGGCTCTCTACTTACGCAATCTGAGGTGCGATTTCGAGAACATGTGTGTACGCATGAAGAAAATCCACGCTTCACATTGATCAAACTTGCGACGGGAACGGGCAGGGCAGGGCAGGGCGTGTTTACTTCTTGCCCCAGTCTTTTCTTTTTCGCGAACTGGGGATGCCCATTTTTTTACGGTACTTGGTTACGGTTCGACGCGCGATATCCAGCCCCAAAGTTTTCAACCGTTTCACAAGCTCGTCATCACTGAACGGCTTTGATTTGTCTTCGCTATCAATCAGCTTTTCCAACTGAATGCGAATCTTGTCCCAAGTCACATCTTCGCCGCTGGAAGTGGTTGTACCGCCAACGAAGAAATTACGAAGCCCAAAAATTCCACGTGGCGTTTCCACGTATTTGTCGTCAACTGCTCGGCTGACCGTTGTGACATGAACGCCAACTCGGTCGGCGATCTGCTGCATCTTGAGCGGTTCGATATGCTCAGGGCCCAACTCCAGAAACTTGTGCTGATGATCAACAATCGCCTGTGCGACTTTCATCAACGTATTGCGGCGTTGTTCAATTGACTCGATCAACCACTGAGCAGCAGTGATCTTTCGCCGAATAAACTCTTTCTCTTCCGCGGTCGCTTGGCCGTTCGACAACCGTTGAATGTAGTACTTGCTGATGTGCAAACTACGTGATGGCCCTTCTTCCATAAGGACTTTATATTTCCCATCCTCTTCCTGGATCACTTGCATGTCAGGAGTAACAGTCTGGACGAACGTCTCAGCAAATTGGCTGGCCGGTTTCGGATCCAAACGTCTCAGTTCGCCCCAAGCAAGTTTGATTTCTTCGATCGTGTAGCCCGTCGTTTTCTCGATGTGCGGCAAACGATTGTGTTGCAAGTCTTCGAGGTGATTGGAAATTAAAGTCCTAACCTGTGGCAGGTATTCGATCTCGGGAGTCAGTTGCAACAACAGACACTCTTTCAAGTCTCGCGCTGCGACTCCGGCTGGGTCCAACGATTGAACGGTTGCCAATGCGTCTTGTGCCAATTCCATGTCGTCCTCGGAGGCGTCGACCGGTAGCAAGTCGGTCAAGCTAGTCCGCAGATAGCCTCCATCTTTGGCAGACAAAGCAGAAATGATTCGCTCGCACATTTTCTGCAATGGCGGAGCCAAATCCCATTCTTTCAATTGCTCTAACAGATGGTCCTGCAAAGTACATCCACGATCGGCAACGTTGGCGATCATATCGTGATGTCGATCGGAAGATTCCTGCAAGCGATTGGCGGAAGGCTTCGCGCCGTCAAAATAGTCAGGATTGTCTTGCTGCAGATTCAGCAATCGCTCGAACTCTTCGGCGCTGCCTTTGTCATCGTCGATGACGATCTCTTTTTGTTCCAACTCGCGAGGGTCGTTGTCTTTTTCCGCTGCTTCACGAGCCTCGGCGCGTTCGGAGTCGGGAGTCTCCTCAATTTTTTTCTCGAGGACAGGATTCTCAATCAGTTCTGTCTCAATCTTTTCGGCCAACGCAGCCATCGGCATCTGGAGAATCTCCATCGACTGGATCATGCGCGGAGCCAGCGTTTGCGTTTGCTTTTGCGATAAGTTTTGACCGAATGTGATTTTCATTTTTTTACAGGGTCGCTAATAAGCGGAACTCCCAAAGTCAGAGGACTATGTCGATTGTACACAATAACGAGAGTCCCGTCTCAATTTAGGTTGACCGATTTCTCGTTCTCAAATGTAAGTCTCGATTAGGCTGGATTCGATTATTTTTTTAAAGAGAAAAACAATTTTTAATTTGACAAGCACCAACTCGTAAGCAAGTGGGGACAACAAGAACGTCAACAACTTGAACAGATCGTTCGCTTTCGACAGTTAACTCTGCACTACGAGCTATATTATCGCTGCAATGGAAACTGCTATGCAGAAATTCCAACTGTCAAAATGGCCGTCTATCTGCCAAGGCATCTGCCAAAATTTCTTTGTTGGTTTGCTCAAGAATGCTACCGGTGGTAATGCCCCGAGCCAGTTTGGTAATCGGAATCTCATATTCGGCCAACAAGTTTGAAATGTGCAAAGCGGTTCCGTCCCCTTCGACAGTTGGGTTAGTAGCCATGATTACTTCCTTGAATTCCCCATCTGCGACTCGCTGGCAAAGCGGCTCGATCGTCAGTTGATCAGGGCCGATGTTCTCCAGCGGAGCGACTCGTCCCAGCAATACGTGGTACAGCCCCCGATAGTTCCCGGAAAGTTCCAAAGAAATTAAATCGCGAGGTTGTTCAACGATGCACAAAAGCGAACGGTCCCGCCCGAGATCAGAGCAGATTTTGCACTTTGCTGACTCGGAAAGATTATAGCAGTCGTCACAGTAACGAACGTTTTCACGCACATTTCGAATCGCATCCGACAGCGCCAACGCCTCCGTTTTGTGGACTCGCAAAATATGATACGCCAAACGCTCAGCCGACTTGCGACCAATGCCGGGCAAGCGAGAAAGTTGCTCGATCACTTCGAGAACGGATTCAGATAGTTCAGCCAAGCTTGCTCACTCGATGTCTATAAAATTTCGCGGTGTCAATAAACTACTTTCATAGCAGATGACAACCAACGTCAGTGTCCGGAGATTACTCGCCGCTGGGATCTTCCGGTTTGTCCGTGTACATTTTCGTCAAGTCGTCCATGCCTGGAATCGACATGCCGCCGGTAACCGTTTGCATCGCTTCGACGTGCAACTGCTTCGCTTTTGCGATCGCGTCGTTGATCGCCGCGGGCAGTAAGTCCTGAATCATTTCGATGTCGTTCTTCTCGGCCAACTCAGGGTCGATTTTGACTGACAGGATATGTTGCAAACCGTTTGCTTCGACGGTCACCATTCCTCCGCCAGTACTGCCCGTGACTCGTTTTCCTTTGAGCTCTTCGTTAATCTCGCTCATCTTGCCCGGCAAGTTCTGAGCCTGCTTCATCAATTGAGCGATGTTTCCTAATCCTTTAAACATTTTATTTTCTCCATATATGAAATGAATTGGCAGGCGGACTAGCGCCGTGAAATGTTATTTT
>CAZDBA010000245.1:0-4458 GCA_964503615.1 uncultured Pirellulaceae bacterium
CGATGGAGAGTTGACGATCAAACTAATTGACTCAAAATGGTCCGCTATAAAGTTGAATAGCAACGCACCTAACTTCTACCCAGGCTATTCTCTGTTTCTTCAGTTGTATGGGATCTATAAAGGAAAATCACTGGAGGAATTGGCGTTTTGATGGATTCTTTATCCAGCTTGAATTAAGGGGTACGATACTGTAATTATCGAACAACGACCCGATGTTTACACTATGAGACAAACTAATAATCGCGATGTGATCGGTTGGCTGCTTGTCACACTGCTGCTTGGTTTGACTTGGCACTTTTGCACCGGCCCCTTTGATCGGCTGGTTCTCCTGAACACGCTTGGACTGGGATTTTCTGCCAGCCTGATTGCGATTCCTTTCGGCTTGTTGCTGGCCCGAACAGCACTGCGAACCGGCTGGTTTGCCCGCACAACTCTTGTGCTTGTACTAGCCACCGCGTTTATCCCGTTGGTCTTTCAAGTCAGTTTTTGGGACGCTGCGTTTGGAAAACTTGGTTGGTTAACCGCCGCCAGCACCGGGCAAAACGAACCGCTGGTATCGGGCTGGGCTGCGGCCAGCTGGATTCATGCGATTTCACTTACTCCACAAATCGCTCTGATTTTTCTGGCAGCGTTCTGGACGGGAGATCGAGTCCACGAGGAGCAGGCCTTACTGGAATGCAGTCCGATCCGCGTATTTTGGACGATCACGATGCGCCGGATGCTTCCCGTCCTTTTATTGTGTTTGCTCTGGTGCATCATCAATTGTGCACGCGAGATTGCGGCGACCGACATCTATCAAGTTGGCACGTTGGCAGAACAAGTTTACCTTGGCTTCTCGCTGGGCCAGTTCGACTCGTTTCTCGGCAACTGGACCGCTGACGAAATGGCTCGGGCAAGCACCTTGGGAATAGGGGCTCAGATCCTTGCCATCACATGGCTTGTAATTTCGGCGGCTATTTTCTTTTTCAGATTCCTTAGCGACCGAGATAACTCTGAAAACCTTCGCCTTCAGCAACCAGTTCGGACCAGCAACCGCAACTACCTGCTGAACACCGCAACGGCTATCGCCTGGATAATGATGGCGGCCGTCCCCCTATACAATTTGCTGGCAAGAGCAAGTTTCCATGTTGCCAGAGTTGATGGGCAACCGCAGCCAGGATACTCAATCGAACAATTCTTCAGTGCGATTCAACTTGCAGCAGTTCAGTACATGCCTCAAACCCGTTGGTCGATTCTTATGGGGTTCGGCTGCGCTGTTTCGTCTATTGTCTTGGGAACTTTAATCGCCTGGGGTGCAAAAACTCATCACGCGGTTCGTTGGGCTACTGTGATTTTTGTTTCAATCTGCTTTGCGTTACCCGGTCCGATTGTCGGTAGCGGGTTGGCGCAGGCCATGACATTGATCGACACACCATGGAGCAACTTTGTCTTCGACCGCACTCTGTTCGCGCCGATGCTGGCAACTTCGATCGTTTGCTTGCCGATTGCCGTGGTGCTCTGCTACTTTGTTTTCGATTTGGTCGCTGATGATGTACAACAACACGCGGCAACCGAAGGTGCGGGGACGGTAACAACCTTTTTTAAATTCGGTATCGGGGGGAACTGGAGGCCACTTGTCGGGATCTTTATTCTCTCGTTTGTGATCGCTTACGGAGAACTGGCAGCGTCACAAATGGTTCTACCGGCCGGCGTCGAAACCGTACCAAGACTAACTTTAGGCTTAATGCACTCGGGCGTTAACGAGATGACCGCCGCGTTGACGATCATCAATATTACTGCAATTGTGCTGATTTCGTTGTGTGGTTGGTGGCTGGTGAGCTTAAAACGCACCGATGGCGAGCAGCAGTAACCTATAATAGGCAGGCGGCCGATGAGCAGTGGTCGCAGTGGAGATCTCCAATGCAAGTTTTGAAAAACGTTTTCGTCACATTCCTGGTCACGTTCGTTTTCGTGCAACTACCGATAAGCGATTCGTATTCGGTCCACGCCGACGAATTGACCTTTGTGCGCAATGGTGAAACGCTAACGCTAACCGGTGAGATCCTTGCCGAAGCCGAAGACGGTGGAATCCTCTTTCAAACTCGCTCTGGTCGACTGCAAATCGTTCAAGGCGACGAAGTCACTGAAAAGATCGACAACGATGAACCGTTTGACCCACTGACACAGAAAGAGATCGGTGCCAAGCTACTGAAAGAATTGCCTGAAGATTTCCGAATCCACAAAACGAAGCATTTTGTGATCGCTTACAACACAGAGCGAGCTTATGCGAGATGGGTCGGCGGACTTTACGAGCGACTTTTCAAAGGCTTCATCGGACACTGGAAGAAGAAACGGAACTACGAACTCAATTCAAATCCAAAGTATCCTCTCGTCGCAATCATCTTCAAGAGTCATGCCGAATACGCCCGCTATGCCGAATCGGAAACTGGGCAGGGGCCCGGCAGCGCTGTCGCTTATTACAACCTGCTAACCAATCGCGTGGTCATGCATGACCTTACGACCGGTCTACTGCCGCCCAACCAGCGTCCGCAACAGGATCGCAACATTAATCAAATCCTTGCCGCTCCCAATTCACTGGACATGGTTGCGACCGTAGTACACGAAGCCACGCACCAATTGATGTTCAACACCGGCATGCAAACTCGGATGTCCGATACGCCTCTTTGGGTCAACGAGGGAATGGCAATGTTTTTCGAAACGCCCGATCTAAACAACAGCTCAGGTTGGCGCGCGATCGGACAGGTAAGCCCTCCACGACTCGCGCAATTTAGAAAGGAAATTCCACAGCGACCTGCCGACGCCTTTAAATCAATGCTCTCGGTCGACACTCGTTTGCAAGATCCTGAAACGGCTGCCTCAGCCTACGCAGAGGCTTGGTGCTTTAACTACTTCCTGCTTCAACGTCATTCCGAAGAATATGTTGAGTACCTGAAATTCATGTCGCAGAAAAAGCCGCTTGTCTACGACACTCCAGAAGATCGCTTAAACGATTTCAAGCAGTTTCTGGGAGACGATCTGGATGCGTTGGAACAAGAGTTTCTGGAATATATCGAGAATGTTCGGGCCAATTGATAAGCCCAAAAACATTTGTTTTTTAAAGCGCACAAAAAAAGAAAGACTCACATCCAACCGATGTTACTCGGTCGGATGGAGTCCCTCTCGCTCTTAGAGGAGGTGTCCGACAATTGCTGGACACCAATCCATCAATGATGCTCGGTTTTAGGCGTTTACTTACGGCGACGTCGCAACAATACGAATCCGCTCACAGTCAGCACAACGAAAGAAGACGGCTCAGGAACAGAGATTGCCGACTCCGCAATCGTTACCGTTCCTTGAGATGCCAAGTTGCTGAGGTCCAGCGACAAAGGGCCCGCCAAAACGTTATCAAATGATCCTGATGCGAATCCGAAATCGAATAGGTCAAACGTCTGTCCGACTTCGAACGACGATGGGTCCAGGAAGCTTAACTCAAGCGTACCGTCAAGAGTCAAATCACCCAATCCAATGTCGACCGTTTCAAAATCGGTTAGGCTGGCAATTTCCAACGAGAGCAAACTGGTGTCGAGTAACTCCAAGTCGCCCGATGCAAGGGAAATACTCCCATCAATTTGGCCTGCGTTGATCAGTGAACCATCAAACTGCACACCTTCTTCGATCAGCACTGCAGGACTTCCATCAGAAGAAAGCAAAGCACCAACTTCGTTAGCGATGTTGCCGTTGAATACAGTACCATCGTTGTTGGAGAAGAGACGGAGAGCCGCATCAACCCCAGAATCGCCGCTTCCGATAAACGAACCACTATTGACAATCGTTCCGTTCTGAACGTCACCATCAAAGCTACCAACTTGAATCGAAACAGCCGATCCTGAACCACCTCTCGCGTCAATCGACCCGCTGTTGTTCAGCGTAAAGTTGTCGGCAGTTCCGTCCACATAAAACGTTCCGTTGCGTTGAGCTCCTGTTGCCAGGATGTCACCATGGTTGTTGACTTGCAAGCCTTCGCCATCAAGGTTAAAAGCTCGGCTGTCAGAACTAATGACACCGAAGTTATTCACAACGCCACCAGTGTGGTCACCACCGCCAGCAGGAGTTGGGTTACCAAAGTAAACACCGTTTTGAACACCAGAAATAGTACCGGTGTTGTTCAGAGTACCCTGAAAGCTGACACCGTTAACCGCTCGGAATCCACCAGTCGTCCCGGAGTCGCCTTCCGAAGTCACAACACCTGAGTTGTTGATCGTTCCTGTAAACAGGCCAGTTGTCGACCCGTCCAAGGCACCATCCACTCGCGTCCGCTCAAGGCGAATACCATCACCTGCCGTTGCCGATCCAGCACCGGCGGTGCCACGTCCTCGTAGCTCACCGCTGTTGTTGATCGTGAAATCGTTTCCAGCAGCAGACAACTCAGCTGAGAAACCCGCTCCTTCGTTTCCTTCACCAGCATCAATTGAACCTCGG
>CAZDBA010000246.1:0-4353 GCA_964503615.1 uncultured Pirellulaceae bacterium
GGATGAAGCGATTGAGAAACTTATGGCCGAAGCCGGTCATGAAGTCGAGTTAAAGGAGAAGAGAAAGACGGCTGACTTGGGCAGGAGAATTTGGCCACAGATGAAGTCGGTTATGGTTACAAACACCCGTTTTGTGGAAATCAAATGCGAATCCGGTTTTCAATTTTCACCCTGCTAGTCGTGACTGCAATCATCGCAGCATATTTCGCTTCAAGAGATACCGATCTTCTTGCATTGAATATGAACAGCAACGAAATTCTACCGTTGCCATTGGATACTTATCCTGACGTTCCAGGTCGATGGTGGCTTTTGAATCCACGGGAGCTCCCACTTGACCGGATTCTTTATCGACAATGTCAAAAGTTTGAGAGCCTGTCTGGCACTGAGCGCGCTGCGGTGCGCAGTTCAATTTCCGATCCGATGGAGGATACACTTTGGGAATTCGCCCGGCGAAGTTCAGTATTTGCTCTTCGAAATGAGGATCCAGATCGCATACGGGCCGGTGGTTTCGCGCTGATCGCCGGCGGTGGCAACGGGTGAACCAATTGCGTTATATCGGTGCTGGAATCGCATGAATTGCTTGCGCCGGTAGCTTTTTCCCAGCCTGCCCAGCTTTTCTTCTACTTGATATCTGGTTGGCGCTGTGCCATATTCGATAGGAGAGACAATCCTCCTGCGGAGAATTTATGAAGATTTGGCCAGCTGTCGATATTCGTGACGGTAAGTGCGTAAGACTTACGCAAGGTGACTATCAGCGTCAAACGACCTATGGTCTCAACGCGGCAGATATGGCTTTGCGTTGGGTGAGCGACGGAGCTCATGCCCTACACATTGTCGATCTGGACGCGGCCAAGGGCGAAGTTGCCGGAGCCAATCAGGAATTGCCCAATCGAAAAGCGATCGCTCAGATTCTTCGCCAGTGTGAGCTTCCCTGTCAAGTCGGTGGAGGAATTCGCAGCGAAAAAGCGATCACCGATTACCTGGAAATGGGAGCCGAACGAGTTGTAATTGGGACGCGGGCCGTGACCGATACTGATTGGTTTTTACGTTGCGCCGAAGACTATCCTAATCGCCTGTCGGTTGCCATCGACGCTCGAGACGGATGCGTTGCCACCGATGGCTGGCTCAAGACCAGCGACGTTTCCGCGATCGAATTTGCAAAAAGAATCTCTGGCAGTTCGATCGGCTCAATCATCTACACAGACATCTCAAAAGACGGAATGTTGGAAGGTCCGAACTTTTTCGCAATGCAGGAAATGGTTGCGAGCACCGATATTCCCGTGATCGCCTCAGGAGGCGTCACACGAATCGAAGACATTGAACAGTTGGCAAATATGGGCCTGAGCGGCTGTATTATTGGCCGGGCTCTTTATGAGGGCCGTCTCACTTTGCCTGACGCGTTGAACGCCAGCCAGGAGGTTGCTGGATAGATAGAATTGGGTTCATGGGAATCCATCGCCATTGAGGGCGCTACGAACTGAAACACTTTTGAACAGGTTTAACATCCCGTTAGACCTCATGTTTGATTTGCGTTCCAAACTAAATAGCGAGGGTTAATTATGGCTGGCATTGAAAAAATCCGAAATATTGTGCTTTGCGGCCATGGCTCATCTGGAAAGACGACCATGGCCGATTGTTTTTTAGCCCTCACCGAATCGGTGTCCGAGACGCCCAGCGTCGACAACGGATCCAGTATTTGCGATTTCGATCCGGAGGAAAAGCAGCATAAGTATTCGATCGAATCTGCTGCGATTCACTTTCAACACGCCGGCAAACAATTCAACGTTATCGACACACCCGGCTATCCTGATTTCCTCGGTCAAACGATCGGTTCTATGCAAGGCGCCGACACGGCGTTGATTGTGGTTAATGCCCACTCGGGAATCGAAGTCAACACGCGGCGCGTGTTCAACGAAGCGGGCGTGGCTGGATTGGGACGCATGATCGTTGTCAACAAAATGGATGACGAGAATATCGATTTCCCGAACCTGATTGCCAACATCCAGGAGATGTGGGGCACGAGATGCGTCTTGCTCAACGTTCCCATTGGCCAAGGCAGCGAATTCAAAGGGGTCGCCAGCACTCTGCATGTTCCCGAGGACACAAGCGGCGCACTTATGGATCCTGCTGTTATCAGTGAACCGTTGATCGAATCGATTATCGAAGTTGACGATGCAGTCATGGAACGTTACTTCGAAGGGCAAATGCCAACTGATGAAGAGCTTTCCAAGTTGATTGTACGCGCGGTCGGTGCTGATTTATTGATCCCAATCGTTTGCTGTAGTGCCAAGACTCAGGTTGGGCTGACTGAGTTGTTGGATGCGGTTGCAATGTGTGGTCTTTCTCCGTTGAATGCAGTTCGGACCAACGTGGAAGAAAAAGAGATCGCTCCCGATCCCGCAGGGCCGTTGGTGGGTACGGTCTTTAAAACACGGATCGACCCGTTCGTGCAAAAGTTGAGTTTTATTCGAATTCTATCCGGTACTCTGTCCCGCGATCAGAGCGTTGCCTGTTCGACTGCGCGCAAAGAGATCAAAATGGGACAGTTGCTAAAAGTGCAAGGCGAGTCCACTCAGCCCGTCGATTCCGCGGGACCGGGCGACATCGTAGCAGTCGCCAAAATGGACGATCTCCATATCGGTAGCGTGCTGGGACCGGCGGAGTTGGCTCCGGTCAAGTTCCCGATGCCCATGGTAGGACTGGCTGTGTCTCCAAAATCTCGCGGAGACGAAACCAAGCTTTCCGGCGCGCTACATAAAGTCGTTGAGGAGGATCCTACATTCCGTCTCGAGCGCGATGCTCAAACCAAAGAGTTGGTGATGACCGGCATGAGTGAATTGCATCTAAGTATCATTCAGGAACGATTGGCTCGACGTGACAAGCTGGAGATCGAGACCAAGCAGCCTCGGATTGCGTTCCGCGAAACGATCCAGACCGAAGCCGAGGGAAGCTACCGCCACAAAAAACAATCGGGTGGCCGTGGCCAGTTTGGCGAAGTTCACATTCGCATGTTTCCGCTGCCACGTGGAACCGAGATCGAAGAATATGCCGTTAAATCAAATTTTAATTCGATTAAATCGTACCACTACGATGAGGAAGCGAACTTCCTTTGGGTTGATTCCGTCGTCGGCGGTGTAATTCCAGGGAACTTTATGCCTGCGATTGGGAAAGGGTTTGCTGAACGTATCGAAGGCGGTGTGATGGCGGGCTACCCGGTGCAAGATGTGTGTATCGAAGTTCATTTCGGCAAACATCACCCGGTCGACAGCAGCGAAGCAGCATTTAAAATGGCGGCCAAGCATGCCTTCAAGGAAGTGTTTGAAAAAGCGAAGCCCGGCTTGTTGGAACCGGTAGTCCAAATGGATATTACCGTTCCCGAATCCAATGTTGGCGACGTGTACAGTGATATGTCCAGCCGAGGCGGACGAGTGGGTGGCAGTGATACCGCCGGTGGTAGTTTCACAACGGTTCACGTCGAAGTCCCATTGCGGGAGGTCACAACCTACTCACGGACACTTTCCAGCATGACCGGAGGTTTGGGAAGTTTTAATATGGAGTTCAGCCACTACGACGTGATGCCCGGCAATGTAATGCAAGAGGTTATCTCGAAGTCGGCAGCGAAAGAAGTTGAGGAAGAATAGTTCACTGACGCTGAGTCTGTCGTGAATTGCAAACAGCACCATGGAAGTTCAAACTGCCTCACTACCCAGTATGCCCGTTCGTATCACGAATGGGATTGTGGCCCTGTTGTTTTTTCTGTTCGCCGGATTTCAGCTGAACGATGTCGATCCTGAGGTGTACCACAACCCCTCAAAAATGGACGCGGCGATCTGGTTGCTGTTTTACTTTTTCATCGGAGTGATGTTGATTGCGGTGATCTTTCGCAAGATTCCCGGTTGGATCTTGTTGATCGGCGTCATCGCTTGCGTAGTCCAAATGGCGATCTCGGGTCCAGGGCTTTACCAGAATCTTTTCGGATCCGAGAGTTTCAATATGACGCAAAGCAGTATGTCAGCCAAAGATCCCCGCGTCGAACTCTCTCGCGAATTCTTGGGAGCAGTGATCGCAATGCTGGGCGTAGTCTGGATTTGGTGGCAACGCAGAAAAGACTGAGACGGCTGTTGGCCCCATCGTTCGATAGGGTCGAGTTTACGATTGTTGTAGAGCCGTGAATGAACCAGTCCCGACGGGACGACAGCATCTAGCCATGTTCTTTCTCCTTTAGCGCGCTAGAATGTAACGAGGGTTAGTCTCAGCGAATTCCATTGTCTTGTTGGAGGTGGAGATAGGATGAGTGCTTGAACGCGTTTGAAAAAACGGCTCTGGAAAAATTACGAACCGACGAAGATATCG
>CAZDBA010000247.1:0-4292 GCA_964503615.1 uncultured Pirellulaceae bacterium
CAATTCGGTTGAAGTGGCGCTATAGTCAGCATCAAAAGGTTTAACGCGAGAGCGCTTCATGATTGTTTTTTTGCGTAGGGAAAGCCTGAAAACCCGTGAGATTAACCGAATATAACCTGCGAGGTGCAAGTTCGCAAATTCCTGCGAAGAACTTGCAATGTTCGCTCTGCGTTCTCAGGGTCTTTACTAACTGAACTGACACACGTCCGCTAAAGCAGTCGCTGATTTGACAACCTTGACTCCGATACATGACCGCGCCATGCTGTTCGCGTTCTTCAATCGCTGTTTCTTTTTTACTCAGGCATTGATCATGAATCTGAATTGGTCATCTATTCAAACAACTGCTGTTCGGTTGCAGCCCGGAGAAGACTTGAAATCGGAGGTGTCGCGAATCGCATGTGACCATCAATTGCAGGCGGCCTGCGTGATCTCGGCGGTGGGCAGTCTGTCAGAAGTCTCTCTACGTCTGGCCAATCGCGCCGAAACGACAACGTTCGAAGGCAAGCACGAGATCATTTCACTCAGCGGTACACTTTCCAAAAACGGAATCCACCTTCACATGTCCGTTGCGAATTCCGATGGACAAGTGTGCGGCGGACATGTCATGGAAGGGTCAGTCATTCACACCACGCTTGAGATCGTAATCGCCGAGCTGAAAGAACTGGTTTTCACCAGAGAGCCTTGCTCAATCTCTGGTTATAAAGAGCTAATTGTTAATGCGCGTAGTGAAGGTGATTAGAAAACTCCTGGCTCAAAGTTCGACATCAATCAAGACGTCGACCTGGCTTGAAAACGTTTGTCCCTCTTCGGTCGTCCATGAAAAGGAAACGGTATAGTCGTCACGCGGGATTTTAAAGCCGCTTTGGATTCGGACCGAACCTCGTGTGAGTGGGGATATTCTTGGAGCCGAGATGCTGAACGTTCGGCCGTCAAATTTTTTGAAGTCCAGAAGGTTGGTGCCCGCTTCAATTTCTTGCTCACCGAACATGATCGGTCGGTCGAATGTGATTTCGCAACTATCCATTACAACAGGGTTCAGTAGTTGATAAGGTAATTCTTCGGTGCCTTCGATCAACTGCGATTGGACTTTGACATCAAACCGAATCCAATGGGTTAGTGTATCCGACTCTTGATCGGCGACTTTACCATTTTCCAGAGGCACGCGATCAACCGCCACGACTTCGACACCAGTAATTATATAGTTTCCTTTTGGCAGTGGGTCATTGGCAAACGAGTTGCTTGCCAAAGTCAGTGCAAGAGCGAAAACGAGAGTTACCAATTTGTTGTTGAGTTTGCAGGGTTGATTGAACATGAATTTAAGAGACTCAATTTTAGAATTTGATTTAGATGTGCCGATGCTTTTTTGTGCTTGCCCTACATCGCCTGTGCAAGTTCACCTTTTCCGCTGTCAGGTTCAATTTAACGCTGCGATGAATGGTGAGATGTCAGCGAAATCAACATTGCCGTCTTCGTTTATGTCGGCTTCGAATTGAAACGAGCTGGTCACCAAGACTGTGATGAAAGGGGCAATATCGAAAAAATCGACCACTCCGTTTAAATCAACGTCACCCAGCAATACAGCGTTTGGATCTGCAAAAGCCATAGATTGGCTGTCTATAAAAGCATCGATGAAGATGGTTGCTCCGCCTGGGATCGTCCCAGATAGTTGAAGAGAATCCGAGTCTTGGTCAGGCCCAGGCTTTGTCACGGAATCACTCGTTACTTGCTCGTCGAGCAGAGGTATATCTGGCCCTTCCTTTGGTTCCTCGCCAAATAGATTGACTGAAGCAAAGGAATTTCCATCCGCAAAAGGCGGCTGACCGCTACTGTCAGCTTCAATGCTCCAGTCGACGTCGATTACATAGTCAAGTGCCTGTGCAGTGTTGTTTGTGATTTCGATGAAACCAAATGAAATAGCAAAGTGATCGGCAATTCCATCATTTTCGATAAGCGAACTGGTTTGAGCTGACATGCTTAAGCTATCTCCCTGAGTCAGAGGAGTTTTAAGGGCAGGACTGGCTGTTGCCATTCCCGACCCAATGCCAATAACGATCTGCGTTACAAAAGGCAGATCGATTGTGCCCGTAGCTGACAGCCCAACTGGGAGGCTTGTTAAGCTCAATTCCAGCTCCGCGTTTGCACTTCCGGTTGCTGAATTTTGCGCCAACGCAGGTGCAAGAGGTAGGATCATGAAAACAAAAACAAAAGCAGCAAGACGTTGCACTCTCTTCTCCAATTTTAAAATCTGGTCGTGGTTAAGGGGGCAGGTTGCGAGGATGTTACTTTGAATGCAGGCCGATGAGAGCCTTTGCAAAAGCCTCTCCAGCTTGTGCGTGAAACTTTGCACTGCCATGGTAATGGACAAAGCCGCCACCGCCCATCGCTCGCTTTTTTAGTTCCATTTCTTCTGCTGAAAAGATCTCATTGTTGTAGTCATCCATGAACTTTTGAATCTCGGCTTTTGTCATTGACCCGTCTGCATTGGGGCCGTTGGGCGACTTCTTGAGAATTTGATTTCGCTTTTGTTTGATCTTTCTTTGTTTTATATCGAGAACTGCCAGTTCCTCATCCCAGAAAGGGGCGGTCGGTACTGCCACAACCGAGCCTTGGAACTCAGGAAGCTCAGACGGCGCGCTCATCGCCTCGCGCAACCGTTCCATTCTCAATTGGGAACTGCCCGCCGCATTAAATGTTCCAGCGGTGTGATTTCCATTGATTCCAATCACGCCAATAGCGAAAGGCAGTTCAGGAGCATTCAGATCTTTTCTGACATCACGAATGAAGTGACACAGCAGATCGCCATAGGGAGCATATTGTTGGTTGCCGTCGGAAAGTGGGTAGACAGCGGTTGCTACGTAGTCGTTCCAGCCTTGAAACCAAACAAAGCCTCGTAGTTCATACCCTGCTGTCTCGTCGTACTCGGGACAAACGCTTTCAAGATCGGCAAGCACCGAATTAACGTGCTTAACCATATAGCGGTAGTATCTCCCGGTCTGCTCTTCCAGTTCTGCTTGCTTCTCGGCAAGGACTCCCTTCTGTCGAAACTTTTCGATTTGCTCTTTGGAAAGAACAAATTCACCCGCGCTTGGCGGACGGTATTCTACGTGCAAGCTTTTTCCACCCCAAGCAGTTTTGATGATCAACGTCGGGCCATCGTAATCCTGCTCCATCGTGATACCGAATGTATATTCGGGTCCAATGCAATCGCCATGTTGGGTCGGGTTCGTTCGGCGACCATACCCAGGAGACAGTTTCCCCGTTCCTACCTCGCCCTCAGTTCTGTATTTGCCATTGAGAGACGAGATCCAGACTCGCTCACACGTTTTGGGCTGACCGTCATCGCCGAGCATACTTTTGAGAAGCGGTGCTGTCGCTGGATCCTCACCGATGTAATCAATTGTTGAGATCGCTCCTGTGCCGACCATGTTGGATTGACCAACAAGGATGTAAACCCGCAACGGTTTTTTATCACCCTCGGCGACAGCCAGACTTGGAAAGCAAAAGAAGCTGGTGAGAAAAAGTGTGGCAATAATCGTGCGGAGTACGTTTGTCATGTTCAATTCTGAGGCCGTTTCTGACAGGAGGTGTTTCTGGTCGTCTTTGGAAACCGCTGGGTGCATAAGTCCTCCGCCCCCCGGTTTCCTGAACCAGAAGTTTAATACCTATTCTTGGTTGTCGCTAACTGAATATGGAACAACTGCGAATTCCCCTCCTGAAAAGTTCCAAGATTTGAGTTGTAGAGCGAATTGACTTTGTTTGAGCAAAAAACAGTGGTGGAATCGTCGCTTAATTCTGATTTTCACTAAACAGAATTTGACACGATTGGCTACAACTAGCAGAATCGAAGATTACCGAATTTACTTGGCAAAGTTAGGAGATTGAGAGAGATGTGGTTAACAACAAAGTCTGGCTTTTGGGAGAGGACGACCTGCCCAAGCCTGCGAAAGTACAGTCCTTCGGCATTACTGAATGTCGTTGGAGCGATGTTGATGGTCGTCGCGTTTTCAAGTTCCTCTTGCCTAGCGCAAGACACCACGCTTTCCAGCAGCTTGAGTAGTGCTGCTCCTGAGAAATGTATGTCGTGGATTCAATGGTCAAACCCTTATGTCGCCGATGCCAACAGTTCGAATGCTGTTGATCGTATGATGGCGGAACCGGATGTTAATAAATTCTGCAAAGACCTGACCGACAAGCTTGGCCAATTACCAGCCGTCCTGGTCCCCGCAGATGCGCCACAGCCCATCAAAGACGCTGCTGCGAAATTAGGCCCTCAGGTGGTTGATGCTCTTTTG
>CAZDBA010000248.1:0-4041 GCA_964503615.1 uncultured Pirellulaceae bacterium
CACCCCCACGACTTGCCCCAATTCGGCGCCTTTTTTCAACCGCATTAGGCACCCAAACTCCGTTTACATCATTTACGCGATCATTCTCATAATACGTACGCACTCGGGCGACTTGTTGGAAACTTGATACTCTAAAAAGCCCAGCTCTAAGTTGAGCATTTTCTCGTAAAGGAACTTCAAAGCCGAGCCCGCTACACGTTGTGAGTCCGGCCCATTGTTCCGATCTACGGTCATGTGAGTTATTTCCATGGATCGTACGATCGCTGGCGGAAAGTTGAGTTGAGTCTTCGCGTTCTTTGTGGCCTTCTGTTCAATACTATGACTGGTCAGCTTGATTTGACTCCTTGATACGGTTGTCTTGCGCTTGAGCGCGAGATGGGAAAAAATTGTTACAATATTAAAAAAGAAACTACGCCGCGCCAGCGGCTTACTTGAACAATACGATGCACGCGAAGTTCGGCTTGCGCGTGGTTTTGGAATGGAAGATCTATCGTCGTGTCGTTGCCACTGGATCGTCTTAGGCGAATAGCCGGTGTTCACGATCATCTTTTTGACGATTCAGGACGGTCCAAATCTGACGCTATTTTTGTTCGTGACGCCAAATCCAATGCTGAATGGGCAAGCGTGTAAAGCAGGAACCCAACAAAAAACGCACTGTGAAGAAATGTATATCTTCGCAGTGCGTTTTAGCGGACGGAGAGGGATTCGAACCCCCGGACGAGTTACCCCGTCGCCGGTTTTCAAAACCGGTGCCTTCGACCAGACTCAGCCATCCGTCCGACTGGCGTCCAAGCGGTCGCCAAGCACAGAAATTACACAAAATCGTCCGTTCCGAAAAGAGCCCTTTTCAAGAATGTTCTGTCTTCAAGAGGTAACGCCAGCGGGCGGGGCGAACTTGATTTTCTGAGAACGATTTGAAATCGTTTCTATACGGGTTTGATCGGCCAGATGGCCTATTCGAAAACGGTTTTCGGTGCATAATTCATGCATGGAAAAAACAAATATTGGAATCGTCGGTTTGGGCAATGTCGGTACAGGCGTTGCCCAATTATTGCTGGATAAAGGTGATCGGACTGCCAAGTATTCCGGGCGGACTTTGTGGCTGAAGCACATCGTGGTCAAGAATCTGGACAAAGCTCGAGATGTTGACCTGCCAAAAGGCATTTTGACCGACGACTTACAAACGCTGATCGATGATGACGAGGTCGAGGTCGTAGCGCAGTTGATCGGTGGGATCGAGCCAGCGAGGACGATTACGCTAAAATTGTTGGAAAGTGGCAAAGATATTGTGACCGCTAACAAGGCGTTGTTGGCGGCTCATGGACCGGAACTGTTCGATCGAGCTCGCGAACTGGGACGCTCGATTGCGTTCGAAGCCAGCGTTGCCGGTGGAATTCCGATTGTTGCCAATATTGGCCAGTGCTTGGCCGCAAATCAGATTACCTCAATTCGCGGGATCTTGAACGGAACCAGTAACTATATTATCTCGCGAATGGATTCCGAGGGTGTTGAGTATGCGACTTGCGTTTCGGCCGCTCAGGATTTGGGCTTTGCCGAAGCGGATCCTGCGATGGATGTCGATGGTAGCGACGCGGCGCAAAAGTTGGCTATTCTTGCCCAGTTGGCCTTTGGCGTTGCTGCTGATTGGCAGTCGATCGACCGACGAGGCATCGACGATCTGGAACTGTCCGACATCGCTTATGCGAAAGAGATCGGTTATCGAGTCAAGCAGATTGCGTTTGGTGAGTTGTCCAAGGAAGGTGTATTGTTGATGGTCGCTCCGATGTTGGTTCGGATCGGTAAGCCTTTGGCGGAGGTCACCGAGAATTACAATGCGATTTCAGTATTGGGTGACAGTGTTGGCCCCGTTTTCTTTCACGGTCAGGGAGCTGGCCCGATGCCTACCGCTTCGGCCGTGGTTGCTGACCTGATCGATACCGCCGTCGGTCGTACCAAGCTGACTTTTCAGACACTCAAGTTATGGTCACCGGAGGAGGTTCTCGTTTCGATTGCCGATACAGGCCAATTAGCGGCCCGATTCTATTTGCGATTTAACGTAAAGGATCAGCCAAGCGTACTGGCTGACATCTCAGGAATTCTGGGTCGGCATGGAATTTCGATCGCATCCGTCTTCCAACATGACCGGGACATCAACGAAGCGGGAATCGTACCGCTGGTTATCGTGACCCACGAGACGACTCATCAAGACAGCGCGGCGGCGATCGAAGAGATTTCGAAGCTCGATAGTATTCAACCGGGGACCGAGCGGCTCAAGATCCTGGACTAGGTAACCAATCTTCCCCGAACCTTTTTGCAAACAATGTCACTCGGAAAGTTGACTTAGATGAAATACGTAATTGTTATTCCAGACGGATGTGCAGACGAAGCTCAAGACAGTTTGAATGGATTGACTCCGCTGGCCGCAGCCTCAACGCCGCACATGGATGCAGTGGCGAAAGCGGGCTTGGTCGGTCGTGCGAACCATACGCCGTTGCATCTGACTGCCGGTAGCGCGGTTGCCAACATGAGTCTGTTGGGCTACGACCCGAACAAGAACTTTACAGGCCGAGCCCCTTTGGAGGCGGCTGCCCAGGGGATCGAATTGTCAGACGAGGATTGGGTGGTCCGTTGCAATCTGGTCAATATTCAGGACCAGATCATGAAGAGCTTTACGGCTGAGCACATTTCTTCGGACGAAGCCAAGAAGTTGCTGGGGGTTGCTCAGGAAAAGATGACCGATTCGCGGATCGAGTTTGTACCGGGGGTAAGTTATCGGAATCTGATGTTGTTCCGGCCCACGGGAACGGAGGTTCCGTTTTCGATGGAGACGCGTACGACGCCCCCTCACGACTTGACTGATAAAACGGTTGCTAATGATTTTCCGCGTGGCAAAGGAAGTGATTTTCTGGCTCAGCTGATGGGAGACAGTGTTGATTGGTTCGCTGACCATCCGGTCAATGCGGCTCGCTTGGCCAACGGCAAATTGCCTGCGAGCAATATTTGGTTGTGGGGGCTGGGACAACGACCCAAGCTGGAGTCGTTTGAAAGTCTGCATTCGTTAAAAGGTGCAATGATTACCGCGGTCGATCTGTTACGTGGATTGGCCTCGCTGATCGGTTGGGATCGAATCGAAGTCCCGGGAGCGACGGGCTATGTTGATACCGACTATGCTGCCAAAGGCCGGTATGCGATCGACGCACTGGCCAAATATGACATCGTTTGCGTCCATGTGGAAGCCAGCGATGAAGCTTCTCATGAAGGGGATGTGCAGAAAAAGATCGGAGCGTTGGAGAGTATTGATTCCGATATCGTAAAACCGATTTACGATCATTTGCAGTCGTCCAACGAGCCTTGGCGAATGTTGATTACTCCTGACCATCCCACCTACTGCAGTACCAAGACGCATACGCATGGTGATGTTCCAATGACCATTGCGGGTGCGGGTGTTGAAGTTGATCAGTTTGAGACTTACACCGAATTGAATGCGGCCGATTCTAAAGTAGCTTTCGATCAAGGAAGCGAAATGATGAAGTTCTTTTTGAGTAAAGACTAAGCTGATTAAGTTGTCGCTTCCGAAATTGAAAACCAGTATGCTGCAGACAGAGACAACGCCATCGCGGTTGTATTAAAAAAAGGAACGGTAGTAAAATCCAATTTGGAATTTTGTGCTCCGGATCTACCATTGAGATGCTTTGCAGTTTGAACAGCACCGCCATTGCGGTCGTAACCTCGATCAAGTCAATGATCCCAAAGGGACGAATTCGCTTTTCGGCTTGTTCGTGCTTTGGTTGGATTTCCGTGTTGCTTTTGGCGTCCAATAGTTTGCTTGGTTGATTTTGTTGTGATTGGTTTTAAGCGAATTTAACGCTCAAGTGTATCTATAAGAACGGCCTGCGAAGAAGATAAAAACACAGAGGCACAGAGGACACAGAGTTATCCTTCACACCTTCCCTCTGTGACCTCCGTGCCTCTGTGTTTCAAATCTGCCAGCCCAGTAAGAATTGCAATTTCCGTGTTGCTTTTGGCGTCCAATAGTTTGCT
>CAZDBA010000249.1:0-4012 GCA_964503615.1 uncultured Pirellulaceae bacterium
CAACTCAGTGCCCCTAAGGTTCGGCGCAGGAGTCGTGGAATCAGGCAAATCAAAAGTCACTCCATCTGCCAACTCAGTGCCCCTAAGGTTCGGCGCAGGAGTCGTGGAATCAGGCAAATCAAAAAATTGCGGAGCCTCTTCGTCGTCGAGGTCCGATATGAATTCCCGTTGAAAAGTCGAGAATGCGCCGCCTATCACACCGCCTGCCATCAAACCGGGCGAATCGGTTGGTCTATTGGTTGCTCCATTTACATCTAAATTTTCAGCAATGCCGTCAAAATTCGCTATCGAATCCAAATGCGAAAGTACAAGACCGTTATCGCTCGCGTCCTTGCCCAATTTGATCGGCACGTTAATCGTATCTGCATAGGGAACAGGTACAGTATAGGACTGAGCCACATTCTCAGTGTAAGGAACCTGAACGGTGTAGTTTTGTGTGACTTGTTCCGTGTAGGGCACCTCAACGGTATACGTCTCCTCCACACGCTCACCCGCCTCGTTCTCCACTACACGCGTTCGTGTCTCAAGACGCGTACGTGAAACAGGAACCTGACGAGTGCGAGTGTTCGTTCGCATTCTTACCACGGGAGCCATACGTGTGCGCGTCTCCAATCTCGTCCGCGTCACGCCCAAAGCCAGTTGCAACTCAAACGACTCTCCCGCCTCAACGCGAGCAAGTTCGTCAGACGTAATTTTGCCTAGTCGAAAAAGCCGCCTTGCGTACTCCTCACCCGACTCGATCGGTCGCTGGGCAAGTTGAAACTGTTCTTTCAATCCTGGAACCGGTTGACCGTTACGGGTATTGCTGATCGCACTTCCCTCGTCAAACCATAAATCACTGAAGCCAATCAGCACCTGATCATCCGTTTGCTCGCCAAGAGCAGGAATCACAAACCGAAACTCATGATCGGCGATGTACGGAACTGAACGAACCGGCTGTTGGGGCTGTCGAGTCTGAAAAGGAATCTCAACGATTTCGCCCTCAGCGGGTTTTTCTTCAGCAGTTTTTTCTTCAGCGGGTTTTTCTTCATCAACAGGCTCAGCCGGTCGCGTTAAATGGGTCGGAAATTTCTGAACGACTTGGATCGCGACTCCCGCTTCCCAAGCCTGTTGCTGCTCCAAACTAACCAACCCAATTGAGTGCATCCGCTGAACATACTCCGCCCAAGACTCCGTCGGATACTTAGACGATTGCAGCACGATCTGCGGCGAAGAAAGTTCTTGTACTAAAGGACCAACATTCGTTCCGTCACCATTTGAATCGCTCTCAACCTTCAAACGGTTCGAGCTGCCGGAACCGTTCTGGGCCAGATCGTTATCGGCAAATTGATTGCCCGAAACGTAAGCCAACGAAACCAACAACGCGCCGATACCGGCTGCGACAACCCAACGCAACCACACCGCCCGATCGACTTTTGATTCGCTTGCAACATTTGTGCTCTTACTCGGACGCAACTTAGTCCCTGAATCCGAATGGGTATCCGCCGATAAAATGGCAGCTCGCTGATGAGGCAAAAGCTGATTAGCCGCCCCATCCGCCGAACCCAACTCCGCAGTGTATTGATCGCCCAACATCTCGACCGTCTCACGAAGCTCGTCGACGAAAACTTGCAATTCGGGGTCGGTATCAATGGCCGCCCGGATTTGATTCGACTCATCCGCGCTCAATTCGCCCAGCACAAAAGCGGTTAGGCGTGGAT
Organism: uncultured Pirellulaceae bacterium; assembly: GCA_964503615.1. GTDB lineage: Bacteria > Planctomycetota > Planctomycetia > Pirellulales > Pirellulaceae > CAZDBA01. Next base: position 1,701 of record CAZDBA010000249.1, read on the forward strand.
CCTCTTTTTTGATCATGTCAGTAATCTCAGTTAAAAAGTAAGTGCATTGACCGACGCACTTGATGTTTTGTATTTGGTGTCTAAGCCTTGCTAAGCTTGGGAATCGTGCCCAAACCCGGCGACCGCTTTTTTACGTACCTTTTGAATTGCGGTGTGCAGAATAAAGCCCACGTTGGAAACCGTTATCTCCATCACTTGAGCAATCTCCTTGTAGCTCAAACCACTTTGGAACTTCAGCCGCAGAATTTCCTGGTGACGCTCGCTCAGCTCACCCACCAACGATTGAAGGTGTGCCGAACTATCCTGCTGCTCGACCAGTGCCGCGGGGGTCTTGCCACTGTTCGCGTTTTGGTCGAGTGTGCTGGAATCTGACAAACTCATTCGACTCTCCTTGCGACAAACGTCGATTGCCCGGTTGCGACAAACTTTAAACAGCCACGGGCGTAAATGACCGCTTACCTCTGCAGGATCACACTGTAGCAACCGGATAAAGGTGTCCTGAACCACGTCCCGAGCTCGCTCTTGATCCAGAAAATGGCGCGCATAGCGCATAAGGGGACCCTCATGTTCCGCTATAGCTGATTGAATCCACTCTTGCCGTTCCAGGTTTGCCCGAGAGGCTTCCTGATGGCCGGAGGGGTCACCATTTCGTTTCATAAAGGGTCCCGCATGCGTCGGTTCATTGAGTCAACGGTCGTGCCTGCCAAATATTAGAGTCGGCGTAGAAAATAATGAGAACTATTTCGTGCCTGGAATCCGTTCCGTTGTAACCCTCGGCAAATACATACTTTACTCGATCTTCGCTTGTTTGCTGATTGGCGAGAGTCAAGCTAAAATACAGGTAATCGCTTTTCCCTAATCACCTCTAAAATCTAATGAACGTGTTAGTTCTTTGCTGCTTGCGCAGTCTCATACCGCTTGCCCTGATCGCTCTTTTCTTCTGCCCCAGCCTTGTGGCACAGGACATGGCCCCAGAGAAAAAGGCTGTCTTGTGCTTTGACTTCCAGCTTGACCGATTGATGGAATCAGAACTTGGCCAATCGCTAATCGAAAGCGGAAAGATCAATCAGGAAGACTGGACTCTGTCGGCCCCACCCAACAAGTTCAAACGAATATTTGGATTGATGGGCACGCCAGGATCTTTTGCTGAAGTAGCGGCAATGGGCCCGGGTAATCGACCTATACCTTTCGAGTTTATCTACCAGATCGAATTTACCGATGTGGTCGCTGCGGACAAACTGATAAACGATATGGGCTTGGACTTGGATGATTCTTCTGAGCTCAACGGGCTGACTTTGTACAGGATGCCCGCATCGCCTCAAAATCTGTTCGCCGGTAAGAAAAACGAGGCGACGGTGATAATTGGGACAACGGGTTACTTAAGTTCGAAAAGCAAACAATCATTGTTTTCGCCCACGCTACAACAAGCTTGGGGGCGACAAAACGATGCACCCATCCGAGTGTCTTTCGAACTGATCAGCAGAGCTGACTTTTTTCAAGAGTTGATTGAATTGTGTGGACAATCTCCATTTCAAGAGCTTACTCCAGTTATAGAATTGCTCGGCAAATTTGAATCAGTCAATCTGAGTTTCGATCCGGAGGCTGATGAAATGATCTCGTTGCGATCGTTCGCAAACTTTGGACAAGCAAACGAACTGCGTGAAGGGCTCAGCAATCTAGCGGGAATCGCCAAGATCTATGGCAATGGGTTTGCTGCTCAGGTGGAACCTGAAACGCCGAACATCGCCAACGTTATCACTTCTGCGGTAGGAGACCTGAATGTCGTCGGTGAGGAACGTGAGGTGAACATCATCATCGGCAAACCTGAATCGATGTCCGCGGCAATCAAAGAGATAAACACAGTCGAAGTCAGGTAACAAAACCATGTCAAAGCCTGAAAAAATCCGATTAAAATGCCCACAGTGCAAAAAGACGATTTTAGCGCCAATCAAAGCGGCCGGCCGGTCTGGGAAATGTCCAGGTTGCGGCTTCAAAGTCTCAATCCCGCAATTGGCAAGCGTCACTCAAAATGCCGGTGAAGCTCACATAGCTTCTCCGCCTTCTCAGGTCGAGCAACAAGTCCCAACCATGCCTTCGCAAGAAGTGGAAGCACAGCGGTTAGCCGAAGAGGCCAAATCGTTACGGGTAGCGGAAAAGGCGGAAGTACAGCGCATAGCCGAAGAAGCGGAAGCGCTACGGGCAGCGGAAGAGGCGGAAGCACGACGCAAAGCTGAAGAAGAAGCAGAAGCACAGCGCATAGCCGAAGAAGCGGAAGCGTTACGGGTAGCGAAAGAGGCGGAAGCACGACGCAA
>CAZDBA010000250.1:0-3930 GCA_964503615.1 uncultured Pirellulaceae bacterium
GAGCTGTCGCCGACCTTGTTGCGGGTTTAGGTAGCGAGGTCAATATCTACGGTGGCGTTTTCGAAAACCGATTGATAGCCGTTGGTGGAAGTACCATCGATATCTTTGCAGCAGAATTCTTTTTCAATGGCAATGAAGTCGATTTCATTGATTTCGACTCACCTTTGCTGATCGAAAATCGGAACTTCACACTCTCAGGAACTTTTCGTGATGGCTCGGAGTTTGAATACTTCGTGAGTTCAACCTCCTTCGGTGATCTTTTAGTGTCCTCGGATGCAACTTTTCAGCTCAACTTAGTCTCTGTTCCCGAGCCCAGTGCGTTGTTCTTGTTGTCGTTAAGCGGCATGATGATGCTCGGCAAACGACGCAGAGTCTAAGCTACTCGAACTGAGCGTTTTAGCATTGACGGTCTGGTGTAGGTCAGGCTGTATGTACCTGACGAATGAACAGGATCGGCATGCACAGCATGCCCTACGCTTGGTCTAGCTTGTGAATCCAGCAACAACTTGGTTGCACATCGGCCCATCGGGCTGGCAGTTTTCAGCTGAACGCTAGTTACTTTTCGATTTGCTTTAGTGCTTGAACAACCGAGACGAATGCGATTGCGACGCCTCCAACGGAGCAGAAACTGCCGGCGGTCCAGGCACCAAAGTTACCGGCTAGAAAAGCCCAGATAGTCAGGCCGTGTCCGATCAGGTAAATGAGTAAGCCTATCTGAATCATCAGGTACTTTGATGACTTGCCAACAGCCGGCGACTCGACGCGTTGCCGTTTTTTTGTTGCGGCTTGTTTGCGAGGTCTTTTGTTTGTGTGGCTGGTGTTGGTAGCCGAGTGAGCGCTGTCCGATCGCCACTTCTTTTCAGTGCTGGCTTTTCTGGCCGTTGTTTTTGCGGTTCGGCGAGTTGGTGGAGCGGATTGCTTGGGAAGTCGTTCTATAAATTCGACTTCTGGCAACGATTCATGTTTCGGCTTTTTCGAAGTTCGTTTTGTGGGTGACGAATTGGAAGGTTTCTCACCCAATGAATCATGGGACTCGCGATCAGGGGTGGTTTTGGAGGGAGAGGGTTGAGTCTCTTCCGGTGTGACCACAATAGAAGAAGCCGCAGTCGATTCCCTTTTTCGCCGGGATGTAATTTCTGGCCGCTGAACGACCACGCAATTGCATTTTGCGCAGATCAGTTCGTCATGCCCAACAGCGAGAGCAGGCGATTTGGTTTGGCAATTTGGGCACCACATAGCCATGGAAATGGTTGGGGTAGCAGGAAGTGCTTTATGAGGCAACGAGCAAGTCCAACAAACAGACAGGTCCTCTCAATGAGTAATCGACAAACTTTGAGTACAACTAAAATTTTCAGCCAACCTCACTGCGGTATTCAGTTATTTTGCGAGCCAGCATGGTTTGCTAGCGGTGATTTATCGAAGTTCTTGAACGATTTGAAGTTGCCTAGGGATGTGGGGAGCCGCCGTTTGCTGTATTCAGTTTTGGTTGTTTTAGATGTGGACGGAAGGTTTGGGCGAGGCGCGAAACCGATTCCGAATTGCTTTTCTGGTCGTAGTGTTAGGAAGGCTATTGTCGTCTTCGTTAGCGCCTTTGCGTGAGGGAATTTACGCGCCGCTTCCTCGCTAACGCGTCGGGTTTCCAATTTCGCTGTGTTAGGAAGGTTTGTTACAAGATACAATCCGAAGATGGAAAAATCGGAAAAGGTTGCAACTCGATTTCATTGGCGCAGGCGCTTGTTGCAATTGATCATATTAGGGGTCGCATTGCTGTTTGCGATGAGCATGATGGGGCAAAGACCTGAAAATTTGGGGACACTCGGTGGGAAACTCTATCCGTGTCCCACTTCACCAAATTGTGTTTCGACAACTGCGGAGAAAGAGTCTCAACGGATGGAGTGTCTGGTTTTTAAAGGCGATGCTCAGTCGGCAATGACCAAATTGGTAGAGGTTATTGACTCAATGCCTCGTTCACGGGTAATTAGCCAAACAGAAAATTACTTGTATGTCGAATTTTCAAGTCTATTATTTAGGTTCGTCGATGATGTAGAGTTTCTCATAGACACCAAGAACAACAAAATTGACTTCCGCAGTGCATCGCGGGTCGGCTATTCTGACATGGGTACCAACCGCAGACGCATGACCACCCTCTCAAAAAGGTTTTTAAAATGACGAAAGCGTTCGTAATTATTGCCGCTTTGGCAGTTGTATTTCTAGGGTTTAACTATGCGACGCAACACTCAGCGGCGGAAGTGATTGCCAGCAAGATTTTGAAACAGCAGCAGGCTGAAGCCGATGTGCAAACAGAACAGGAGCTTGACACGCGGGACGATCCGAATGCGGAAATCGATCTTCCTGAGACTGCTGCCGAATGGCGCGAGCGATTGGAACCTTTGCAGTTTCAAGTGACTCGCAATCATGGCACCGAACGAGCCTTTACCAACGCCTATTGGGATAACAAAAAACCTGGGTTGTACCGGTGCGTCTGTTGCGAGTTACCTGTGTTTCAAAGCGACGCAAAGTTCAAATCGGGTACCGGATGGCCAAGCTTTTTTCGACCTGTTGCAGCTGCAAATGTGGGCTTGCAAGTCGATCGTAATTTGTCCTCGGTTCGAACCGAAGTGCATTGCAAGCGTTGCAATGGGCATTTAGGACACGTGTTCGACGATGGCCCCCAACCGACAGGCTTGCGTTACTGTATCAACTCGGCATCGCTTACTTTCGAAGCGGCAGAAGCAGAGGAAGCAACTGACAAGGCTGCGGACGCAGCAGGTGTCAAGCAAACTCCGATCGCGCCGCGATAGGATCTCTCCTTGATCGTTTGTTCGGCTTGCTATTTGATCTGGCTGAAGTCGACCGGATTTCCGTCGTTTGGGTCCAGCAGATTGCGTAAGGTTTCTTCACTGATCCCCGCAGAGATTTCGCGGACATTCGTGTTGTAGAAACCGACGGCGATCGTTTCGTTTTCTTTTAGATTCGCAAACAACTCGACAACTTCGTCGGGAGTGATGTCTCTGTTTTCCAGCCAAGGCTGAGTGCGGGTCGGATGTGAGATCATGGCGATCGTGTTTTTGACTCCATCCGGAATTTCGGAGGAGCGGTTGGGAAGACTCTTGCTGCTTACACGTAGCACGGTCGAGTTTTTACCGTCTGGGCCAAACTCGGAAGGCATTTGGTCCGCGAGTTTTTGATTGCTTGGGCCGTTGGACCCAGCTTGCAAATCTATTTGGTCTGCTAAATTTTCCTGCGAAATAAATGGCAGAATTGCAGCACGCCAACTCAATTCTTCGTGTCGGTCACAAGCTTGATGGTCGAAAGGAAGTTTGCCAAATTTCGATTCGAACACATGCACGGCAATTAAAACTCGCCGTAGGTTCATCTTTTGCTTCTCTTCGAATGTTTCTACTTTGGGGGTGGAAGTGTCCGGTAATCGCTGGTCGCTTGCTGGCTGCTTTTTTACAGTCTTTTGCTCCTCGCTCACAGGAGTCTGAGTTTTGCTTGCAACGTCTGGTTCGCTGAACATTATCATCGTCCCGTAAATCAAGGCGACAAGGCAAAGTGCAGCGGCTAAAGGCATCCACTTGGGCCATTTTCTTTCAAGTTCGTCCTCTTGGCTTTCACTTGAAATGGCCGATGTTTGTGGCACCGGTGAATCGTTGAACGCGAGTGCTTCGTGATCCGTTGTTTCAGATTCAATTGCCTCCAGTTCTGAGATTGGTTCTGTTTCGACAGATGGGGCTATTGCGGATGTTTCAACGGGGCTAGTTTCGGCTGCTACAAGTTGAGATGGTTCGGGCTCGACTACCCTTTCAGCTTCCGCTTCTTCTTTAGCTTTGTGTCGTGCTTCCGCCTCTTCTGCTGCCTGTAACGCTTCCGTCTCTTCGGCTATGCGCTGTGCTTCTGCTTCTTCTTCGGCTTTGCGTCGTGCTTCCG
>CAZDBA010000251.1:0-3853 GCA_964503615.1 uncultured Pirellulaceae bacterium
GCTTCTTCCCAGTTATCTTCCTGGGCAGTGATAGATTGACTTTCGTCCTCATGTAGCTCAGCTCTGTCGATTTCTTCTGCCAGAGTCCGCAGGCCTAGAAACCATCGGGCACCGGCTGCAGCGAGCTCATTCTTGGGGTCTGATTCAAGAGCTTGGCTGACTGCCTCCTCTGCTTCGGAGAGCGAATCACAACTAAGCGCATAAAGCAAAAATGTATTTGGGCATGGAGATTCTCTCACCAATTCGACTTCCAAACTGGAAGCGGTGTCTTCACGATTGCCGGAGAGAATTGCTTGAGCCGCTGACTGTAGGTTTTCCGAGTATTGATTATGCATGGCTGAGTTCAGTATTCTGTATTAGGTGCTGTAACTTGGTTGTCTCAAAAAAGGTGTGTTAAAAAGGCGCTTTGCCCTAGCATTCGCTAGGAGCAAAGCCCTGAAACAGTTAATGATTACTGCTTTTGGTATTGGTCGATTCCTTCTTCTTTCCAAATATTCAGCGTCTTCTCATCTTTCGATTCGATTTTGACGCCGATTGCGTTGACCGGGTGGTCAAACTTCTTTTGGATTTCGATCCAGTTCTTGCGAACATTTTCTGGAATTGGCATAGGTGTAAGTCCTCAGTGTTTAGGAATGGGTCTTGGATCAAAGGCTTTCGATCCGCCGAAGTATAGGTCTCGTTTAAGCGTTAGTTTTTTCCTGTTCCGAATTTTTTTCGCAGGCCAACGATGAATAGCAGGCATGTATATCCAACAAATCGTTATAAACCGCACCACCTTCATCGATTGGACCCACAACTGAGATGGCAAGTCGTTCAAGTCCGGGAAATAAAACCCCGTTCGCCACCTCTTTGAGTTCTTCGATCGATACCGAATCTATCTCATTGACGATCTGGTCTTCGTCGATCCGGTAGCCGAAGTGAAACTCCTGAGTCGCGATTCCCGAGACGCGGTTGGATAGAAAGTCGGTGGCAAGCCGGCTTTGACTGCGAACCTGCATTTTTGACTTCCACAACTCCTCTTCCTGAATTGGGGCTTCCCAAATCGCCAAGGTGGTCAGTTGTGCGAGGGTTAGATGAATGCTCTGAAGCAAGTTGTCGACTGACGTTTCGCCTGAAATGACCAACGCTCCACCGCGGCGATAGGACAGTAGGCTGGACTGTACCGAATAGACCAATCCGTGTTCTTCTCGAATGACTTGGTAAAGCCGCGAGCTCATCCCACCACCGATTAGATTATTAATCAAATGGACCGCATAGCGACGATCATCGTCGTACGGCAAGGTTGGGATTGCGATCGAGAAACTGCACTGGCCGATTGGCATGTTCTTGATGCGAACACAGGATAAAGATTTGCTCGTGTCAAAGGCGTCGTTGTTCCGCGGTGCGTTCTGGCCGCGCAACGTCCAGAACGCGTCCTGAGTCTGCTCGACAATCGAATCATGTTCTAAAGCCCCTGCTGCCGCAACGATAATTCGGTCCGGACTGTATTGTCGGGAAACAAACTGAACGACATCACTGCGCTCCAACTTGGCAACATCTTCCACTGTTCCTGTCACGGAGCGGCTGAGAGAGTCGTTTGGCCACAGACTTTGCTTGGTTAGATTCAGCAAAACGTCGTTCGGATTGTCCTTATAGCCAAGGATCTCCTGGTAGATAACGTCTTTTTCACGCGCCAGTAGTTCTTCGGGGTATTTACTGGCAACCAGAATGTCACCGAACAAGTCAAACGCGTAGCTGACGTAGTCTTCCAAAATGTGTGCATAGAAACAGGTGTAGTCTGGAGCCGTAAATGCTCCAAAGCATCCTCCCGCAGCGTCGATCGTTTTGGCCAATTCCAGCCCATTGCGCTGCGCGGTGCCTAGAAACAAGGCGTGTTCGCACAGGTGCGCAAGTCCAGCCTTGTCTTCATCTTCGTCATGCGGTCCCGCATCAACGAGGATCGAAATCCCTGCACTGCGTGTATTGGATACACGTTCCGTGATCACGCGGACGCCATTATCTAATCGAGTGGAGTGGGTTTTGGGGGAATGGAGCATGAACGTCGCCGTTGATTTATATGAGCTACCGAACAGTAGCCCGCTTGCAACGTTTGAAGCTGTGAGAAAAGAATGCATCTTCAGAAAAACGATGCGACAAAAAGCGATTTTGCCAAAAGCAACAATCACGACGCTTGTAAGGTTTAAAGACCGATTCCAAGATCAAAAGTAAAGCCTTGGAAGTGATACAAACTGGAAATTTTACCTGACGACTACTTATTAGCGCCCTAGATTTGCATAGGACCGAAATACGTTTTCGTCCCAATCTCACAACCAAGAAAGGTAGGTCGGTGTTTCTCTAAAGAGGACAACACGCCCACGCCAAAAATGCTGCATTGGTAGCGTTACGAGAAAAGAAAAGAGACCATCATGAATTCGTCAAACCTGATCCCAATGCTGGCCCTTGCTGGCGCGGGAAGTGTAATGGTAATTTTTTGGGGAGCCAGCAAGTTCACCGGTTCTTCTACCGATTCCCAGCCAGAAGTCGCAGTCAATGTCTCAGAGAAGACTGAAGCGGCAACTGCCAGGACTCCTGCTCGAGCTGAGAGTTTTAGTTGGGATGATGAACCCGAAACAACAACTAAAACGACTGGTAAGACCGAAACGGTTAAGCCAGCCGCGTCTGAGTCAGCGGCTTTCGATTCAAACGTTGACGATGTAGCTGCCGAACCAAAAGCGAACGAAGCTTTCGAAACCGAACCTTCTGGTAACGTTTCTGAAGAGCCCTTTTTCGAAGCGCCTGCATCTGAAGAGCCCTTTTTCGAAGCGCCTGCATCTGAAAAGCCCTTTGAAGAGTTTGCGTCTGCTGATGAGCCGAAAGTAGAACCTTCTAATAATCCATGGAGTTCAGATGACTCAGCCAGTAAGTCAGAAGTTCTTGACAGCTCTGAGAAGCTTGTCGATACAACTGAGCCAGCAGAAGCTGTTGAAGCAGTTGAACCCAAATCACCCTTTAATGAAGAAGCAGCTTCACCGTTGGCCAACTCTCAGCCTGAAGTAGATTCTGTCTGGGAGCCTGCCAGTCCAGTTGATGCTTCCGATTCAGCTGATACAACACAGCCCGAAGAGTCGTTTGACGAAGAACTTGTTGATATCGAGCCGATTCGGGAAGGTGTTGAATCAACCGATTCAACAGACGTTCCTTCAGCGATTTCCGTTCCTGAAGCGGTTCCCACTTACACCCTGTCGATCAAAAACCTGTCAACGGAGACGGCTGAATTCTGTGTCGACGGGCAACCTGTTACCTTGCAACCTGGCGAAGCGTTTGTCACCGAGAAATCAGAAAGCGATACATTTGCTTACCGCGAAAGATGCGAGCAAATCTCCAGCGTTTCTATGAAAGCGGGCAGATATAACGTCAAAGAGTTCCCAAAATCGGCTCAAACTGGCAATCAAGCATACCGCGCTAGATCAGCGAATAACTAGTTGATTCGGGATAGGTAACTACGTCGATCCAGTAAAGATTCGACGGTTGCTTGCTCCCGCCAGTAGACAATCAAAAACTATCAAATTCGAAGAGCCAATCAGGTTCTTCGAATTTTTTTATTCCCCCATAGCGAGCGAGACGCAACGAGTCTGGACGCTTCGCCGTTCCAATCATGGCATTGCTTACGATACGGCGCACGAAGTCGCCCACGAATCGGGCGTCGAAGCAGGACTGGAATATCCCGACCACAGCAGCCATGCGACCACGACGGCCAGCGTCAGGGTTATGTAGTACTTCATGTTTAAAAGCAAGCTGATTGCCCAGTAGTTTCGTGAGCGACAGGGCGCTAGCCGTCGGTTTAGCTGTCCTAACGCAACCGGCGGCTAGCGCC
>CAZDBA010000252.1:0-1614 GCA_964503615.1 uncultured Pirellulaceae bacterium
CGACATTCGGTGTATCGCATCGCCGCCGCATTGTCCCCGTCGATCGAACCAAAGTTTCCGCTGCCATCGATCAAAGGCATCCGCAGTGAAAACGGTTGAGCCATCCGAACCAGCGCGTCGTAAATCGAGCTGTCTCCGTGCGGGTGGTAGTTCGCCATCGCGTCACCGACGACTTTTGCACTTTTGCGGTGTTTGGCGTTGTGGTCCAAGCTCAACTGCCGCGTCGTATAAAGAATCCGCCTTTGGACGGGCTTCATCCCATCACGAACGTCGGGCAAGGCGCGGGACGTAATGACTGACAGCGAGTAATTCAGATAGCGCGACTGAGCGGCTTGTCGTAACGGAACCGATTCGACTCCGACGTTTTCAATTTCATCAAAAAGGGTCCGGTCTGCTTTTCCATTGGACTTGGCCCGGGATTTCTTTTTGGCTGTTTTCTTTTTAGCGGACTTCTTTTTGGCTGACCGGCGTTTTGCCACTTGGATCTTTCCTTTGACGACTGGCTTCAAACTTTGATCATCGTTTATTGACGACCAAGTCTTCAATCAGTCATGTGAGAATGGTGTAGGTGAACATGTTGAAACGGACAATTTCCAATTGTCTATCGCACATCCGTTTGAAGTTGCAGGATCGATTGGGCTCAAAAATGAGTAAAAACGACTGGCTGCAAAATCAGGCCAGCAATTAGACGCTTGGGGGTTTAGGAGGATTGTACCAGTAGGGGGAATTCGGTCACAGACGGTTTTCCGGGTTGTACCAGACCGCTTTTTTCATTGCCGTTTCACCAACGTCAATTTCCTTAGTTTCAACAAATCCAGTGCCGATATTGCGAATGAAGACGTTTTTTCGACCGATCTCCCAACTGGATTCTGCCTAGCCATGGAATTCAAGCTTGTTTGAGAAGTCACATTTTTCGCTTGAGGAATTAAACGTTTTCCGAGTCTCGCAAGGAGCACTTTTAACAAGTGCAGGAAACGGATATTCAGGAGCATAGACCCAATGACCAAGTCCCTTATTTCAGCCGTTGCATGTGTCGCCATTGCAACCTTTTTTGCCACCAATGCGTCGGCACAACAACATCTCTTTAGTCAGTACTCAACCTCGGGTGCCAACAACGTCAACGCAAGTTTATACCCGGCTCCCCACCCCGTGCCTGGATACGTTGGTTCGTCGGCGTATACCTACCAACCATTGATGCCGCACGAAATGATGTACACCCACTCTCGCAATTATATCACCCAGTCCGGTGGGCCAGAGCAGTACTATCGGGATCCCTACGGTGCCCCAGCATATCCAGGCGGGTCTCATCTGAATGTAACCAAAGTTCGCTGGCAATCGGGCGTGATGGGTTATGCTGGACTTCCTTCCGGCGGGGGACTATTGGGCCAACTTAAATACAAAGCAGCAGTCCACCGGTATCGAGTTCCAGCCAGCCATGCTTACGGCGGCGGTGGCGGTGGTGGATTGTTCGGTGGAGGAGCAGGCGGTGGACTATTCAGCGGTGGATGCTTGTCTGGTCGTTGCTCAAGAGCTGGGGCAGGTGTAACCGCCGGTGACGATTTCAGTTATTCAGGATCTGAGTATACAGAACCTTCCTTCACGGAACCGGCTTAT
>CAZDBA010000252.1:1714-3782 GCA_964503615.1 uncultured Pirellulaceae bacterium
TATTCTGAGCCAATCTATTCTGAGCCAGCGCCAACTGGAGGTTGTGCTGCTTGCGCAGCCAATTTGTCTAACAGAACAACCACTACCAAGTAGAGCCGTGTACAACGCCAGTTTGCGTTAACGTGAGCTTTACCAGTCAAAAAATTCGATCCAAGAATCGCGATTCAAAAAGAGAGAAAAGATGAAAAAAGTATCTGTACTTCTAGGACTTGCAGTTCTTGGCAGTCTGTTTGCCGTGAACGAAGTCCAAGCCCAATTTAGCGACATGACAGCAACTGCGCCGGTCCATACGCACAGCCGGTTCCCACACCTACTCCGGTCATTGTCGCTGGCCAGTCAAAACAAGCTCACGCCTTCTCCGATTTACACGTACAGCCGAAGCGGCATCACGGCTCAGCGAGTTCACGAGTGGAACGGCCAACAACAGCTCAACAATCCGTGGCATGGCAACTACAACTATTGGCGTTGGCAACGACCTACCGCTTTGGTTGTTCCGCCAACTGCTTCATTTACCTCTGAATACAACTGGGGGGTTGGGCAAACACGCAGCTTCCCGATCTATCATCAGTTCGGTCGTGATGGCGGCGGATCGATTGGTGGCGGAGGCGGAGCATTTGGCAATACGCCAGACCAGCCCTGGAGCACGAGCCAATTCGGTGTCTACCCAGTCCGAGCACCTTGGCATCACTAGTGTCCATCCACGTTTAACTGAAGCACAATTCACGGCGAGCAGCAACAAAGCTGCTCGCCGTTTTTGTTTGCGCGCGGCTTTCATCATCTGTTTTCTCTGCCTCACGATCGTTCTAGCCAATCGTCACGTTTGGGCGCAACCCAGCGCCGACAAAAATCAACAAGGTGCATATGAAAGAAAACTCGCATCATTTACCGCCAATCTCCCGACAACTGAAATGCAGCCCATAGTGCTGGGCTGGCGCGTCCGTCGGATTGATCTGGTCCACCACCTACACCGAGTGAAGGCTTTGGCGCGCGTTTACCTCGATTTGAATCCTCTGTTTCGCCATGAATGCATTCTGGATTGTTCAAGATGTAAAGCTGCGCATCCCGCAACGCATCCAGATGGCTCATCTCTTTCTTTAGAAGGTTTGTATAAAACAACTCCATCAACTTTCGCGTCGCCTGATCATCGACTTTCCAAAGACTGGCAACCGTTGTTCGCACGCCGGCGACCTGAAACGCTCGTTGAATACCGATCAGGCCCTCGCCACCTGCCACCTTTCCAAGTCCTGTCTGACATGCGGAAAGAACAGCCAGTTCAACCCTATCCAAGGGTAGAAAAGCGATCTCCTGTGCGGTTTTGATCAGGCGTTGCGGTTGCCAATCTGCCCGGTCCAATACTCACTCAAAGGCTGCGTTACATGATCCGGCTTCTCGACCAGAGTGTACCCCTGTGCGACGGTGTCAGCCGGTTGTTGACTGAATCAAAAACTTCACATTTGAAAATTGAATAAAGTGACAGACTCGCCCGAGTTCAGGTTGCAGTTTTGCTCTAACTCTGGGCGACTCTGACTACGTTCAACTTTGACAGAAGTCTCTCTATTTTGGCAACTGTTTTTCCAGTTCGCGGATTTGCTTCTTCAATTCGCTAAAGCGTGATGGCCATTCTTTTCGAGTGAGCTTTCTGATCGAATCTTTGGCGTCTGCCCATTCTTCTTCGTGAATTTGAGCGGTCGCCAGATTTACTAAACCGGTTGGCTCCAGCTTGCGAAGTTCGGCGACTTGTTGCCAATGGTCGATCGCTTCATCCCAACGATCTTGCTCCTCTCGCAACTCGGCCAAAGCTTGATGATTCTCGGCTTCCAACGGAGCAGCTTCGATCAACGACGTCGCTGCTCGTTCTCCCAACGCCTTGTCGTCCGAAAGTCGTTTTGCCAAACGCTTATAAAGCTCCAGGTTGTGACGGTCAAAATCCAGCTGGGCAAACATTTGCTTGGTCGCCTCTTCCTTTTGACCGGCGGCATCGAGCGCCTTAATCAGAATCTGACGAGTCTCCGCGTCGGTCGGTTGAAGCTCAACAGCCAATCGCAATTGCACGATCGCTTTTTTGTGC
>CAZDBA010000253.1:0-3692 GCA_964503615.1 uncultured Pirellulaceae bacterium
ACCTACGGCGTAGCTGCCGCGCGTAGAAGTGGGTTGGACAATTTTGTCCGACAGTCGTGTAACCTGACCCTAGCCTAATCTTCGTCGCTTGACTCCGGAGCGGTAGTTGGCGATTGCTCAGGCTTTTCCTCAGCCTTATGCTCTGGCATTGGTTGTTCTGGCAAATTTGGTGGTAGGAGCGAAGGCACTGGTTCCTTTTTCTGTTTGACTTCTGGTTTATTTTTTGATTTCCCAAAATGGTGTGAGTCAACATAGGGCATAACCGATGCCAGGATCAGCGACAACAAAACGAATCCCAACAGCCAATATCGTGGCCAAGAGCGTTCCTTTCGGTCATCTTTTTTCGACTTTTTCCGGGAGTCTATTCCGACCGCCCAAAAGACGATCGTACAGCCAAGAATAATGGTCACGATGTTTGTCAAAAACAGCAACAACGAGCCAAGCGACAATTGAAACGACATACAGGACAGAGCAATTCCTGAAGTTGCAATCGGCGGCACCAACGCAGCAGCAATTGCGACGCCCGGCAGCGCGGACACCAGATTGGGTCGGCCCCAAGCGTAAGCCCCTGCGATTCCGCTAACCAGAGCGACGACCAAGTCCAAAAAGTTCGGATTGTTTCTGGCTTGAAGCTCTGGGATTTGGTCCATGCCTCCGGGCACGAATCCAAAAATATTTACGAACGTTCCCACTAGCACGCCAATTATAAACGCCAACGCAAAGCCAAATACAAGGCTTCGCAAAGATTGACGAATCAATTGCAGATTGCCTTGCACCATTGCAAAGCCGATGCCGACCAGCGGTGTCATCAAAGGCGCAATCAGCATCGCACCGATTACGACCGCACCCGAATTTCTGATCAGTCCCAACGCTGCGATCAATGTCGAAAGGCTGATCAGTGCAACAAAGTCAAAATCCCAACGGGAACTGGTGTTCAAGCGGTCTACGAGCTTGACTCGTAATTCGCGGTCGATCTGCGGGACAACCGAACGTACCGATTTAGTCAGCTTGGTCCATAGACGCGTAGCCAAAGGAACCGCCGGGCGCACGATCGCCAGTGGAACCTTGTTGGTGACTTCTTCCTTCTCCCACGCGTTGACGAATTTGTAGCTGGCCGCAGAGCCCCTTGCGTTGGTGATCACGAGATCAAACGTTTCCAGATCAGGTTGAGCCAATACGCCGACCATCAATTTTTCCGCCAGCGAGACGCGGCATTCGATTTGATGTCGCATGTCGGGGACTCGATTGACAACCCGGTTGGCGGTAACCAATCCAACTTGCTCGGCAACTTCATCGTCGTCGGGCCGAACGAAAAGGAAAGTGACTGAACCGTCGTTTTCTTTGACCAGATTCTGTGCTCGACGCAATGAGACTTCGCACTCGATCGCTTCTTTGTCTGCGGCTACCAGGATTTTTAACGGGCGATCCTCTTGTGGGGGCTTGCCACGAACTACCAATGTTTCGCATTCGGTATCAAACAGCAAATTCCGCGGGCCATCATCACCCTCGTTGCTAATGACTCCGGTCGGTTCGTGTGAGTCGATGAGCAACACGTTAATATCGAGCTCGTCGATTTGACTGACCAGCGAAGCGTTTGGATCGGGCGAAGCAAACTCCTTGGCCGTCACGCAAATCACGGACGAATCAAACGATTGTGCTTCGTCCCAATTTTTCGACCCGATGATGTAACGCTCGGAGTCCAGTGCATCGAAGCAGTCCAGAATCGCTTTGTGGAGTGGACTTTCCGACGAAGTCTCCCGCGTCAGTTCGATCCAGCAATCCTCTTTATTTTGTGCGGTCCGTTTCGGAACGACGATCAAGACGTTGGTCCGTGCGGAGGTGGCAATTCGAATTCCCCATGGGACCAGGGTAACTACATCGCTTTCATCATTGACGTAAACAGCTACTGTCATCTATCGCTCGAAGCTGGTTCAGGGTTTAAGTGTTCGTTAGATCTTAGCAAAAGTTGCCGGAACCGTGGGGTCGCTTTGACACAACAAACTGGTGGTTGAAGAAATCCGATGTGGATACTCGAGATTCGCTTGAGATTTAGCGGTTAAACCCGATGCCAAATCCGACGCCTCGGAAACCAAAGTTGTCTGAAGTCAACACGCCTGTTCCACCGCCTAACCAAGCTTCATGCATCAACGTCAAACGAGCGTAGAAGCTTCGGTTGTCGGCGTAGTTACGTATGTATTGAACCCCGGCGAGAACTTCGAACAGCATGAGCACTTCGTTCGAGCCGACTTGATTGATGTCGCCGGTGACGGAGTTGAGAACCAATTGGTCACGGTTACCAAACAGGACCGCTCCAGAGAGCCCCCCAATAATCTCCAGCTTGGTATGTCCGACCGGGCGATAGTAATTGAAAGCCAGTTGAGGTCCAAACGCGCGAAAGTCATGAGTGCCAACAAGTGAACTGACCTCGGCACCACCTGCATCAGTTACCGACGCGTTGAGGGATTGGTTAATGCGGACTTGTTGGAATCCTAATCCACCGCCTAACCTTGTGACCGGCAATTTCCAGTCTTTGAAAAACGTTGCTCCAAAACGGTGGACTTCCAAACTGTGATCGGCGGAAAGCGTTTCACCCGCGTTGGCCGCGATAATTGATGACACTTGGTTGCCAGCCAGGATGCTTGTCTCGCCCGTAGAAATTCCATCCGATGTAAAACTGCTCAGGCTGCTGGCTTGGTCGTATTGGAAGTAGTTCAGCTCCAAGCCGGGTCCGTACTTCGATTCGAATCCGACTCGAAAACGACTGGCCACTTCAAATCCAAAATCAAACGGTTGGTTGGAACTGATACCAGGCGACTGGATGAAAATCGCATTGTTGTTCTGAAAATGCGGTTTGATGTACAGGGCTTCGACATTTGCAAAGTAACGTCCCGTCTTGAGGGTCTCGGAAATCGGCGGGAACTGCTTCTTTTTGGTCTCAAAGTCGTAGTCTTGTCCGAACTCGTCTATCCGGCCAATTCGGTTTAGGGGTGATTGCTCTCGTTTGCCCGGGTTGATTGGAAAGCTTGCATTGCCCCCCAAGCCGATTGAAGACTGAGTGATAACCGTTCCCGAACCAGGGTCGATGAACTGCTGCGATCCAATGAATTGATCTTGCTCGCCTACGCCCCAGTGCGACGGGGAAATGATACCAGTTGAGGATGAGATCGAGTCGATCAAACCGATTGAACCGATCGCGGGGTGACCGAGGTCAGGGATAACTGGAAAAGAACTCTGTGGCGCGGTCGGAGGCTGTTGCTGTGGCTCGAACTGGGTCGGCTGGTCAAACTGAATCGTTTGCTGATATTCGTGTTGGCCTGAACTGTTCGCTCGAGTATTTGCAGTTGGGCCAAATGGTTCAATGAATTGGTAAGGGGTTTGTGTTTGAGAGGCTTGTAGTGGGTCGTTACCTGTTGAGATGTTGGGCATGACGTTGTGCCGATCGGTTGCGAACTCGTGCAACTCAACTTGTTCTTGAACAGGAGCCGCCCACCGAGGGTCGTTGGCTGTGGAACCGGGAAAATTCGGCAACGATTCGAAGTCAAGGTTTGGATTGCTTGCAGGCGTTTGCGGCAGATCAGTGTCAGGCAGAATATTGGGCAGGTTGCCGCCAGTGGTTGGTTGCGGTTGAAAGACAGGAGCGGGTTGAAAATTTTGCGCGGGTTGAAAATTTTGAGTGGGCTGCAGATTTTGAG
>CAZDBA010000254.1:0-3676 GCA_964503615.1 uncultured Pirellulaceae bacterium
GACTTTGATGCCGGTACCGACACGAAGCTTGTCGTTGGGTTTGCGGTGGAAAATGGCGACTCTGATTTGTTTGGTGTTACTTTTGGTGGTGTACCGCTAACCCCAGTTATCTCTTCTGCTGATTCACAGGGAATTGAATCTACTAGCATCTTTATGCTGGACGGTGCGAGTGGAGTTGGAGATATCGTTGTGACCACTGGCTCAGATGCTACGCTTACAGGAAATGGCCCAGGCATTTTTGCCGTTGCTCTCTCTGGTGCAGCGCTGGGCTTCGAAACATCTGACGCGTTTGGTAATGACACGCCAGTGCAAGGAGATCTGACAGGAACGCTAACTGGTATAAGTGATGGTGCTTATGTAATGGCTGTTTTTGCTGATCAAGGCAATGGTAACGTTCAGACGGTCACTGGCCTAACACGAGTCAGTGTCTTCAATGGTAACAGCGAGGCTCGGATCGGTTCTGCTGTCGGCCTTGTTGCTTCTGGGTTCGGGGACGGATCAGACATTACAGTCACCTTCAATGACTTGGGACAAAACCTCAATGATCGTGCCTTCCAGGATAGGGGGAATTTTGTTTTTGCTTCGTTTCCTGCCGCCCCAATTTCTACACTTCTGGGCGATGTCAACTTGGATGGTGTTGTGAACTTCTCAGACATCGCACCATTTATTGCAGTTCTGTCGAACGGTGGAAGTCAAGCCGAAGCGGATATCGATCAGAATGGAATAGTAAACTTCTCGGACATCGCACCATTTATCGGAATTTTAAGCGCTTTATAACTTCGAAATATAATCTCGAACTGAGCTACGTTTGATCAATGAGAACTAGACTCGTTTGAACGCGGTCAGGCTTTTGGGCTTGGTCCAAGAATTAAGAACTACCAAAAAGGTACCTACTAGCGACTTGAAGGGCTTGGAGCCTTTCAAGTCGCTTTGCTTCTCTCAGGTCTGCTCGGAGAGCCTTCGGCCCATTACCAAGAAGGCCAATATCCGAAAAGTCTACAACGTTATCCTCATCGTTAGTGCCACGCAGTAATTACCAAGGGCCCCAAAAAGGCCTTGCGGTAGCGATCCTACGGCCGCCCCGTGCCCTCCATACTAAGTATGCTCACCAAAATGGGCCATAGATTGTTGGAGTCAAGCCGTAATCAATAAAGCAAGTTTGCGACCAACCTTCTGCAACGGTTATTTGTGTACAAATCAAGTGAGCTGCAATAATGTCAAACCATCAAATCTTCTTTGAGTCATCCTACAAAATTGATGTTGGAGTTGGGGTCCCATTCAAACACCTTGACCTCAGTAGCCAGTCCGATTGCGATTCAAAACGAGAGGCTAGATTGCTTCTGGAGGAACTCCGGAAAAGGCTTCGCTCCTTTGATGGACTTAGCTTCGAAATGAGTCAAGAAATGAAGGAGCGCATCATTGAGCGCATCAGTCGCTGATTGCCCTGAACCGTCACACTCTTCTAACTAATCCTCAGCGACCTCCAATGACACCAGATGAAATAAAGCGACATTTAGAAAAACTCTATTCGTACGCGAGCCCTCGAATTACGGATCATCTCGAACTTGACGACATATTGTCCAACACATTTTCGACTGCCCTGAAGACGGGCGGCCAATTTGAGGAAACCGACAAGCATGATTTAGCTTTGTTGATCGGGATCCTTCGAAAGCAAATTCGTTTGCACTATCAGGAAAAGTACCGCTCCGACGAAGCCATTGCCAAAACGCAACGCAAAGTAAAAGAAATTCTCGACAGTCCATTTAATATTCCAGAGCAAATTTCTGGTTTAAAATTAGATGTACTTAGCCAATCTGGCGACCAATCATTTTGGAACGCATTCAAGGAATGTGTTGAAATGCTAGACGAGGTTCATTCAGATATATTTATTCTTCGTGACCTGGAAGATATTTCGGTTGAAGAATTGAGCGGGATATTTGGATTGAAACAAAGTGATGTTATCGAGCTTACTTATCGCGCGAGAATGACGGTGATCGCCTGCTTGGTCAGGATTCAGAAAAAGAGCTAGGGTTACAATGGGTTTGATCGAACTTGCTCATATCGAAAAAATCGCCAAACGATTCGAAAGCGATTATATGGTTGTTGAGTTTGTTCGGGGCGTTCTCTGTTAGGTCGTTGTCAAAGCCAGAGTGCCAAGCTATTACTTGCGTCAATTGGTGGAACAATACTCGCAAACGATCGTGTTAAAACACTTGCGCAAGCAGTTTGTTTTCAAAGTTGTCGTGGATCGCAAGCAATATAGGCGGACAAGCTAAGTTGACTCTCCATGGTGCCTAGAGCTTGAAAGCAACATGGATTGCCTCAAAGAACCAGTTGCATCCATGCCCAAAAAAGAGAAGAATGGTAAACGGGCGCGTAATCCGAACGGCGATATGGCGACCAACTTTCAGATATGTTCTTTTGAAGCTCGACAACTTATCGCATGCTTAAGTCACTGTTAAACTTTCATCGCAATCACCACACTCACCCTTCCTACTTAGGTTTTTTCAAGGGCAGCATCGGAATGATGTTCAATCCAGAAGGAACTGAGTCCGTTTTTGAAATAGAAGATGGATTGCTGAAATCAGAAAGCACAAAGGAGTTGCTTCGCTTCACCTCCAAAGATCCTGCAGTTGATGCCATGATCAAGGAGCGTTATCTACAGCCAGTGCCTGATACGACCGCACTCGGCAAGCTCCCTAAGAACACGTTAGGCTACAAATATTTTTATCATCTCGATTCGATGGGATTTGATCCTGATTACTATCGGAAGATCAACGTCCAGAATGATGTCGACTATGTGATGATGCGAATCCGTCAAACGCATGACATTTGGCACGTGGTGACTGGATTCGACACACATCCATTAGGTGAGATCGCGATCAAGGCGGTTGAGCTATCTCAAACGCATCGTCCGATGGCCGCAGCGATTTGCGCCGGCGGTGTATTTCGCTACATGCTCAAAGAACCAGATTTGTTTAGTGACTGCCTTGAATCCATCGTAGCCGGATACCACATGGGACTTCAAGCAAAGCCGTTACTGTCAATGAAGTGGGAAGAGCTTTGGGATCGTGACTTGGACGATCTGCGAGAACGACTGGGCGTTCAAGTCGTTGGGCCGCACGGAGGAAATCTGTCAGTAGACTTTTCGCCAAGGTCAACTGCCGTTGCCGACAAAGAAGCCAAAGCCGCAATGGCCGAAGCGTTAAAGAAATTCAGTCAAGCAAACCCAGAAATCACTGATGACGACGAAGGCTTAAGCGACCATCACGAGGTTGGGCATTAGTATTAACTTTGAAGTAGCTGGATTCGCCAGGATTCAGGGCCATTTACGAACCTCGAAGCTGGGCGATTCCAGCTAACCATTCACAAAACCCGAAGTCTGGCGACTCCGGCTACTAAATTAGCGAGAGAATAAATTGAACAACCCCAGAGACCTCGTAAACATTACGACGCCGGACCGCAAGTTCTTGCGGTCTGATTTCACTTTCGACCGGCTGATCAAAACGACGACCTCCATTTGCCCAGAGTGCCTGGACAAAATCCCGGCCGACGTGGTTGAAAAAGACAGTCGCGTCATCATGCTCAAAACCTGCCCAGAGCATGGAGACTTCTCCGCGCTGCTGGCCTCCGACGTGCGCCATTATTACGTCGCAGATCCGGCAGTCGAACAAGT
>CAZDBA010000255.1:0-1372 GCA_964503615.1 uncultured Pirellulaceae bacterium
TTCAATTAGCCCGCGAGAAAGAAGAGATTGAACGCAAGCAAGGCAAGATGCGCGAGGGGCAATCGTTTTACCCCATGTTGATCTTTCTAATGATCGTCATCCTGGCGGTTGAGTATTTGATGAGCAATCGTTTCTACGGGTTTAAGAAAAAACCCGCTTAAGCAATTATTCGTGCAAGCAATTATTCGTCGAACTTCTCTGCAAGTTCTTTGATGATTTTGTGTGCAGAGGCCCCACCGGTCACGAGCAATCCTCTAGGCTGCGGTATGGGACTGATCGTGGCTTTGCCCAACCTCGATTCATACTGCTGATCGTAAACCGCTTGTATTAATTCAGCCGTCTTGCGTGGTTCAACCCAATTGAGTGGAACAACTCTCGCCTCAGGGCGCGAAGGCTCGGACGCCGCCATGAATTTAATTGCTTGCTTTTCCAACCAAAGCACATCTTCCGGCGAACCCGTGATGACAATCAGTCCTGTATCAGGAAGCAACAGAATTCTAACCGGATTCGAGGCAGTCTCAGAAATCGCTGGCGTCTGTGCTGTTTCTGTTTGAGCAAACAGACTGGACGAAATCGTTATCGCAGCCACAAAACTGAAATACAACAGGCCTTTCAACATTTGTGAATTCCCTCGCCAAGTGTACTGAGAAGAACGGATTACGGATTAACTAAGTAAGTTATGCCAAGTATCAACCTCCAAAGCTAAACTCCTTTCCGGCTTGGAAGTTTCGAGAAACTAACAGAAGACGGTTGTTTAATGAAAAAAAAGGAGTAACTCAACAACAGAACAAACGAACCATTTCTCGCCCCTGTGTGAGACTTGTTTTTTGTGTGGCAGATAGCTATTTGTCGTCAGTTGTTGTAGTTAGAAGAGTGAACGGCTACATTGGCCAAAGGGTCAGTAATAAGAATAAGATGCCGTAAAAACGTACGAAGTCATTAAAAATATTGGGGCTGTTATGAAAACTAAAACTGTAGTAGCAATTATTGCTTGTGTCGCGATCGTTTCTGGTTATTCGGCGGTTGCTTCTGGACAGCAAGTTTTTAACCCCGCGGTTTCTTATCCGACCGCGCCAGCGAACGGTGGACCCGGAACAGAAATGACTCGTATCATCAATCGGATCGGATTGGGATCGGATTGCGGGCGCTGTAAAGCTCTCGCAGCTGAAATGGACCGAGGTGGAGCAGATTGGGTGCAGAATAACAAGTCGTACGTCGTCCAACGAACGATTAGCAATGCCAAAGCGTTAGGGCACCGAATGGGTCCGGTTCAAAGGATGGGAGTCAAGGCGATTGTGCAGCGATCTGTCCGACGTTCACGATAGTAAACACTGCCTTTTGAAAAGATGTGAATCGGAAAAGATGTGAATCG
>CAZDBA010000255.1:1472-3661 GCA_964503615.1 uncultured Pirellulaceae bacterium
GAAAAGATGTGAATCGGAAAAGATGTGAATCGACGCCTGAAACGTTGACTACTTCTTTTTGTCTTTTGACTTGTCGATAAACTGAGCCAGATCGGAGAACGACCGCATCGGCTTGTCACCCGCCAGCATCTCATCGGTGATCGGTGGAGCTGGTTTCTTTGGCTTTGAGGGCCGACGATCCTTGCGATAATTCTTGCCGCCACTTGGTGCGTTGCGACCTTGCGACTTTTGTCCGCGTCCGCGTGTTCCTCTTTGGTCGCTGCGAGCTCCTCGTCCACCACCGCTAGAGCTACCCGATTGGCCATCTCTTCGTGGCGATGAACGTCGTCCCTGTCCGCGGGCCCCTTTAGGCGCGATCGCAGTCAGTTGAACACGTTTCTTCTCTTTGTCGACCAGCTTAACCCACACGGTCATCCGGTCACCGACGCAGTAGTGTTGATGAAGATCGCGTATAAATTTGTTGGTGAGCTGACTGATGTGAACCAGACAACTGATGCCGAGCCCGATATCCACAAACACGCCAAAATCGACCACATTGACGACCTGTGCCAGAAGTTTCATTTCCGGTTTAAGATCGTCGACCTTTACAATCCCGCTGCGGAAAATCGGCGCGTCCAAATTTTGTCTTGGATCGTGGGATGGGTTTCGCAGCGTTCTAACCATATCGGTCATCAACAGGTCGCCCACAGAAAACTCTTTGGCCAGTTCTTTAATGTTCAGCTTTGAAATCGCATCGCGAAGTTGTTTATTCGCGCCCGAGTCAGCTGGCTTGGCAGGCGGTACGACGGTCGTTTCCGGTGCAGGAGCGGCGGGCGGTTCGCTTGAAGCTACTGCTTCTGCAGTTTCCGCTGCGACGGGAGTTTCGGTTGCAGGAGTTTCGGTTGCAGGAGTTTCGGTTGCAGGAGTTTCCGCTGCAGGGGTTTCGGTTGCAGTTGGCGCTTCTGAAGAATCTTTCGTAGTAGCTGGCGGTACTGCTTTTGTCGGTGTTGGCAGCTTCTTTTTTGGCAACTGGTCAACGGTTGCGCCGACTTTCTGCAATACTTTGGTCGCCAGTTCGTAGCTCTCTGGATGTATTGAAGTTTCATCCAATGGGTTGTCACCACCGTAAACTCTCAGGAAACCGGCAGCTTGAACAAACGTCGCATCGCCGATCCCTGGAACCTCTTTGAACTGTTGTCGATTTTTGAACGGTCCGTGTTCGTCACGATATTCAACAACTCGCCTGGCGGTCAGTTGGTTCAAACCGGCTACCTGTTGCAACAACGAAGGACTTGCCGAATTCACGTCTACGCCGACCAAGTTCACGCAGTCGCGTACGACTTCGTCCAATGAATCGGATAAGTGTTTTGCTTTTACATCGTGTTGGTAGAGCCCTACACCGATATTGGCCGGCGAGATCTTTACCAGTTCGGAAAGTGGATTGAGCAAACGACGGCCGATCGAAAGTGCGCTGCGAACCAATGGCGTTTCGTCGGGGAATTCCTGTGTCCCCATTTCGCTGGTCGAGTAGTAACTCGCGCCGGCTTCGTTAACGATTACGTATTTGACATCTTTGCCTGCCAGCTCGTTCTGCAAAACCAGCGAAACGACCTCTTCGGTTTGACGACAAGCCGTACCGTTTCCGATTGCGATCACATTGCAGTTGTGAGTGGTAACCATGTCGACGATCTTTTGACGGCTATCGTCTTTTTTGACTTGATTGCCCACCACAGCCATCCGCTCAGATTCGATCTTGTTGCCTGATTCGTCGATCGCAACCAAGGTGCAACCTCGCTTGAAACCGGGATCAATGGCAAGGATTCTTTTGTTGCGGATGGGAGGTTGAAGCAATAGATTTCGGAGGTTCAAAGCGAACACACGAATCGCATGGTCCTCAGCGGTTTCAGTCAACTCACGGCGAACTTCACGCTCCAAGCTTGGCATAATCAAGCGATTGAAACCGTCTTTGGCGCATTCGATCAGGAAAGGCTCAAAGGGATGGTCGGCGGGAATCCAAGTCTTCATCACCGCGATCATCTGCTCCAGGTTGGCTTCGATTTTAACTTTAAGTAACCCGGCGCGTTCACCACGATTCATTCCCAAAATTCGATGCTTGGGAATCTTGTTGATCGGTTGATTGATGTCGGCGTATTCTTTGAACGGATGCTCAGGCTTCTTTTTCTTTTTCTTCTTTTTCTTCTTCTTTTTGG
>CAZDBA010000256.1:0-3631 GCA_964503615.1 uncultured Pirellulaceae bacterium
GCCAAAGCGTCTTCAATCGCTGCCACGAACTCTTCACTATCGGGCGCTACCCTTGAACCGAATCGAGCGATCGGAGTTCCGCTGCGATCCAACAGGAATTTTTCAAAGTTCCAACCGACTTTACCAGCACCTTTGGGTTCCAGGTCCAGTGATGTCAAATGTTGGTACAAACCGCACTGATCGTCGCCGTTTACATCGACGCGAGCCAACATATCAAAGCTTACACCATATTCCTGATTACAAAACTCGGCAATTTTTGCGTTGTCCTCAAACTCCTGGTTACCAAATTGCCGGCATGGTACACCAACAATCGCCAATCCCTGCTCCGCATACTCCTCGTGCAATCCTTGTAACACTTCATATTGCGGTGTGAGCCCACACTTGCTTGCAACATTGACAAACAAAACGACCTTCCCCGCATAGCTGGACAGATCGACCTCTTCGCCTTCTAAAGTTTGCATCGTGAAGTTAAGCGCAGCCGGAGTATCAGCCGGCTGAACGTCTTGCTGGGCAAACAACGCGCTCCCCGAAACAAAAATTATTGAGAGCGCAAAAACGATCAAGTGGAGGCGCAGAACAGAAGCTTTCATGGTTTACTACTTTTTAAAGACTAGGTCTGTTGAAAGAGGTCCAATTCCAGAGATACGTCTCTGGTTTGGACTACGTTACAATTCGAAACCGGTATTATGCGGCAAACTGTTGAAAAAGGCGAGCAATAAACGGTAAGACAGCAACCTATACGGGCTCAAACACGATAAACGCGATTGGTGACACTCGGATCAAATGTACGCTTGCGGCAAGCGATATCGAAAAGGGCTGGAAGTCCCCTAAGAGAAACGTGTATAAACGGCGGCAGGATTTCCAAACAAGCTTTTCAATTTGCTTCAAAGCAACCTTTCTGATCACCATGCGTGCAATCGTCATCAACCTGGACTCGGAAAAAGAGCGGATGGCTTTTCAGCAGGAGCAATTGCAACGACTTGGTCTCCCCTTCACCCGCTTGACCGCCGTATCGCTGGAGACTCTTTCGGCGGACGATTATCGACAACATGTGAACGGTTGGCAACGTCCGCTTCGCAAAGTCGAACTTGCCTGCTTCCTCAGCCACCTTAACGCGTGGCGGTTGGTCATCGAAACGGGACAACCTCATCTAATTCTCGAAGACGACGCGCTTTTGTCTTGCCACATTCAGGAAGCCCTGGAACACCTGGAATCGTCCGATTGTGAGTATGCGACTTTAGAGACCCGCCAGCGAACGAAATTTCTGTCAAAAAAAACAACACGTATATCCGAACACTTTCACACCGCATTTTTGATCCAGGATAAATGTGGAGCAGCCGGCTATGTACTTTCACCAACGGGAGCCAAAAAATTAGTCGATCTGTTCGAAGCCAAAGCGGGCGCCTCAGTTCCTGATGCCTTTATTGCCCACTACTACGGCTGGAAAGCGATTCAGGTCATTCCTCCAGCGGTAATCCAACTGGATTGTTGTAAGCACTATCAGATTTACCAGCCTTTGCAAACAAAGACTACAATTAACAACAAGCCTAAACCTAAAGCGGAATCGTGGCTGGTTTACCTGAAAGTTCGTTCCAGGCGTTTCTTTGCCCAACTACAAATCGCCTCGCGAGTACTTCGGCACATCGGAATGGGCAGGTACATTGAGCTTTTGCCCGATGCTGACCACTTTCCCAACGACGAATTGAGTACAATACACGATTGACTTTTTACTACCGATCGGCAGCGCCATCGCCATTTTGTTGTAATGCTGTTGATGCTTCGAAAAAACAAAGAGTAGAGTGATGCAAGAACGGGAGATACCCAGCAAATTCGACAACGGAGTGTATCGGTTTTTCAAGTTCGGATTGCGAATTTGGTTCGCACTGGGATATCGAATACGCAGTCACAAAATGCACAAAGTTCCTGACAAAGGAGGAGCTTTGATTTGCTGCAATCACCAAAGTAATCTGGACCCCATGCTGGTAGGCGCAACGATCCGGCGCGACCTCCACTTTCTTGCAAAAAAATCGTTATTCGCTGGCAAGCTTAAACCGTTCATGCACAAACTGCACTGTATTCCTCTTGATCGCAAGAAAGGGTTGGCGGGAATCAAAGCGACCATCAAGCGGCTCAAGCTAGGCCATCTGGTGATGGTTTTCCCCGAGGGCACACGTAGTAAGGACGGCGAAATCAAAGAGTTCAAAGGCGGCTTTCTTATGATGGCCAGACGAGCCAAAGCCCCCGTGGTTCCCGCTGCACTGGATGGAGCTCATCAGGCTTACCCACCGGGAACAAATTTTCCTTGGCCCGGCCATATCCATGTCGTATTTGGTGATCCAATTAACTACGAAGATTACAATGACAAATCAGATGAAGAAGTGATGAAATTGCTGGAGGTTCGTATCCGCGAGTGCTTTGCGATCGCCAGACAAAAACGTGAACATCATTTAAGTTTAAACATTCGCAACCGCCAACCAAAAATGCGACTGTCTAAACCTGTCAAATCAACACACCTGCAAACCTCAGTTGAATCCTAATGGCGCTTCCCAGAAACGTACTGGGGCAGGAACTTGAACCCTGCTCCTTTGAACCACTCACCGGTTTTTGTCGCGACGGATACTGTCTGACTGGAGGAACCGATTACGGCGTCCACGTCGTTTGCGCAATAATGACCGAACTGTTTTTGGAGTTCTCGGCAGCAGCAGGCAACGATCTCTCTACACCGATTCCAGCATACCAGTTCCCGGGGTTAAAGCCGGGTGATCGTTGGTGTCTCTGCGTTTCAAGATGGAAAGAAGCGTTTGAGGCAGGCTGTGCTCCCCAAGTCTATCTCGCCGCCACACACATGACGACACTGGAATACGTCGACCTCGACGTGCTAAAAGAATACGCCGTCGACAAGCTGGAATAGCTAATGGTCTGTCCGAGCTGAAACACCGCAACTAAACAAAAAGCTCGCGACTGCTTTGAAACAAACGCGAGCTTATTAATTGCTTATTCATCGAACGACTTTGTAAACGTTCGGCAACTCCAATTATTTATTGGCCGGGGCGTCCACCGGGACGTCCGCCCGCACCACCTTGGCCACCGCCACCGGGACGTCCGCCAGCACCACCTTGGCCACCACCAGGTCGTCCACCACGACCGCCTTGTCCTCCTCGACCACCCATCATCAGCGATTGCATGTCTAGCTCAAACGGTTCGCCCTTGAGCGTTTGGAAGCGGGACGCCTGCTCTTCGGTCAACATTTCCATAATGCTCTTGTCGACTGAGGCACGCATCTCTTGCATCTTTTCCATCATCGCGGATCGATCACCACCGCCTCCGGACATCATATTCTGTCGCATTTCAGCGAACGCTTCACTACGAGCTTCTTCGATTTTTTGAACATCATCAGCAGTCAAGCCAACCGCTTCCGCGACTTTTGAATCGGTCAAAGCGTTGGCACCGAGCACGTTGATGCGAATTTCATTCAGTCGCTTAACTTGTTCTTCACTGAGAATTTCAGCAAGCTGAGCTTCAATGTCAGCACCGCCTGCTCCTCCAGCACCTCGACCACCGCCTTGTCCACGACCACCGCCACCTTGTCCACGGCCGCCACCACCTTCGGGCCTTTGTCCACGACCACCAC
>CAZDBA010000257.1:0-3577 GCA_964503615.1 uncultured Pirellulaceae bacterium
CTCAACAGGAACGTTACTAGGGTCAACTTTAATCTCCGCCGATGACGAGGGTTTAACCATACAGATTCCGCTAAACCAATCAGGCGTTGATTACGTAAATTCCGGAGCAGGAGCAGAAATCGTATTTGGCGGTTTTCTTTCGTCGCTAAGGAATCACGATCAACCGGAGGATGAGACTGTGTTTGGTAGTGGGCCAGGAAGTGCAACGTTAGTTGTCACGACGGTCCCGGAACCTACAGGCGGTGTGGTCTTGCTTTGTCTCTCTGGATTTTCGGTGCTCGTTCGTCGTCGGCGATAATAAATTTGCGAAGTGCGCAGCCGCAGGTGCTAGTTTTTGCCTTGTTGCTTCAAAAACTCTTCTTCTGACAGAGAGTTGTCTTTCATCTGATCGTAGTTCGGTTTCTCGCGCATGTAGGAGCGGTCAGGGCAACCGATGGAAACCAGACACACGACCGCAATCAATAGTAGAAATGTTCGTTTCATGAATGAAACCGCGATGCAAAGTTTGTTTGTATATAACCGAGATTTAAGTAACTGTTAGAAATTAGAGACTGTTTGGCCATCAGCCATTTGCCCCAGAAAACTGTAGGCGGCTGGATCGATCTCAGCACTCAAAAAACGCACTGATGCATCGGCAAACGCAAAGTTGCATCCATTGCCAGGGTGCCAGCTTGAAAAGCTGAAAGAGATATCCTGTCCAAGGTCTTCGCTAATCGAATCAAAACGACGTGATGAGTGATAAAGATTCATCTCAACACCGGTACTGCCGACCATTTCTGATTCATCCTGAGAAGCTCCAGAGGTGGTGCCGCCGGTGCCATTTCCAAAATCATTTTGATATGAGGCAATCGCCCAGTGGTCGCAGTCTAAAGTCCTTCCAGCATTGATCGCCAGTTGGTTGTCGAAAACGCACTCGCCAATCATGATCGTGTTACTTTGCCCGTCGAGTATATTGTCGGTGATTACGGTGGTTGGAAAGTCCTGAGGTTGTGTTGCTGTTAAGACGCCATTGCGAACAGCTTCGGCGTTTGCTTCGGTGGACGAAGAAGTCGCCTCGAGTTCAGTTGCTTTGGCTCCGATCGTGCCTGTTGCGCATCCAATGTAGGACGTAACGGCTCTGTTTGGGAGGATGGTGCCATGGCTGTCGATGTTGCTGGGCGCTGGGTCTTCGGGACATTGGAAAATGCTGATACTGTTTTGAATCGCCCTTTCACCGTCACCAGAGGACCACTTAAACGCGTCGTTTCGGATGTCAATGATGTCGGCGATGCCGTTTTGCTCAATTTCGCCAAGGATATGAGCTTGCCATCCCGCTCCCGTTTCCAAGTCAGCGCCTGGCGGTAAGCGTTCAAAAACGCTGTAGTAATTCAGTGTTCCCATTGCCATCTGCCGAATATTGTTGGAGCACGAAATTCGGCGGGCAGCTGCCCTGACTTGCTGTACGGCCGGCAGCAACATTCCAATCAGGATCCCGATGATGGCAATAACCACCAACAGCTCGACTAACGTAAACCCGTTTTTGGTTTTTCGAAAACGCATCTGGTAACTCCAGAGGGAGGTGGTGAGCAAAGGATGACTGGGGAAGAGAAGGTGTGTCATCGACTCACTTACATTGTAGTGAAAATCTACGTGTTTGTGGTGCTTTTCAAGAATGAAAAAATTCTTTTGGTCGTCTGCGAGCCCAGATTAAAACAAATTTAACAAAAAAACATCCAATTGCGTGTGTTCCCGAACGCAAATTTTCTCTGTCCCTTAGACTCCCAAAACGAATCGGGTAAACTGGTGCAACCTTTAACTTTATGGACGTGAGAATGGCCACCCCTGAACAATCCAAAACTTCCCAGTATACCGTTGTGGCTCGGCGTTACCGTCCGCAAGCTTTCGACGACTTGATCGGGCAAGGCCACGTCGTTCAGGCGCTTTCCAATGCCATTAACAGTAGCCGGGTTGGACATGCCTATCTTTTTACAGGTGCTCGCGGAGTAGGCAAAACTTCGTCGGCTCGTATTTTTGCGAAATGTTTGAACTGTCAGGAAGGCCCCACTACCTCGCCTTGTAACCAATGTGATATTTGCGAATCGGTTTCTGTTGGCGAAGACGTTGATGTGCTTGAAATTGACGGTGCCAGTAACCGGGGTATCGATGAGATACGTCAATTACGTTCCAACGCCAATGTTCGTCCCAGTCGCAGTCGATTCAAAATCTATATTATCGACGAAGTCCACATGCTCACTCAAGCCGCTTTCAACGCGTTGTTGAAGACACTGGAAGAACCACCCGAGCATGTGAAATTTATATTTTGCACCACTGATCCTCAAAAGATTCCGATCACCGTTCTTTCACGTTGCCAGCGATTTGATTTTTCGCCGGTCAAGTCGGATGAGATTCGAAACTCATTGCAAAAGATTGCCACCGACGAAGGGATCCAGGCCGACGAGGCTGCTTTGGCATTACTGGCCAGACGCGCCAACGGCTCCATGCGTGACAGCCAGTCGTTGTTGGAACAACTCCTGTCGTTTTGCGGTCAGGAAATCACAACCGCAGACGTTAACCAATTGTTGGGCACGGCAGATATTCAAATGGTCGCCGATATCGCGCGCCAAATGATCGCTAACGATTCGGGTGGTACGTTGGCAGCGATCCACAATGGGCTCAACCAAGGCGTGGATGCGGGGCAATTGGCGCAACAGTTGCTGGGTTACTTCCGTGATTTGATGGCTGCAAAAGTTGGCTGTAGCGAAGAGCTTTTGTTGTACACCTCGGTGGGAGACTTGGGCGAACTTCGCCAGCAAGCTGAAACGCTTGGCCTGGAAAAAACGATGTCGATTATTCAAGTACTCGATGCCGCGGTCGTTCGGATGCAACATAGCCTCCACGCGCGGACGTTGATCGAAGTTGCCGCGGTGCGAATCTGCAGTTTGCAAGACTTGGATTCGATCAGCGACCTCGTTTCCGCGCTGTCCAGCGGTCAGCCGCTTGCAACTCGACCTGCTACTACAGCACGTCCTGCTCGTGTGGGGCAACCGAAAGTGCAGGCAACGACTTCGAAAACCGAGCAGCCGAGTGCCAGCCCTGCGGTAGTGTCCGATGAAGGCGCTGCCCCAAAAACAGAAGTAAAAAAAAACGACCAAGCGGTAAAAAGCCCGAATAACGTTGAGCAAAAAATAGAGCCAGTGGAAACGATCGTGCCAGTGGAAACTTCGATTCCCAAATTCGACCCCGCCAATATAGAATCGACTTGGAAAGCGACGTTGCAGTTGTTGCCAGAGATGACTCGCGAGATGGCTTGTGATTTCGAGAAACTTGAATTCGCGTCGCCCAATACGCTCAAAGTTACTTTGGTGGAGCGATACAGCCAGCAAACTTGCAGTCGCCCTGAACGGTTAAAAGTGATCGAGGAAAAACTGACCGAAACGGCTGGGTGTCCGCTCAAGATCCAGTTTCTTTGGAACGAAAAACAAAAAGAGCATCAAATGCCGCCCAAACCAAAACTGACTCGTCGACAGCAGATTCGAGAGTTGGAACAAGTGGAGATCATTCAGGATGCGATCAAAGTTTTCGATGCTGAGGTCGTTGA
>CAZDBA010000258.1:0-3554 GCA_964503615.1 uncultured Pirellulaceae bacterium
TGGGTGCCTAATGCGGTTGAAAAAAGGCGCCGAATTGGGGCAAGTCGTGGGGGTGGTTTGGGGTTTTTCCTGCCCGCCGAATTTCGATGGACAAGCGAGCGGGGCTGTTGCGGCGTCACCATCTTGGGCGAGAGTCCTACGTTCCCGACGATTGGGGATAACTACTTCGAAAAAGCGGCAAAAGCTACTTATCTTTGTCACAAACCGAAAACCGCCCTTTATTGAATGTAGATGATACAAACACATTCAATGCCAAGGAGATCTCGATGTTCGGTCCAAATAAAAAACGCATTCTAATTTTTTCTTCTGTTGCTCTCGTTCTGGTCGTCGGAATTTTTGTTTGGGTAACAAACAAACAAGACAACTTCGTTGAAGGTCCACTCTACACCTCAAAACATACCAAGCAGCTGATCCAAATCGAAGAAGGTGGCGTTTTCTCGATCAGACTAACCGGATGCGGAGTTGGAGTCGCGCCGTGGTATCGATTTGACCACAAGGTTCGAGAAAACGAAGGATTCGAACTCGTTCGTAAACATCAGATTCCACATCCACGTAATATGGACGGTGGGAGTGAGCGATACGTCTACGTTTTCCGCGCATTGCAACCCGGCACCCACGAAATCGCGTTTGATACAGAACCGAGATACCCTGAATACCAAGGCGAAGAACCTGATGCAGTTACCAAGGGAACCCCATTCGTTTTTCAGTTAGAGGTTAAGTGAACACTAACGTAGCACGCCTCTCCGAGGCGTTAATACTTGTCTCAGAGAAGCGACCCACGTTAGTCCTTTTGCTCCGAAAGATGCGTGACGCCGCACGAAAGCCATAAGGCCAGAAGAATAGTCAGCGCAAACGAACTGCCGATTGGTTATATTCTC
This sequence comes from uncultured Pirellulaceae bacterium, assembly GCA_964503615.1. Taxonomy (GTDB): domain Bacteria; phylum Planctomycetota; class Planctomycetia; order Pirellulales; family Pirellulaceae; genus CAZDBA01. The sequence goes on from CAZDBA010000258.1 coordinate 879, forward strand.
AAGGAACGAAATTCGTTCGGCTGAGAACAAGTCGATCCAAGTAACTTTTTGAGCTCCCGTAAAGGTACTGAGGTTATGATTAATCGCCGACGACCGAAACTATTACAAGTATCGTTTTTGAAACTCGTTCCAGCGATCCTATTTCTGCTGGCGTGTTGCTTGCCCGCTTGTGTCTCCGCTTCGGACCCTGAGAAATCGGACGAATCGGACAAGGTGCAGTTGATCGTATTGGGAGTCGCTCAGGATGCGGGGTTTCCACAGGCTGCTTGCCGAAAACAGTGTTGTGCTGCCGCATGGCAGGATAAATCACTCAGGCGTCATCCTGCGTGTATTGCAATCGTAGACCATCAATCGAATCAACGATGGTTGTTCGAGTGCACACCTCATTTCCCAGACCAATTGCATTTACTGGACCAGTTCGCTGAACCTGACGCGTCGAATTTGGGGCTGGATGGCATCTTCCTTACGCACGCTCATATTGGTCACTACACAGGATTGATCCATCTGGGCCGCGAAGTGATCGGCGCGAACGAAATCCAGGTTCACACGATGCCGCGAATGAGCAAGTTCCTAGAAACGAACGGACCTTGGAGCCAGTTAGTCGAACTTGGCAACATCCAGCTCAACCCGTTGGAAAACGACGGGGTGGTTCAAATTAACGAGCGGATTACGGTAACCCCTTTTCAGGTGCCGCACAGGGATGAGTTTTCTGAAACGGTTGGGTTTAAAATCTCAGGACCGTCCAAAACGGTTGCGTTCCTGCCCGATATCGACAAATGGAATAAATGGAATCACAAGATCGAAGACCTGATCGCCGAATGCGACGTCGCCTATTTGGATGGCTCGTTTTTCGAGAATGGCGAAATTCCTGGGCGAGACATGACACTCATTCCGCACCCGTTCGTCAAAGAAAGCATTCAACGGTTTTCGCCACTGGATCAAACGATGCGAGACCGGATTCGGTTTATCCACTTCAACCATACCAACCCCGTTTTGGTTGAAGATGGCGCAGCCGAAAAACAGGTTCAACGGGCAGGTATGCATATCGCCCGGCAAGGCGAGATCATTGATCTGTAATCGGTACGCCTAGCAACAAGAATAGCGCCCAGGCAACGGGCAAACACGCAAATCAGTTCGATTCGCCTTCTCCAATCGCTGCCAGTTTTTGATCGTCGCCCACGATTCCACCAGCGTATTCCACATCCCCGATCCGTTCGATCACTCGGTACTTGCGACGATAATCGTGATCGATAAAGTCTACAAACTGAACTTTGTACTGCATGCCCTCGCCCATTTTCTCGTTCAGTGCCCGAACCGTTGCAGTGCGAATCGCATCCTCGTCGGATCCTTGTTTGACGATATAAGTCACCTCGATCTGACGTTGCCCTCGCTCGTAGACTTTGATCTCTGCGATCGCATCATCAAACTTGGCATTGAGTTCATTAACGAAACGATTGAAGAATGAAGGATAAAACCGTTCGCCAGAGAAAGACAAAATATAGTTCGAATCTTTGCCCTCGATATTACTGATCACAAACCGCTCTTCGCCGTTTGGACTTTTGCGAAACTCGATGTCGGCAATATCTTTCATCTTGTAACGTATAAACGGAAACTCGCTCGTCTTAAGACTCGTCACAATCATTTCCGGCTTGCCATTTTCATTGGGCTCCGTTTCGACGTAGGCCACGTTCGAAAACACTTCTAAACCGTCTTCTGTCTCATGTGCGATCTCACCCAACTCAACCGAGCCATACGAGTCCTCGATTTTGCTGCCGGTAAATACGCTGGCCACATTCTTGCGTTGGCAATCAAAAAACGTCTCACCGCTGGTATTGATCAATTCGGGATGATGTTCCAAAGGCAGGTTATGCTTGCGAATCGTTTCGGCGATCATGTTCAACGGCGAAGGAAAGACCAACAACATCTTGGGCTTGTACGAATTGAGGTCGTCAACCAATCCGGCGATCGAGTCTTTGTCGATCTTGTCAAACAGATGAATCTTGAAGCCACTCAACCATTGCATATGGTTGAAACCTGCAAGATCGTCGATGTTGTAAGTGTTCCGAGGATAAAAGACGAGCATCTTCTCACCCGGTCGCCAACCCATTCGATACCAACACTTAAAAAAAGTGAACAGCATCGAGAACATGTGGTGCTTGGTCATTTGCACCTTGAGCGGAAGTGAGGTCGAACCACCGGTCGCCATGGGCATAATAAAATCGCCCGATCGCAACCTTGAAAACGTCTCGACAGGCTTCTCAAATTTCAGCTCGAGGTCGTCAACTTTGTCCGCCAACTCTTTGGGCATTATCTGTACGCCCGCTTCCGCATAATCCTGCTTGGAGAACGTGGGAAGTTTTGCGTACTCGGAAAAGAAAGTCGCGTCGTCAACCTCGGAATTGGCCGCCAGAAACTCCGTGAACTTCCCACCGAAGAACGGGCTCTTTTGGTTGACCTCGGTGAGTAGATCCTGCAAGTCCTTGCGAATCTGAGGTTTAACATTGGTCAAGCGATCTTGTTCGACCACTTCGCGATAAAGTCCACGGACTTTTAAAAACCTCAATAGGTTACTCGCCAACAACTTTCCCATTACTTTTTTCCCGCTCCTGATTCCTGATTTTCGAGACTCAAAAGGCTAACATATCACTCCAAAACCGTCTATTGACACTTTGATTC
>CAZDBA010000259.1:0-3514 GCA_964503615.1 uncultured Pirellulaceae bacterium
GGCTGATCGATAAAGCGACGACAGACCAACCGGTCGCTTTGGTCTCCGGAGGCGAACCGGTTGTCCAACTTGGTCGCAATCCCGGCAAAGGCGGACGAAATCAACATCTGGTTTTGTCGGCCTTGATCGAATTGATTAATTCCGAACACCATCGACTCGATTCGATCGAGTTCGCGTTACTATCGGGTGGAACAGATGGCGAGGATGGAACGACTTCGGTCGCGGGTGCTTGTTTGTGCAACGAACTTCTTCAAAAAGCTGTCCTGCAAGGGCTGAACCCATCCAGCTATTTGAAACGAAACGACTCGTTCACCTTCTTTGAAAAAGAGCTCGACGCCCCGTTCTTAAACGCACCGCCATTTTTGGAAACCAACGTTTGTGATTTAAGAGTCGTCGCGATTTCACCGGGAAAGCAAAGGTAGATTCGGCACTTAGACAATATCACTCTCGCTTCATAGAAGCGCTGAATAGAATTGCCTTCACCGTATCAGCGAAAAGTTATCAGTGAATAGAGGGCTGTTGGACGTGTTTCAGTTCGCTCATGAACACTTCTTTGTAGACACCATATTTTAAGATCAAAGTGCCAAGTATTTTTCGACGCACTTTTTGCGCGTAGTCTGTCAACTGGCTAGCTTTGGTCTACAACCTTCCTACGCAACTAAGTCACTAACGAACTGTTAACTGGCCACCCTCATTGAAGATGTCGTCACCTTCTCCCAGCGTAAAATTATCGCTGAACACCGAATCGAGAATCACCAGTTCACCAGCTTCTAGAAAAATCGCACCGCCATCAAACCGGTCAGTCTGCAAAGTTACATCCAAGAAGTGGCGAAGAGTTTTCGGTGCACTGAGGATCGTATAGAAAGCCCGGTTAGTTAGACTCGCCGAGTTGGCTGAGAACACCGAATCTCGAATGCGAACTTCGGGAGCGGCCAACGAATCGTCACTGCTCGTAATCGCCAATGCCCCGCCTGCTCCCGCCGCGAGGTTATTGGTAAAGACGGTATCGCTCAGGATCAAACGTGAATCACCGTGAACGTGAATCGCACCGCCACGATAACTGAACAGATCTTCGTTCGTACTCGCTGCTCCCGCGATATTGCTAAATCTGTCGTTTCCAAACCGCAAATTGTTTCCATAAAGCTCGGAGTTCTCCAAATAGATCGCGCCGCCTTGATTCTCAGCCTGATTTCCAAAGAAGTCTACATCGCTGAGAAAGACGGTTCCGTCCAAAGATGCGATCGCGCCGCCGAGCCCAGAAGCTGCATTTGGAAAAATCAAATTGAAACTGAACTCCGCGGAATCGATCGCTAAAGTCCCATAGTTGAGCACGGCTCCTCCAAAATCGCTCCCAAAGTTTGCACGAAATACGACATCAGTCAGATTAGCTCGTCCGAAATTCCAAATCGCGCCAGCAGTGGTAACACCATCGCCGTTTCCATGAAAGAATAGGTCGCTGCCACGTAGTAAGCCATAATTCACAATGGCTGAACGGTTTCTTGCGAAATCTGTTGAGTCGATTGTTAAACGGGATTCAACGTCGACGAATACAGGTCCCACTATAGATCGCGTAATCGCAAACTCGGGCCTGTCGATACTTTCTCCATTTCCTGTATTACCTGAAAAAGTCGTTTGGGAAATTGATGCATTTGATGACTGAAGGTAGATCCCAGGCCCGGCTTCCCCTACATCGCCGTTTCTGAAATTAGAATTCGAGACAATGAGATTAGACGAAGCAGCGTAAACTCCTCCTCCATTTCGATCCGCTGCATTCCGATTCGCCAGAACAAAAGCGAGTTCAATATTTGAGTTTTCTGCGTAGATCGCCCCTCCGAATCCCTCGAAGAATACTTCGTTGATGGCAGCGCCGTTTCTGACAAATGTGACTTTTTCTTCTGCGGTCCCCGTGAAGTACGCGTTGGAATCGGCAACATAAACGGCGCCGCCTCTGTGCGCCCCGTTCCAATGGAACAGAGTCGAAACACCAACGGAAAGAAAACTGTCGCCGCTTACTGCAACGGCCCCGCCCAATCGCAAAGTCCTGTTTTTAGCGAAGACCGCGTTATCAAAGGCGACTCTCGAATTGAGTGTTGCGAAAACAGCTCCACCATCCCCAGACGAGTAATTCTCTATGAACCTTCCATCATTAAGTTCCAAGCGACTTTCGCTGGCGAATATCGCTGCGCCTTGTTCTCCAGAGGTGTTCTCGACAAAGAAAACTCGATCGTTCAAGTCCAGTACCCCTGACGAAACTGCGACGGCACCTCCGTTTTCGGTTGCCGAATTCTCTCGGAATACCGTCCTCCCTCCCTCTTCGGAGGCTAGGTTTAGTCGAGAACCATCCAACGCGATCGCTCCGCCAGATACCGAACTGTTTTCTCTAAATGTTGAATCCAAAATCACACCGGTGGCGGAGTCGCCCGTTACGATCGCACCGCCAGTTGTCGAAGATTGGTTGTCAACGAAGGTCGATCTTCCGACACGCAATATTCCTGATTCTTGCGAGACTGAACCACCGTCTTCGCCGGCCAAATTCCCGTTAAAGAAAGAACGGCTCACCGCAGTTGTTCCGTCCTGAGAAGCGATCGCTCCACCATTGGTCCCGGCTTGATTTTCAAGAAAGTTCGAATGAAAAATTTCCAGCGAACCGCCATCGTTGAAGATCGCGCCTCCATTCGAAACAGAACTGTTATGCCAGAAACTAAGGTTTTGAGCGGTAAGTGAGCTTCCCTGGCCAACGTAAACAGCACCGCCTTGGTCGGCGGCACCAAACTGCAACGACAGGCCCCGCAGCTCTACGTCGGTGCCATCCACGAAAAACAGTCGGGTTTGACCCACGCCCGATATCGTTACGTTACCAGCAATGAAAAGCGAGTCCGTAATACTCAGCTCGGAACGCAAGCGAATCGTCTGGTTTTGGATCTCAGGTGCGAAGTTGATCCGATCACTACCAGCAGTTTCATTTGCTAGAGCAACGGCCTCGCGAATGCTAACTCGCCCATCGCTGGGATTGGAATTATCAAATACCGTATCGACCGTGATCGTCGCCAACAATTGACGCGGCTCAAGAGAAAGATACTGAGGCTGTTCGCGGTGAGAATTACGCTTGCGACCCTTTGTTTTTTTCGACATCGTTTGCCTACTTCAGAAAATCGGAACCTTCTTGAAACCTAGGTCACAAACGGACCGCACGCTGTCGGAAAGTGAAAATAAAACCTCGCAAAATCCGTTGAAATCGCACCTGATTCATAGGGTGGCCATGCTGTTTTGGTTTGTCGCTTTCGTCGGATGTCGAACGATTTCCCTTTTTGCGTGCACCGCTCTACTTGCCCGATAAATATTATGGCAGCCAGTTCACTGGTTTTAAGTGATGGAAAGCTATGTCGCCCCTAGCACGTCTTAAGGTGTTGATTTCTACCCAATGCGGTTTTGGGTTCGCGAGAACCATCTCGGCTTATCCATTTCGAGTTCCATTATCACGTGGATAGCATTATCCTTCGGCTTTCAAGGAATC
>CAZDBA010000260.1:0-219 GCA_964503615.1 uncultured Pirellulaceae bacterium
TTGATATCGGCGAAGGTGGCAATACCCTGACCAACATCACCACCGCAGCCATGGGAGACCAACCCGATCCGAGCACTGCCGGCGATGACTTGACAGAAGCCGTCACCGTCGAAGACGACGCTGACTTGATCACTGTGAAAACATTGGCCAGTGGCGATAGCACACCTGCCGAAGGCGACACCGTTATCTTTGAAATCTTGGTGACCAACAACGGATCGG
>CAZDBA010000260.1:319-3511 GCA_964503615.1 uncultured Pirellulaceae bacterium
CAGGCACCGGCCTGTTCACCATTGGGACAGTGAACGCGGGTTCCTCTGCAACATTGACACTGTCTGGAACGGTCGATATTGGCGAAGGTGGCAACACGCTGACCAACATTACCACTGCAGCCATGGGAGACCAACCCGATCCGAGCACCGCCGGCGATGACTTGACAGAAGCCGTCAAGATCGACAACGACGCAGATTTGGTCACGGTGAAAACGCTTGCCAGTGGCGATAGTACGCCTGCCGAAGGCGACACCGTTATCTTTGAAATCTTGGTGACCAACAACGGATCGGCTCAAGCGACCAACGTTTCACTGACCGACAGCTTACCGGCCGGCCTGACGTTTGTTTCCAGTTCGGTCACCCAAGGCTCTTACAATGCAGGCACCGGCCTGTTCACCATTGGGACAGTGAACGCGGGTTCCTCTGCAACATTAACTTTGACCGGAACAGTTGATATCGGCGAAGGTGGCAATACCCTGACCAACATCACCACCGCAGCCATGGGCGATCAACCCGATCCAAGCACTGCTGGCGATGATCTGACAGAAGCCGTACAAGTCGACGCCAATGCTGATTTGGTTACGGTAAAAACTCTTGCCAGTGGAGATCCAAATCCTGACGAAGGCGACACGGTCAGCTTTGATATCACCGTCACCAACAATGGTACGGCTCAAGCCACCAATGTTTCACTAATCGATTTACTGCCTGCGGGTTTGAGCTTTGTCTCCAACTCCGTCACCCAAGGGTCCTACAACTCGGGTACGGGCCTCTATACCATTGGAACATTGAACGCGGGTGACTCCGCAACCTTGACACTCGTTGGAACCGTCGATGTCGAACAAGGCGGCAATACGATCACCAACATCACCACCGCAGCCACGGGCGACCAACCAGATCCAAGCACCGCCGGTGATGATTTGATAGAGTCTGTAGTCATCGAAGGGGACGCGAATCTCGTCACGGTGAAAACATTGGCCAGCGGCGACAGTACTCCCGCCGAAGGTGATACCGTCAGCTTTGACATCGAAGTCACCAATAACGGTACGGCTCAAGCAACCAACGTTTCGCTTACCGACACTTTGCCGGCCGGTCTGACGTTTGTTTCCAGCTCGGTCACTCAAGGATCCTACGACGCGGCCACCGGGTTGTTCTCAATCGGAACAATAGCCGCCGGCTCCTCTGCAACATTAACCCTGACCGGAACGGTTGATATTGGCCAGGGCGGCAACACGTTGACGAACATCACGACTGCAGCCTCGGGCGACCAACCCGATCCGAGCAATGCAGGTGATGACTTGACAGAAGCCGTCACCATCGAAAACGACGCGGATCTGGTCACGGTGAAAACGCTGGCCAGCGGCGACAGCACGCCAGCCGAAGGCGACACCGTCAGCTTTGAAATCGAAGTCACCAACAACGGTACCGCTCAAGCGACTAACGTTTCACTGACCGACACCTTACCGGCCGGCCTGACATTTGCTTCCAGTTCGGTCACCCAAGGTTCTTACAATGCGGTCACCGGCCTGTTCACCATCGGAACGCTTAACGCGGGTTCCTCTGCAACATTGACACTGACTGGAACAGTAGATATTGGCCAAGGCGGCAACACGCTGACCAACATCACCACTGCAGCCATGGGTGACCAAACCGACCCGAGTACTGCGGGCGACGACTTGACACAAGCCGTTACCATCGAAGATGACGCTGATTTGGTCACAGTAAAAACACTTGCCAGCGGCGACAGCACACCAGCCGAAGGCGATACCCTCAGTTTCGATATCGAAGTCACCAACAACGGCACCGCGCAAGCGACCAACGTTTCACTGACCGACACCTTGCCAGCCGGCCTCACATTTGTTTCCAGTTCCGTTACGCAAGGTACTTACAACTCGACCACCGGCCTATTCACCATTGGAACGCTTAATGCGGGTTCCTCCGCAACATTGACTCTGACCGGAACGGTCAATATTGGTGAAGGGGGTAATACGCTAACAAACATTACCACCGCAGCCACGGGTGACCAACCCGATCCAAGTACAGCTGGCGACGACCTGACAGAAGCCGTCACTGTCGAAGCGGATGCTGATCTGGTAACGGTGAAAACGCTGGCCAGCGGTGACAGCACGCCGGCCGAAGGTGACACCGTCAGCTTCGATATCGAAGTCACCAACAACGGCACCGCGCAAGCCACCAACGTTTCTCTGACTGACACGTTGCCTGCCGGGATAACATTTGTTTCCAGTTCCGTAACACAGGGATCTTACAACTCAACCACCGGCCTGTTCACAATTGGAACGCTTGACGCAGGATCCTCTGCAACATTAACCCTGACCGGAACGGTTAATATTGGCCAAGGTGGCAATACTCTGACGAACATTACGAGTGCCGCTGTAGGCGATCAACCCGATCCAAGCACCGCCGGCGACGATCTTGAAGAAGCGGTACAGGTCGATGGTGATGCCAATCTGGTGACAGTCAAGACACTTGCCAGTGGCGACAACACTCCAGACGAAGGCGACACGGTCAGCTTCGACATCGAAATCACCAATAACGGTTCGGCTCAAGCCACCAACGTTTCACTGACCGATCTACTGCCGGCTGGCCTGACATTTGTTTCAAGCTCGGTTACTCAGGGAGCTTACAACTCAGCCACTGGATTGTTCACCATTGGTACATTAAACGCCGGATCATCTGCTACGCTGACCCTTGTCGGAACCGTCGACGCCGGTCAAGGCGGCAATACGATCACCAACATCACCACCGCAGCAACGGGCGATCAAGACGACCCCTCAACTGCGGGCGATGATCTGGAAGAATCTGTTGCCATTGGAATCCCTGCAGCTGACTTGGTTACTGTTAAAACACTCGCCAGCGGCGATGCAAATCCTAACGAAGGTGACACCGTCACCTTTGACATCACCGTTACCAACAACGGTCCCGATGCGGCGACCAACGTGTCACTCATCGACCTGTTACCGACTGGCCTAACCGCAACTGCTGCCAATGGCGGCGTCACTCAAGGCACCTACGATCCAATCACGGGGCTATTCAACATCGGAACACTCGCAAGCGGAGCAACGGCAACGTTGACACTGGAAGGAACCGTTGATGTGGGGCAAGGTGGCAACACGATCACTAACATCACCACTGCGGCCGACGGCGATCAAGTCGATCCGTCAACTGCCGGCGATG
>CAZDBA010000261.1:0-3502 GCA_964503615.1 uncultured Pirellulaceae bacterium
TACGCCAGTTGGGCGATCATGAAGAACTTTGCTCGTACGATTCCGGACGAGTTCAAGCAACGAAACCGATTCCGACCTACTGGCGAAGAGTTGTTCCTGGGACGGGCGGACAAGCGAACTGATCGTTATCAGCTTGAGTCGGATCAAAAGCAGCGAGTTAATCAGGTAACTCAAATTCTTCAGGACCTCGATCCTCGAGAGAAGAAGATCATTATCAACCGCTTTGGCTTGGACCACAGCCAGGAACCGCAAACACTCAAGCAAGTCGGTGAAGAGCTGGGTGTTACAAAAGAGCGGATCCGGCAAATCGAAGCTCGTGCCCTTAACAAGTTGCGTGTGGCAGCCAAAAAGGAAAAGATCGAAATCCCAGGTTTGTAGGATTAGCCTGAGTTAATCTTAAAATAGAAATTCAAATGGCGAGCGGTTACGCTCGCCATTTTTATTTGCACCTTCTGTCTTTGCCAATCATTTGGGCAAGGAGATTTTTTTGACAGGCGGCGAGAACTTCTTTAAGCTGCACGCTACCAATTGTGTCTTTCAAAGCTAGTCGTTCCACACGAAGAAGGAACATAGCGAACACGAAACGGGTAGGATTTTTAAATCGTGAACCAAAGGAAACGACCAATGCGCAAAATCATTCAAAGTGCGTTTTTGTTTAGCTTGTTCGCAGCGCTACAAATTCAAAATGCAAATGCCCAACAGATTCAACTTACACTGAAACAGGTGCAAGTTGGTGAAAGGCAAGTGATTGTTCCTCCGACCACTGAAATGGTCACTCAAGAATACACGGTTCAAGTTCCGTACACAGAGAACGTAGCCCAAAATTTTACTGTGAATGTCCCTTACACCGAGAATGTCACTCAAAAGTACACGGTTGAGGTTCCCTATACCGAAATGGTTACTGACGAAGAAGGAAACAAAAAAGCGGTCGAAAGAACCCGAACTGAAGAACGAGTACGGACGGTACCGGTCCAAAAAATTCGTAAGGAAACAAGAACTCGAATGGTTCCTGTGCAAAGGGTCCGTACGGAAAAACGTACCCGGAAGGTGCCTGTCCATCGGCAACGATCGGCAACTGTAACAAGGCGCTTTCCTCCGGCTGGCGCCAAATTTGCTTTTGCTTCGGGCGAAGAGATCACTATTGAACAGATTGAGGAACTGGCCGCCGAGCCGATTACGATTGTACGTTTATCCCACGGTGAAACGCTTACCGATCAATATCGTCAAATCCTCAAGCCGGATACGATCATAATGACGCTAGCTGCTCCGGAAAAAGAAGAAGGCTCAGAGTCAGACGAAGAAGAGTCAGACGACGAAGAAGAGTCAGGTGAAGAGGTGGAGGAGTAGTTGTTTGAAGTGCATTGCGCATCTAGCACTCGATAACATTAACCGCCAACCCGCCTTGGCTGGTTTCCTTGTATTTCCTGCTCATGTCAACTCCCGTCTGCCGCATCGTTTCGATCACCTGATCCAAACTGACTTTCATTTGCCCAGGGGCGTGAAGCGCGAGCCGTGCGGCATTTACTGCTTTGACCGCCCCAATCGCGTTGCGTTCGATACAGGGGATTTGAACCAAGCCAGCGACCGGGTCGCAAGTCAGCCCAAGGTTGTGTTCCATGCCGATTTCGGCAGCCGAAGCAACTTGGAGCGGCGTCGCACCCCATACGGCTGCAAGCGCACCGGCTGCCATCGAGCATGCTACGCCGACTTCGCCTTGGCAACCCATCTCCGCTCCGGAGATAGACGCGCGCTGTTTGTAAAGGAGTCCAATGCCACCGGCGGTTAGCAGAAACTTGCGAATGTTTAATTCGCGATCAGGACCCTCGTTGCAATAGTGACGCAAAACGGCTGGAATGATTCCCGCTGCCCCGTTTGTCGGCGCGGTGACAACTTGTCCTCCGTCGGCGTTCTCTTCGTTAACGGCCATCGCATAAACATTTAACCAATCGAACAGCTGTTCCCGCTCATCACTTTTAGGTGCAGATTTCAACTTTTGCCAAATCTTGGGCGCGCGACGTTCCACTTGCAGGCAGCCAGGTAAAATTCCTTGAGTATTGAGTCCGCGGTCGATACAGGAATTCATCACAGCCGAAATTCGATCCAGGCTTGCGTCGGTAATTTTCCGCTGACGCATGGCGTCTTCGTTGGCATAGATGACCTGAAAGATATCCAATCCTTCCGATTCACAAATCTTCAGTAATGTATCGGCGGACCCAAATGCAAAAGGAACTTTTGCTGTAGTCGGCACAATGTCATCGGTCAGTGGTTTTTCCAGTTGTTCCTTGGAAGCAATAAATCCACCGCCAGTCGAATAGTACGTTTTCTGAATCAGCAATTGTTCGTCGTCGCCGAACGCTCGCAGGATCATGCCATTGGGGTGCAATTCTGATGGCGTTTCACAATCGAAAACCAAGTCGGTGTCTGGATTAAAAGCGATTTGTTTTTTGCCGTTTAGTGCCAGAGATTTTTCAGAGCTGGCGCGTTTGACGAGGTCGTCGGCTAGATTCGAATCCAAAGTTTCTGGTTCCAATCCCAACAGGCCTAGAATGCAAGCCTTGGGCGTTTGGTGCCCCTTGCCAGTTAACGCCAACGAGCCCAGTAAAGTGACTTCGACTCGCTGAATCGAATCTAGCGAAGAATCGAATTCTGGACTGTCAATAAATCGCTTTGTGATACGCATCGGACCGACTGTGTGCGAACTGGATGGCCCTATACCAACGCGAAAAATATCCAAAACTGATAACACGGTGCTTTTCTCCCACTCGTCTGGCTCTATTAAAAAATTCCCGCTCCGCCGAGCAGAGCGAGAATTTTTAGTTTCTTTTTTTATCAAAAAGGGATATTAGAAATCATCTTCACAGCAACTTAACGTCAGACGCTAACCTCCACTTAGCAGTGAAATGAAGGGAGAGATGTCCAGAAAATTGACTACTCCGCTTTGATTAATATCTGCTTCACATAAAAATTCCCCTGCGGTTAACACCGAGATAAATGGACTGACGTCTAAAAAGTTGACTTCGCCATCCCGATTTATGTCGCCTAGTATACAGTTATCTGCTTCCACCTCAGCAACAGACAAACTGATGATTCGCGGGCCATCTGTTCCCTGCGGGCCGGTGTGGGAATAGAAAATGCTGACCAAGGTATCAGCTGGCACAAAGGTATTCCCCAGATCATTGTCGCCGTCGAGTTCACCAGCCAACGCGATATCCGGAAAACTCTCCGAAGAGATAGTGAGCGTGCCGCCGGCATTGGTCAGCACCAAGTTCATGTTCTGCAAATGGACATCGGTATTAAAGGTGAACTCCCATCCCTCATCCGACTCAAAGTTTCTGGCGGTGTCAGAGACGGCAGAGTTGATTCCCAAACCTCCGGTATTTCCGATATTGGTTATGTCGTTGGTCCCGTCGGAGGCACGAGTCCCTTCCAGTCCGATCACATCCTGCGTTGTGATGGTTACTCCATCAACCGTCATGGTGCCGCCGATTCCCGCGCTATCGAG
>CAZDBA010000262.1:0-3350 GCA_964503615.1 uncultured Pirellulaceae bacterium
TTTTCCGACTTGGAATCTGAATTAGACGATGCCTGTGTTGATATTTCGAGCACACAAACTGAAAGTGCTAAAAAACTCTCGATTGTTGGGACCCGCATTAAAGCAACACGGCTCATTATTAGTAAGAATTCGATGGTTGGCGACAATCCAACCGTCGAAGGCAATGAGTTAGAAGTCGTCTCGCGTGACGAGGAAAACGATCTGGTATTATTGAGAGCTGCGGGCGAAAACGCTGACGGGATCGACCTCAACCAACAAGCTGATATCGCCCCAAAAACTGGCAGTTTCCTGATCACACCCGATTTAGACGGCGCGGGACTTGTTAGTGTTGTCAGTACAAAGTCATTTACATCGCGAAAACAACGAAGGCCGGGATTTTTGGGAGTGCGACCGGCCGACCACGAAGACAAAGACGGAGCTGTTCTCGAGATGGTAACCGATGGCGGGGCAGCAAAACGAGCTGGTCTAGAAGTTGGTGATATTGTTATCCAGCTCAACGAAACAACGATCACCGATCAAGCGGAGTTACGACAGTTTCTAAAAGAAGTTAAGCCTGGCTCGACCGTCGTTGCGACAATCATTCGTGATAACGAAGAACTGGAGAAAACGATCGAGCTGGGAGAATTTACTTCTGGCCATTCTGCTGACAGAGTCGCCAAGAGCGGACGTCGAGATGGATTCAGCAAGGTGATCCTCCACGATGCTGATTTAAAACCCGTCGACTGTGGCAGTCCCGTTTTTGATTTGAATGGGAACTTTATAGGTCTAAATATCGCGAGGAATAGTCGCGTTCGCAGCTATCTCATTCCGCACATGATCGTGAAAGATTTGGTCGAATCAGCTAACTGACCACAAGATGCAACTTTATGCGTGAGGGGAATGTTACCTCTCCACTGAATATTCGGGGATTTTGTATACTTGATAAGAGAGTGTAAGTTATTTGAGTAATCGTAACCGAATAACAAGATGCCCAAACAAAGTGCCCAAGAAATGCTCACCAAGCTACGTCTGTTTTTAACTGTATGTTTGTTAATCTCGTTAGCCAGTTCTCATGTTTTTGGGCAAGGCGCAGAGCCATCGCAAACTCTTTTGCCAAACAATCAGAATACAACCGAAGAAGATCCTCCTAACGTAATTTTAATCTTTGCGGACGATCTTGGGCCTGGGTTATTGGGGTGTTACGGCCAGCAGGTTATCAAGACGCCCAACATCGACCGGTTGGCAAGTGAAGGAATTAAGTTCAACAACTATTATGGTGCTGTTTATTGTGCACCGGCACGTTGGACTTTGCTGACAGGAATGCATGATGGCCGACTGGGCGGTTGGAAGCAAAGCAGGCCCGGGTTGCCGATATGGCGTGACTCAGGAGCGATCACAGAAGAGCAATATCAAAAGCGGATGGCCGAGCTGAAATCGAAAGCTCACCCGATCGCTGAAGAAGAAATCTTTTTGGCTCAAATCGCTCAGCAAGCGGGATACAAAACGGCTCAATTCGGAAAGCTGGACCGCGGATTTTTAACTTGGCATGAACGCGTTAAACGATTCGGATGGGATTTCTACGAAGGGTATTTTTGTCACCAACGGTGTCACGGATTCTACCCGCCTTACCTATGGCGTAACGGAGAACGATTTGATCTGCCTGGTAACACGATGGCCAATTGTGGCAAGACGTCTGAGAAGGGTGACGAGAAAGTTGGCTTTGGCGGCGAGACCTATTCGCAAAACGTTTTTATCGAAGGCATTCTAGATTACATCCGAACGAACCACGAAGAACCCTTCTTTCTCTACCACCCGACTCAGTTACCTCACGGGCCCGTCGCCATTCCCGAGTTGCATCCCGACTTTGCAGATCACCCGACGTTTTCATTGGCGGAAAAAAAGTATGCTTCGATGGTAAAAATGCTGGACGATCATGTGGGGCTGATCCTTGACGAGCTGGAATCACTGGGGATTGCTGATAACACGATCGTCGTGTTCACTTCGGATAACGGCCATGAGCTTTATTATGGCCCCAAACCGGACTACAAAAAACAGCGGCTGCCCAACGGTGAGCCCGCGAATTTGACCGATCGAAAATGGCGGACCCGCGATCATGGTGATGTCTTTGATGGAGGTGGTGGAAGGGCCGGTTTAAAACGTAGTGGTTTTCAGGGCGGCATGCAGTGTCCGATGATCGTGCGTTGGCCTGGCAAAATCGCTGGCGGTTCGCAGACAGACTTGCTAACCGCTCACTACGACTTTCTTCCAACTTTGGCTGGGATTGTTGGTGTAGAAGCTCCCGAAGGGAAAGACGGCGTGTCGTATCTGCCAACTTTGCTTGGCCAGCCGCAAAAAGAATCGCACGATTTCGTCTTCGTCAACAATACCTTTAACACAATGGGGTCGCGAGCGTTGATCATGAAAGATGGGTTTAAATTAGTTGAAGCCAACCGAAAGCAAGGCGTCTTTCAGCTGTACAACATTTTAGAAGACAACGAAGAGCGAAACGACTTGGCGGCGCACTATCCTGAAAAGCTTGAAAAGCTAAAACAGATTATGGAGTCGCAAACAAACTCGGCTCGCCCTGACCTGGATCGCTAATTGTATTTGTGCGCAACACAAAGGATCTTGTTCTATGACTCAGAAGCGACCAATTGAATTGTCAGACTCCCAGCGAGAAGCACTCAAGCAAACAATGCAAACGCGAGTCAGCGACGCCAAACATCTAGGTTATTTTCTCGCTGGCACCGATACTCCTACAGAGTTGTGTTTGGTCGCCGAGATGTTAGAGGTTGCTACAGGTGAAGTCAGTGTTTGCGGCGCAAAGACTGTGCTGATCGAAGAGCTACGTCAGTTCGAATCTGAACAGGGCCAATCCAGAGAAGTCCGCTGCGCGGCAGCAGCCGTACTTGAGATGACTGACTCTCCCGTGCACGTACATGCGAGCACGCTGGAATACTACATCGTGCTGTCGGGTAGTGGCAAATTCATTCTGGGAGCGGGGCCCAATGAACGAATCGTCAACGTCCAGCAGGGCAGCGTTGTTCTACTTCCTCCGGGCCAGCCTCACGGGATCGTTTCAGACGACCCCAACGTCCCGGTTCGCGCATTGTTGACTTTCACACCGGGGATTGCACCAAAAGAGGAGCTGGAATTCCGTGATGAAAAAGTGATTCACTCACGAGCCTCTGACCGGCTGCGTGAAATTGGAAACCGGACGCGTTAGCGAGGAACGGCCGCTGGTCAAAGTAGCACGCCTCTCCGAGGCTGTCATTTTTTCAATTGCTTGGAAGTGCAAATGGTAACCCGACGCGTAACGGCTTGTTGAAGTATTGTGTGTCACTCGTTTTTTTGTTGTTATGCCCCCTTTC
>CAZDBA010000263.1:0-3320 GCA_964503615.1 uncultured Pirellulaceae bacterium
TTGAATTCGATACGTTGCTTTGCCCGCAGAGCTTGGATGTCAATTTCACCGTTGGAATCATCGGCGGCAACTGCAGTCACATCGTCGTCGGAATCTGGAACCACGTCTTCAGATGAGTTTTCAGCCTGTTCTGGTTTCCCGATGTCCGCAGCAGGAACTTTTGTAGACTCTTGCGAAATTTCCTTTTTCGAACAGCCGTTAACTATTAAAAAGACAACAGCGATTGCACAAAGCTTGTGAGAAAAAACTAACATCTTACTCCCTCGATAACTGCCCCGTTCTAAATGCATCGTAAAGTCCCCACCAACCTTTTGCAAGCAAATCAGTTCTACGATGGTTAGCGGCGCGAAACCACAAAAGCATAAAAACCGTAGTAAACTCAATAGCAACAGGCATAAGGGAACCCAAGGCCGTGGGTTACCATTGCAGACGCTGGCGCGTCTAATGTGGGTTCCATTGGTGGCTAGTCGCTGGTTCGTTCTAACTGGTTTCCCTGAAAAGGAAGCGATTTAATGACGACCCCGAACGTTTGCCGATCTAAATTGTCTGGCTGAGAACGAATTAAAAACTTGGACGACTGATGAACAAAAAGCAATTGATGACCCTGGGTGTGCCCACTGACTGTATCCGTGAAGCGATCGGATGCGTGCAAAACGCTGCCGCAATTCGCCCTCGTTTGGAAGATCCAAAAAAACTGATACCTAAAATCGTTGCCGCGCCAGAGGTCTACGTCTCCAACGAACACTACGGAACGTTGGCTGAGGCGATTATCGAGTTTCGCGCGACTGATATTCCTTTGGATCCGATCCCCTACAAGACTTGGGGCGATCAGATCGATGACAATACGTTTCGTCAAATTGAAAACGCTTGCCGCCTACCCATTTCGCGTGGTGCGGCTTTGATGCCCGATGCGCATTTGGGATATGGACTTCCGATCGGTGGCGTATTGGCAACCGAGGACGCGATTGTGCCCTATGCTGTTGGCGTCGATATCGCTTGTCGAATGAAATTGACTTTCACCGACCTGCCTGTGGAGACGGTAATCAAAAACGATGCTGCCCAGTGCCGTGAGTTGGACCGGGCGCTTGAGAAAGGAACCGTCTTCGGAACAGGACGCGGCCATAAGCGCAAGCCTGCACACGACGTGATGGACCGGGATTGGACCGTGTCCGCGGTGACTCGCGAGAATAAAGACAAAGCTTGGAAGCAGCTGGGTTCTAGCGGTAGCGGTAACCATTTCGTGGAATGGGGTATCGTGACCTTGAACGAAGCGTACGAAGGCGTCGAGCCAGGCCAGTATGTGGCTTTGCTCAGCCATAGCGGGTCACGAGGCGCTGGCGCGGCAGTTTGTCGGCGGTACACCGATATCGCGATTCGACAAGCGCCTTCCAAGATTCGTGACGATTCACAGCTGAAGCACCTTTCCTGGTTGGAGATGGATACGATCGAAGGACAGGAGTATTGGGCTGCGATGAATTTAATGGGCGAATACGCTTCGGCCAATCACGAAGTGATCCACCGCAAGGTAACCAAGTTGGCCGGTGCAAAGCGTCTCGCAACGGTCGAGAACCATCACAACTTTGCCTGGTTGGAGAACCACGGTGGCAAGGATGTGTACGTTCACCGTAAGGGAGCAACACCCGCTGGCGCTGGCGCAATGGGCGTGATCCCAGGTAACATGGCCGATTCAGCTTTCATCGTGAGAGGAAAAGGAAATCCGGACAGCCTGGATTCAGCTTCGCACGGGGCAGGGCGGTGCATGTCACGAAAGAAGGCAAAAGAGATGTTCAACTGGGGCGAGTGGCAAGACCACTTGAACAAGAAGAACGTCCGCTTGTTAGCAGGCGGTTTGGACGAAGTCCCCGGCGCTTACAAGAATATTCACGAAGTGATGGCCGCCCAGCAAGACTTGGTCGAAATTGTCGGCGAGTTCTTCCCACGCATCGTTATGATGTGCGGAGACGGAAGTCGCCCTGAGGATTGACCAAGGAAGCATTAACAGGTTTAAGCGTGCTGCGTAATTTGAACGAGTGACACTGAAATGAAGTCCAAGTATCCACTAAGGTCTCTGGATCAATTAGAACCTGCCCAAGATCGAAAGTTGCAGTTTGGTCTTGGGCGTTTGCTGCTTGTGACAAACTCGCTTGGCTTGTTGATAGCCATTTCGATTGCTGCAGGAACAGATTATTTAGGTTTTGCACTTATCTACGGTCTACTGACGGCGATCGCGTTTCCTTTTTTAGTTTTGCTTTTCCTCATCTTGGTCACTTTCATCGAGCGATTTTGGCCAAAGCAAAATGGATTTGATCGTCAAAAGACCAAGCCTAAAAGAACGTCGCTTGAAGATTGATCGACAACAATCCCAAACTTGCAAGCGTTTTTTACGCCGGTTAATCAATGAAAAACAAAGCCCTCCTTGCGAGGGCTTTGTTTATTTAAGCTAAATTGAAAACTGCGATTCAATCAAAAAAGAAGCAAAGGCGACGATGCGGCCAACCGACGGCTGACCGCATACTGCGTTTTACAACACGCCTTCAAAAAAGCGGCATTAGTTCTTCCTGCGTCGACGTCCGAGCATTGCCAATCCAGACAACGTCAAGAATACAGCCGAAGCAGGTTCGGGAACTGAAAAAGAACTTAGGACAACACGGTTTTCTCCAAAGCTGCTTCCTGCTCCGAAATTAACAGTGAACTCGCCGAGTCCATCCAGGGTTCGCAGAGTTCCTCCGTTTGAAACATTTGCGAAAGTTCCACTCAAATTCGTTGAGGTAATGATCTCAAATGTATCCGTCGCAAGGGGATTAAAACCATCCGTTAGAGAGATGGAAAGATCGCCATCAAGCGTTAGATCGTCGGAAATAGTTAGAAGGTCGAATTCAGTACCTGCCAGAATTCCACCGATTTCGATTGAAATTTCCGCATTTGGATCAAGGAGCAAGCTGGCGTCCAAAGCAAGGATTCCGACTTCCTCGCCCGGAGTTATCAGCCCATCGTGCGTGATGACTCCACCTGTAGCGACGATTGTTCCGTCTCCAAAAAGGACTGAACTATCTGAGCCGGCTAAATCACCAATAATCTCAAGAGTTGCATCGCTGGCTACTCCGAGCGTACCATCGTTGGAAAAGATCGCTGAAGAGACATCAACAATCAAAGCTCCAGTCGCATCATTGGCTAAGATGGTACCAGTCGAATTGTTGATGAGGTTGATCGTATTGCGTCCGATGTTTCCTCGCCCCTGAATCGTCTGATCGGCAACGGTCAGCAGTTGGGTGCCTGAGACATCATTAATGCCTGCATTGGCTCCACTCAACGTTACCGTT
>CAZDBA010000264.1:0-3242 GCA_964503615.1 uncultured Pirellulaceae bacterium
CGCCGGGGATCACCAACGCGTCGTACTCTGATTCCTGAACGGTTGCAAAGTCGGCATTCAGATGAAAATTGTGTCCTCGTTTTTCGGTGTAAGTCTGATCGCCTTCGAAATCATGAATCGCGGTTGGGCAAAAATCACCTGCCGATTTATCGGGACAAACGGTGTCGACCGAGTGGCCGACCATCAACAACATTTGGTACGGCACCATCGCTTCGTAGTCTTCAACAAAATCGCCGACCAACATCAAAATTCGCTTGCCCATTATCCGTCTTTCCAGATAGAGTAGTTTCTCATCGCGGCCCGCCTCAGTGTGAGTCGGCGATGCTATTCTGACGGTTTTTTGAGTTCAAGGGAACTAAGCCGTCTGAAAATCTTCTGTCGTTCAGTTTCGAGTGTGATGCTTCCCGATAAACCACCCGGCGGAAAATGCCCCCGCGATGCGACGCAAACCAAGTGTGAATTGCAATGCAAGTACAATCATTTCGAGTCGGATGATTTGACGATCGACGCTTGGGACCTTCGCTGCCTTGACTGCGGTTGGCGAGATACGATCGGCTTTCGCAGCGACGAAATGGACGAAGATGACGAGGACGAAGACGTTTGCCCGACTCAATGTCCCTATTGCCAGAGGAACGACATACAACCCGGTATCGATCAATGTATGGCTAAGGACGGGACGTGCCAGTCATCCGATTCTGGTGACGCAGGTTGAGGCTTCTTGCTTCTTCGCGCTTATTCTCGCCCCAACGCCTCTCAACCTCTTGCTCTTTAATGGGTTATCAAAGTACGCTTCTTCCTTGAGTCGAAACAAACGAATCCCGTTTCGACGGAATCTGGCATTACTATCAAGCGTTAATCAGAGAGATTTCCTCTATGGCGGATCAGGCTACGCTGCGTGAGAAAGTTCACTATCGCATCGACAACTTTCTGGCGCGGGGAACCAGTGCACTGTTTTTCAGCCTATTGATTGCGTTCCTGATCGCGTTCGCAATCATCATCGGATTGAGAACGATGCTTCATTGGCTAAGCCCCGATCCTCATGCCGGGATCACCGACCAACTTTGGCGTGTTTACTTGCAACTGACGGCGCCGGGCAATATGAACCAGGACTCCGAAAGCCCCACACACTTCAAAGTCGCAGCTATTCTGGCTGGGATTACTGGCGTCGTGATCTTTTCGACTTTGATTGCCACCCTCACCACCGCATTGAACCAGGCGATTCGCAGATTAAAACGTGGGCACAGTCGTGTACTGGAAGAGGGCCACACTTTGATATTGGGATGGACACATCGAGTACCAGAGATTCTTCGAGAGTTGGTTGAGGCAAACGAATCGGAAGATGACCCGTGCGTTGTGATCCTGGCAGAAAAAGAAAAGGAGTGGATGGACGAGTACTTACGAACCAAGTTCAAAGAACGCAGCAACCTCCGAGTCGTAACTCGCAGCGGCGCGATCGCCTCGCCTGATTCGCTGGGCAAGGTTAGCGTGAGAAATGCGAAAAGCGTAATCGTCTTGGCCAGTTGCAATGAGAACTCCCCAGAACCGGAACAAGTCCTGAGTGACTCGCGCGGTATCAAGACGATGTTGGCTTTGGAAACCGCTGCGCCCAATAGCGATTTCCCGATCGTGATCGAGCTCTACCTGCCTCGTAATCGGGACGTGGTGCAGGCCGTTGCTCCCGGTCGTGTATTTATGGTTGATGCCGAAGAGATTTTGGCCAAAGTGATGGTGCAGACCTCCCGAACAACCGGCTTGAGCGTTGTGTATTCGGAGCTGCTCAGCTTTGACGGCTGTGAAATGTACTTCTACGAAGCGGACTGGGGCGGGATCGAGTTCGGAAAGTGTCAGTTTCATTTTCCCGATGGTGTTCCGATCGGAATCCGCAATGCAGAGGGGGAAGTCGTCATACGTCCCGCTCTTTCAACCGTGTTGGGGGCCGGAGACGAAGTTCTCATTGTGGCTGAGGACGATTCCACGATCGACTTTCAAAAGTCACCTGTGGCAGAACCGCAGGACCGGTCGTTGACAGTTCGCAGGCTGGAAACCAAAAAAGAACGATTGCTTATGCTGGGCTGGAGCCCCAAGGCAAAGATCATTATTTCGGAGTACGCCGAATATGTTACCGACGGATCAGAAGTCACCGTCGTATTGAACGATCCAACGCCCGAAATGATTGCCCAAATCGGAGCCCTGAACAATGAGGCTGAAACGCTAACGATTCAGTTGCAAAGAGCAAATGCGTTCGAGCAGGATCAACTGGTCGAACTGGAACCGTTTTCGTACAACGACATTATGGTTCTGCCACATGGACTAAACGGGGACACCAATCCGGAACGAATCGATACGGAAACGATCGTGCTGTTGTTGCTATTACGCGGCATGAAAAATCGAATCCAGGAAGCCGGCGGCACGGTGAAGACCAAGATCGTTACCGAAGTGCTCGATTCCACAAACCACTCACTGATTCATCAGGCGGGTGTGAACGACTTTATCATTTCCAACCGCATGGTTTCCATGATGTTCGCGCAGATGAGCGAAGAGCCCGATATCAAACTGGTTTACGACGACTTGTTCGAAGAAGACGGTTCCGAAATCTACGTAAAACCGATCGAACTTTATTTTGACACGCTTCCGGTCCAAGCGACTTTCGCAGACTTGATGCTGTTGGCACAGAAACGAGACGAAGAGGCTTGCATCGGAATTAAAATCGGCTCACTCTCTGGTGATGAGAAGCAAAATTTCGGTGTGAACTTGATTCCGCCGAAAACCGATTCGTTTCAGTTGCAAGCCGGTGATGCCTTGGTCGTCGTAGCTGAAGACGAACGTTAGAACTTGATCTGCTGAAACAGTTTTTCCAAACGGTCTGCTTTTCCAGGATTGAGTGTCCTTACCCAATTAATCTTCCCTTGGAGGTGCTGGCGAAAGTTAGGATGTCCGTCTCGGTTTTGCGATTCGACGCCATGCCGAACACAGTTGTTCAATGTGGCTTTTAGCCGATCAAAGTCACGACGGTCCAGGTTGAGACGAGAGTTGAGCACGACACCGCCCGCCTTTTGTCGGTCGTGAGCATGCATAATTCGTGTTTTACGAAAGTTGATTTGAAATCCCTCTTCAATGGCGATCTGCCCGACCAACACCTGCAACCGTTTGGCTTGCCGACCGAATCGCTGGTTCCCAGAGAATAACAAGTCGTCCGCGTAGCGAGTGTAATGAACACTGCCAATTTTCCTTGCCAGTCCTGA
>CAZDBA010000265.1:0-3234 GCA_964503615.1 uncultured Pirellulaceae bacterium
TATCGGACGTTGCTTGCCGAAATTTTGAGACTGCCATTATCAGCCAGTTACGTAAGGTGGAATGCTCAATCCTTTCAACGCCACCTACGCGAACGAACCAGACAAGACGCTGCAGGATCGTTTCGAGCCAATACAATTTTCGAGGCAAAGAGCGTGCAACCTTGCAAGGTTTTCGAAACCGCAGCGTTAGCAAGGAACGGAGACAAGCTGCTTCCTTGCTAACGCGTCGGGTTTCCAATTGCGCCCGCCATAATGCAACGTACCTCAGCAATTGCCGGTTCAACCTGTACAGATGGTTCTGGCGTTTCAACCGGCCCTCTTTGGCGAATTCTTTCTGTTGGCTCCATCGCTAAATGCCCAGCCCCATAGATTTCCGCACAATAGTTCAAAAGGCATTGTGAGTTGGCAACTCTGATACACGGAAATGAATGACATGAAGAAAATTAAATGGCTTCGTCTTCCTCTTTCGCTGCTCTTGTTTGCTGCCGTCACGGCGACGTTTCCTTCGTGGTGGTGTGGCTTGGGCTATGGAAAATGGTTCGATGACCCGCAGCAACAAGTCGCTTTTGCGAAGGCGTTCGAAAAACATATCGAATCAGAACTGGTGCTGGGCGACTTTGGAACCGCCAACGACCAGTACAACGGTGAATGGTTGTTTTGTACGCATGTTCTGGGCGCGGCCGGATTTGCTCAGATGGCGATCCTGCATCCCGAGGACAAAGATTCCTATTTGCTGCAGATGGAGAAGTGCATCGACAAACTTCTGACCGATGACATGCAGCGTTTTGACGAAAAGATGTGGGGCAACAAAGCGATGGAAACGCTGGAAAGCGATAAAGATCACCATGGCGCTTATCTGGCCTACTTGAACTTTGCCCTTAGCCTACACCGAAGTCTTAATCCCGATTCGCGATTCGCGGAAACCAATGATCTGATCACCGAAACCCTGGTGCGCCGATATGAGACCAGCAAACTGCTGTTGCTGCAAACGTATCGTAATGAGGTTTACCCTCCGGACAACTGTCTGGCGATCGCTTCGATCGCGCTGCATGACCAAGCGACCGATGCTGGCAACGGAGAGATCCTCGACAAGATCATTAAGAACTTTCGCAAGGTCTGCATTGACGAAAAATCGGGCCTGATGATTCAATCGATCAATAATTATTCAGGCAAACCAGTCGATGAGCCGCGGGGATCGGGCACGACGTTTGGTTTGTACTTCCTCAGCTTTGCCGATCAACAACTGGCTGCTGAACTTTATCAGGCAGCACGCGATGAGCTGGCCGCATCCGTGGTTGGCTTTGGATTGATGCAGGAATATCCCAAATCAAGCAAGGGCGGCATCGGCGATATTGATTCAGGGCCGGTCATCATGAACTACGGCGTCTCGCCGACCGGATTCATGATCGCTGGAACGAAGATCTTTGGTGACCGTCGCCTCTTTAAAAAGCTTTATCGAACTTCTGTGCTTTTTGGAGCACCGCTGAAAACGGGAGACGAGTGGCAGTATGTTTCCGGCGGACCGCTGGGGAACGCGATCATGTTCGCCATGCTGACCGCTGTTCCGGCTGAAGTTTACGCCAGTCAGGGAGCACAATGATGTTTAAGAGAAAGCCAAAAAAACTCGACCTCGGCAAATCGTACCGGCGCACCCTCATCACGATCATCTTACTGGTTATCGTGCACTATGGATTGTTGCGTTGGATGGACGGCAGCAACGCGTTTGGGGTGCTAACCGCATCCGGCAAGAACACGCCTTTGCTGACAACACTGGCCGCCATGACAATGATTGGATTGCGGATGTATCTGTACCTGATCGTGCCGGGAATGGCCGCCGCGAGGTTGGGCAACGCGACATTATGTTGGTACGCCGATCGGCGTATGGCCAATCAAACATCCGGCGAAGGATCGTGTTCGATTGAATCAGGAGCTGACAAAGCTGTTACAACGGCCAAACCTGTTACTTCGGAACGATCTACCGTTGAACAGGTTACGGTTTAACCCTCATACAAATAAATTCCAAAAGGAAGTTCAGCAGATTGCCAAGTATGTTGAGTTCAAAGAGCGTAACACCGTTTCATTGAACAAAGAAAAGTTCGAGACTTGATGGCGTTGACTTCGTAACACGAGATGTATGAACCACAGATAAACACTGATGAACACAGATAAAAACGGCCACGCCATCCGTGTTCATCTGGGTCCATCTGTGGTTCAAAACTGAGACGATCTTATACACGAAGACATTCCAGTTCTATTCCAACCCAACGACAATCTCTTCCGTTGTGGGACGCATGCACATTCGTTCGTTGCAAACCTGATAAGAGATCACGACTTTGATTTCGCCCTTTGCTCCTGGCTCAATGATCAGATCTCTCTTCAAAACGCCTATACCTTTGTAGAGCATTTGAATCGGCTCTTCAAAACTCATCGCTGCCGGTGGCTTTTCCCAATCTCCCTTTGTGGAAACGCCCTCGGGAAGCTCCAATTCGAGGGTTACCTCTGTGTTGCCCGCCGTCGCTTCGGCATAAAGATGCCAACCAGAATCGATGTCAAAACTCACCTGTAATTGGTGTTGGTCACCTTCCGAGGAAATCTCTGCATCAAAAATGACGGGTCCGCTATCTGTATCGTCCCGGACATCACCTGTTTGTCCCCCAGCCGCAGAAGCTTTCTTACTATCCTGAACGCTTGCGATCTCAGTTTCGACCGAATCACGCAGATAGAGCCAAACAAAGCTGGCGGTTCGAACCTCTTTAAAGAATGCTTTGCGCTTCTCATCGACTTTCATGTATTGCTGCACAAGAGCTTGATAATCTGTCTCCACCTTTGTTTTCTCATCTTCCGTGAGCTCTTCTTTGGATTCGCCATACAATTTATCCTGAAACACTTTGAACTTTTCGCCAAACTGCTCAATCTCTTGTTCGATTTCAACAAAGTCACTTTGTTCTTGCTCACTTAGCTTACGCGTCACTTCGAGATTGGAATGGTCACCTACAATCAGGTCCAATTTTCCATCGTTATTGTAGTCGCAAACGCATATCTGGGCCCTTGCTCCAGGAATTGGAGTTTCGCCTTCGGGCAACTTTTGGATTAAGAATTTCCCACCATGCTCCGACGAGTCGGCGAGCTGTTTAACGTCAGAACGAACAAAAGCAGGAGCTACCAAGAGGTTACGAGAACCAAATTCGGGCTTTGCAGCAGAACCGATGTTCTTGTACCAGCCGACACTACCAT
>CAZDBA010000266.1:0-3179 GCA_964503615.1 uncultured Pirellulaceae bacterium
ATCAGAAACTCCCCCGATTTATAGTCGACCTTAATCAAGTCGCCTTCGGCAAAGTCCTCCCGCAACATTTCACTCGCCAGAGGATTTTGGATTCGCTGTTGGATAACACGCTTGAGCGGTCGTGCACCATACATCGGATCATAACCCTCCGCCGCGATTGCCTGGCACGCCTGATCGGTAACCACCAACTGCAAACCGCGCTCTGACAATTGCTTTTCAAGCGAAACGATTTGCAAGCCTACGATCTCGCGAATCTCTTCCTGTGTCAGCGGATGGAAAACGATCGTATCATCGATTCGGTTAATGAACTCAGGCAACAAATGAGCTTGCAACTCTTGCATCACAGCATGCTGAATCTGTTCCTGCGAGCCGTTGGCGTTGGTGATCTCCTGAATTCTCTGGCTGCCAAGATTACTGGTCATCACGATGATCGTATTTTTAAAGTCAACCGTGCGGCCATGATTGTCGGTCAAGCGGCCATCATCGAGGACTTGTAGTAGGACATTGAACACATCGTGGTGAGCTTTCTCAATCTCATCCAACAGGACGACACAATAAGGAGTCCGTCTTACCGCTTCGGTCAGTTTGCCACCCTCTTCGTATCCAACGTATCCGGGAGGCGCTCCAATCAACCGACTGACACTGTGTCGCTCCATGTACTCACTCATGTCGATACGCACCAACGCGTTCTGATTGTCGAACATCACCTCAGCCAGCGATTTGCAAAGCTCCGTTTTTCCAACACCGGTTGGCCCCAAAAAGATAAACGAACCGATCGGACGGTCGGGCGACTGCAAACCGACTCGGCTGCGCCGCACCGCATCCGATACGGCAACGACCGCTTCATCCTGACCCACCAGGCGGCGATGCAAACGAGACTCTAGCTGCAATAGTTTTTCCCGTTGCGTTTCGGCCATTCGCGTTACCGGGATTCCGGTCCACGCGCTGACCACTTCCGCGATCTCGTCTTCGGAGACCTCTTGCCGCAAGAGTTTTTGTTCGGGAACTTCTTTCGGAGACTCTGATTTGGCGCGATCATCTTCCTCGACTCGCTGTGCCAGTTGGCGACAACGGTGGTCAATCTCATAAAGCTGTTGGAATTTTGCTTCATCCACCGCTTGGCCGGCCGATTGCAGATCTTTGATCGATGCTTCCAGCTTGCGATATTCAAGTTCGCTTGCCTCCAGTTGTCGACGGATCTCTTTGATATCGCCGACGCCTAATTTTTCCTGCTCCCATTGTTGCCGCAGATTTGCCAGCTCCAGCCGTTTTTCAGACAACTCATTTTCGACTTCTTCCAACTGTTGCTTTGCGGCGTCCTCTTTTTCTTCGGCCAGTTGCCGCGCGACCAGCTCCAACTGGGTAAGTCGACGTTGAACTTGATCGATTTCTACGGGGACACTTGCTAACTCCATCGCAATTTTACTCGCCGCTTCGTCAACCAGGTCGATCGCTTTGTCTGGCAGAAAGCGCTCGGTAATGTAGCGACTGGATAAACGAGCCGCTGCCACCAAAGCGGAATCAGTAATCTTGACGCCATGGTGAGTCTCGTAGCGAGGTTTGATTCCACGAAGGATTGAAATCGTGTCCTCGATGGAAGGCTCACCGACCTTTACCGGTTGGAATCGACGCTCAAGTGCTTTGTCTTTCTCCACATGTTTTCGATACTCATCCAACGTGGTCGCGCCGATGCAACGCAGCTCGCCCCGCGCAAGTGCGGGCTTGAGCAGATTCGCAGCATCGGATGCACCTTCGGTTGCTCCTGCCCCGATCACCGTGTGCAATTCGTCGATGAACAGCACCACCCGTCCGGCAGCATCGGCGACTTCGCGCAAGACCGCTTTGAGCCGCTCTTCGAACTCGCCTCGAAATTTGGCTCCTGCGATCAAAGCACCCATGTCCAACGTTACCACGCGATGACCGCGCAACGTCTCCGGGACATCGTTCTCAACGATGCGCAATGCAAGTCCTTCTGCAATCGCAGTCTTTCCGACCCCCGGCTCACCGATGAGAACCGGGTTGTTTTTTGTACGACGGGAAAGCACCTGGATCACTCGGCGGATTTCCTGATCCCGACCGATCACCGGGTCGATCTTGCCCTGCTCCGCTTTTTCTACAAGGTCGATACCGTAACGATTGAGTGCGTCGAACTTGCCCTCGGGATGAGGATCATCAACACGTTGGCTGCCTCGCATTGCTGCAAGCGTTTGAGAGACTTCTTTCTCTTCGATGGCGTGTAGCTTCAACAAGTTGTTCGCTTTGCAATCGGTTTGACAGATCGCCAGAAACAGGTGTTCTGTCGATACGAATTGATCGGAAAGCTGGTCAGCGATCGTGTTCGCCAAAGTCATAATCGCTTGCAAGTCCCGATTGATACGAGGCTCGGAACCACCCGTTGTTTTAGGCAACCGCGCGATTTCGCCTTGCGTCATTGTGATCAGGCCATTGGTGTCAGCATTCATTTTTCGCAAAATCATGCCGACGATTCCACCGCTCTGCTGCACAAGTGCCTCCATCAGGTGTAGTGGATCCAGTTCAGGATTGCCTGCGCTCGCTGCGGTTTGCAACGCATGCTGGACCGCTTCGTGAGCTTTGGCGGTAAACTTTTCGATTGGATTGGCCATCGTTTTCTCCCTTCAGAAATTCAGTTGCCTGCCTGGTGAACGACGAGCAACCACGAAAACCCGACGCGTTAGCGAGGAAGCAGTGCTTTCGTTCCTAGCTAACGCTGGTATGCGAACACTCGTGCAAAGCGATCAACGGTAGTGCCGTTTTGTCACCAAACAGGTCAAAACGGGAAAGTTGCAAAAACTATGCCGAACGTGAAAACGACTATTAATCAAGTTTTTTTGGTGTTTTTGACGGCAGTTGTTGGCAACGCGATCACTTAAAAATGGCTCGAAAATGGATTGAAAACCGTTTTTCTGGAAACGCTTTCGGCCACCGATGGTTTCATAGGGCATACCATTCATAATGGTCACCCTATGCCCAAAAACCTATCTCAACAATTGAGTGGAAATAATTTATGAAGTTTAAAACCGCTTTAATTTTGCTCGTCTGTCATTCGATCGCCTTAGGTCAGGGTGATCAAGCGGAAAAGGAGAACAGCGAAAGGCAAAACTCAGCCAAGCCGAACTTTATTTTTGTGCTCAGTGACGACATCGCTCAGGGCGATTTGG
>CAZDBA010000267.1:0-1132 GCA_964503615.1 uncultured Pirellulaceae bacterium
TGAACCTGTTTGGCTTTTACCGTTTTGATCGCCTCAAGTTGGTCAAGAGACTTAGATTCAATACCATTGTAAGCCGATTGGTACATCAGTACCGCAACGATCACCATCGGTACAAAACCGACAACGAACAAAAGAGCAATTAGCTTTCGCGTAATGCTTTTTCCTAAGAACTTAGCTGGCTTGGTATTCGCCAGCGATTGCAACAAATTCATTTGAATTTCCTCTGAGTAGTTTTGGTTGAGATTGTGGGTTTAAGTAGTGAACAATTTTCCAACTAGGACAAAACGCGCGACAGGCGTCGCGCTCCGAACGGTCCAGGGCGTTGGGTTACTTTTTCGCGAACGAGATAAGTTCGTCGCATCCAAGTAAACGATCCGGATCGATCAAAACGGTGGTCGCCTGATCGGTGATCGCAAGACTTTCTGCAAAGGCAGTCAAACGATCAGTTAGTCCTTCGAGAGGTCCTTGCTCGCCGCTCAAGTTACGAATACCAAGTACTCGATCAACAACCAGGGCAGTACGTGCATTGTGACGCTCGCTGTGGACAACGATAATTTTTTCACCGACAGTTTGTCGGTCTTCGGTAAGCTCCAGCAGGTTCCGAAAGTCGGTAACCGAAAGGATTTCACCTCGCAAATTCGTCACTCCACGCAGCCATGCCGGCGTACGTGGAAGTGAGGTGACTTTGCCGCAGCGATCAATTTCATGGACTCCTGTTAAAGGAATTCCAAATTGTTGAGAGCCGACTGAGAACACAACGTGACGAGGGCCGTCAAGTTGAGTGTTTTGTTCGCCTTCGTTTACCAACTCCTTGGGGGAGGCGGGGGCGGGTAATTCGCCATCAGCGAGGGCGGAATTGAGTTTGTCTAAGAGAGCCTCGAGGTCGTTCGAGCCATCGGTTGGAGTCGTCTCTGAAGTTGCCTGCGCGAGCATTGCCGCAGTAGACTCATCGTTTTCGATTTTTTGGTCTTCGTCTTCCAGCCAGTCCGCTGCATCGTCACCAAATGCCGCAATCAGCGCCTTTTGGATGTCCGCATTTACCGGATCTTCGCTAGGGTTTACGTTTAAGTCAGACATGGTTCAATTCTTGGTTGTGGTTGAATTTGGTTTGGGTTGAATTTGGTTTGGGTTG
>CAZDBA010000267.1:1232-3127 GCA_964503615.1 uncultured Pirellulaceae bacterium
TCAGGCGTTTGAAGAGCTTGGTGAAGGAGGGACAAGGTTCCGCACTGCTTCGATTAGTTCTTCTTCATTGATCGGTTTTGAAAGGTAAAAGTCGGCTCCCTGTCGTTGACCCCAGATCCGATCTTTAACCTGATCTTTGGCTGTCACCATCATCACTTTGATGGCGAGGTCTGGATTTGACTTAACGGTTCGACAAACTTGGTAGCCGTTCTTTTTGGGCAAAACGATGTCGAGTACAACCAATTCAGGATGATGCTCGTTAATCAATTCAAGTCCTGCTTCTCCGTCTTCGGCGGTCAGAATTTCATAACCCTCGTTTCTCAGGATCTCGGCGATCTGTCGGCGCGTTGTCGGGCTGTCTTCGACAATCAGTATTTTTTGTTGGCACATTTTCGATCTCTTCGTAAACCGGTACTTGTGTATTCGAGCGTCAGGCTTTTGCTTACCAAACCGCTTCAAATTCATTTACAAAGACAGTTGTGCTCTGGCTAACCTGTTGACCGATTTCCGAGTCCTCTCCGACCAATTGAATCGCTTGATTCAAGATCGAAGCACAGGCACAGGCCAGGTCTTTGCCTAGTTTTTCGTGTGTTGCTTTTGATTTTTCATCAACCGCGTCCACGAGAAACAGACTCTTCAATGTTGTTCCCCACGACCGCTTGCTGAGCGCATCCTTGTGGGTAGCACTCGAGCGAGCTGCTTTTCCAAGCTCTTCCAGAATCGCATCGTCTGAGCCAGGCAGAAACTCATCAGCAAAGTTGATAAGCTTTCCCAGGATCTTGTTGGCAAGTTTGGCAGAGTCTTCCACCTGATCGCTACGGTCCGATTCCTTGGCGGTGGCAAGCAAATGTTCCAGCTGACAAATCAAATGAACGCACGACAGTTCAAAGGCTGCCAGGTCCGCATCGCGAACGCCTTCGGTTGTGGGCTTTGCCGTTTCTTGGTTTAACTGACTCATTGGGGTTCTCGTTGGTTGTTGATAAAGTTGTGGTTGGACTGCGTTTTGCAATCCAACCCGGATCCTTCGTTAGTTAGACGCTTGCAGCGATGAAGCTTCTGACCTTCTCAAGCAAGTCGTTCGATTCGAATGGCTTGGTGATGTAGCCATCGCAGCCTGACATCTTGCCACGCATCTTGTCGAACACTCCGTCTTTTCCTGAAAGGAGAATGACGGGAATGTGCTTTGTGCCCTGATTACGTTTAACGAACTTGCAAAGTTTGTAACCGTCCAACCGTGGCATGTTGATGTCCGAGAGAATGATGCTCGGTACCCGCTCGGCAAGTAATGTCAACGCTTCGATTCCGTCAGCGGCTGAGACCACTTCGAACCCTTCGCGAGACAATGTCATCGTGACCAATTTGCGAATCGTTGGGCTGTCGTCCACGGTCAACACTAATGGCTTGGCTGCTATTTGAGGTTCTTCGACCTTGCTGCTTTCGGTGATGTCTTCATCACTGCCTTTAGCTTCGACTTCAGCCTTGTTGGCTTCAGCAACATCGTCACTGCCTTTGGCTTCGTCGCTAACGATCGAGTCGTTAAGAGTGAATGCAGGTGTGATCGTGGATTTAACGCCGCTGACAATCTCGTTGACAGTGTCGTAGATTTCGTTTTCTTTTTGAGTTTCAACTTCATCCGCTTCTGAAGCAGTTTCGGTTTTTCCCTCTTCTTTTTGCTCAGCTTCTTCGGCTTCTTCTTCCTCAGCCAAGCGACGTGCTTCGGCTTCTTCGGCCAAACGGTCTTCTTCTTCCAATCGAGCTTCTTCAGTTCGCTTTGCTTCAGCTTCTTCAATAACACGTTGTACTTCAGCTTCTTTTTCAGCGACGCGTTGTGCTTCTGCTTCTTCTTCGGCTACGCGTTGTGCTTCTGTTTCTTCTTCGGCTACGCGTTGTGCTTC
>CAZDBA010000268.1:0-3081 GCA_964503615.1 uncultured Pirellulaceae bacterium
CTCGAACGCGAACTCAACTTGACCCTTGATGGCATTGAGAGTATTTACCGCGACTCAACCCACAAATGCCCGGAATGCTCCGAACCGATGATTATCTTTGGGACGAAAGGAATTCTGGCGAATCCCACTACGAAGCGGTAAGGAGTTTGGGTTTTGAAGCGCCTAACCTTCGAGTCAGCGAACAAAAAGAGGATCGCAATTTCAAATCGAGCAAGCCAGAGTATTCATTTGGCGTGTTGGTTTTGGTATCATATACAAGTTAGTCCGCGAGGAATCGGCTCAATTGAAACTTGTTGGTTTTTAGTCTCTTGTTTCTGCTCTTCCCTTTCGGCCCCCAGAAAGCTTTTCGAGAATCAGAGATCGTTTATGAGTAAATTTGAATGTATCGAGTTGGACAGCGTCGAAGAAGTGGCTGTCGTCAAATTTACCGATGAAAAAGTGATGGACCCTGCGCGTATTGAACAGCTTGGCAAAGAGCTACTGCGACTTACGGACTCGGACGAGAATGAGAAAGTGGTAATCAATTTCTCGAACATAAAATTCTTTTCCAGTGCGGCAATCAACAAACTGATTGTGATGGAAAAGCGAATGCGTGCCAAAGGAGGGCAGGTTATGCTCAGCAATCTGCGTCCGGAAGTTCGTGATCTTTTTAACTTGACCAGCTTGGACGACCTGTTTCAGATCGAGGACGAGCAGCAAGAAGCGATCAAATCACTGGGCAAGAGTGAATAGTTCGAGAGCTTTTCTGACACGCTGACGAAAATGGGATCCGCATTTTATGGGCAAAGAGTCGTGGACGCTTGAACGCGCGCTTTCTTCTGATCCGAAATGCGCAGCGGAGTTGATCGCCGAGCTTTTGGATAGATTGTCTGAAAGCGGTTGGAGTGAAAAAGATATTTTCAAAATTCGCATGGGCGTGGAAGAAGCAGTTGTCAATGCGATCAAGCATGGCAACTGTTGTGATGAGACCAAGTGCATCAAGGTTGCCATCAAGGGAGATCCTGATCTGTTCTGGGCTAGAATCGAAGACGAGGGTGAGGGGTTCGCTCCCAGCGAGGTTCCCGAT
The DNA here is from genome assembly GCA_964503615.1 of uncultured Pirellulaceae bacterium. Lineage (GTDB taxonomy): Bacteria > Planctomycetota > Planctomycetia > Pirellulales > Pirellulaceae > CAZDBA01. The sequence goes on from CAZDBA010000268.1 coordinate 1,067, forward strand.
CCTACTTTGGCCGAGAATATCGAGAAAGGTTCCGGACGAGGTGTGATGCTAATGAAGAACTGTATGGACGAAGTCTGCTTTAGCGAACGTGGCAACGTCGTCGAAATGCGCAAGAAGCGTTCCGATAGTTAATCGCAAGCTATTTTGTAACGCGGGCAAGGTCTATGCTTCATAAGCAAACTTTTCCAGCACGTCCTCAAAACGATCGTTCAGAATCTGGATCGTTCGGGGTTGGAGTTGGTTGCGGAAATCGCCTGGTGTGATGGTTCGTTTGTGAGTTCCTTTGCCACTGGGTTTGAATTCATTCCGATATCTCCAAGCCAGTTTGGCTGCGGCGAACCGTGGAATGCGAAAGCCAAACGGTTGGATCACTTTTGCTACCCAAGCTGGAAACCGAGTTACCATCGTTTCATATTTGACTAGGATTTCTGAGTTTGGTTCCAGTTTCCGTGTTACGAGTGGACGAAATTTTTTGTCTAGCGGCCGATTGCTGAACTTGGGTTGGTTCACAACATAGTCGTCTATCGACATCTGCTGGATCTCTTTGCGGCGTTTTGATAGACCCGCGCCTTCGGATGCGGTGGTCGGATGCGACCAGCCAAACGAAAAGTATTCCGATACCAGCATGTCGCGCGGATCCCGAACGTGAAAAATTCGGAATAGATCGTCCGAGATCGTGAAACTGGAATCGAATTCAAAAGTACGCAAGGGGCAACAGCAAAATCGGGCAGGTAGCGTGGTGTCTTCCGCGGGTTCGTTGGGCGGATCGTTATTGGTAGAGAAGAATTCGAATTGTTGTTGCGCGGCAAGTCGCTTAAAAAAATGATAGAGAAACATCGTGCCGCTTTTGTGAAGAGCGTGTATGGCAATTCCCTGTGAGCGGAGATGGGAAGGGGCGCGGTTTCGAATCGTAGTTTTTTTTGCGACAGACATTGAGCTACCGTTCTATCGCTTTGGACCATTCAACTCCAGAGCGACTATTGATTTTCAGCTGCCTTGGTACTCGGCACCGCAGGACCAGCAAATACCGAAACCTTCGTCCACTTCTTCACCACATGCACATGTCCACGCGGGAACCGGTTCGCCTTCTTCGGCGGCTTCCATTTCTTCGATCAGCTTTTTGGCGGCTTCGAAATCTTTTTGATTGACGATTAATTCAAATTGTTCGTCAACGTCCAGACCTAACCCGAATCCTCCGCCTTCTGGATCTACCAAAGAGGCTTTGATGTTGGCTTCTTTCAAGAGAGCTTGAGCATGTAAAGCCTGAATCTCGCCTGGAAACAAACCCAGTCGCACCAAATGATCGTGGCTGGGTTCGTCTTGTTTGCCTTCATCGTTCATCGTTTCGTCTCGCATGGGGTTCGGTACGGAGCGTAGCTGTAGTACTTGGGGTGATTATCCAATCGTACGTGCAACCAAGCGACGCCGCCACCTGCCGTGCTCAACCATACCGGAATTTCATTGACGCGTTGCCGCATCGTTTCTCCAACGGTGCGCCAAAGTTTATTGCAATGTTCGGTACTGGCCCCGCGAAGGAAGCTTAACAGATGGCAGTAGTAGGATCGGTTTTCAGGTTCCGGAGTCGGCACAACCATGATGCCATTACGGCCCAGGTTAGGGAACGTAATTACTGAATTGGCTTTTGAGTCTTTAAACTTTTCTGCAAAAGGCCTTTGATTGACGGGCCGGTCCAAACCGGGAGAATCGACCAGCACAAACTCAAAATCGCGATCAAGGTTGTGCACGGTCAGGCAAGGAGTCTCCCAGCGAATCGCCTTTGACGGGTGAGAAGTTAGCTGAGAGGTATACCACTCGTTGAAAGAATCGCTCTGTACCCAAAGTTCGATAACTTCGTCGTAGTTAAGCCGACGATCGCCTTCGCACACAAAGTAGTTTTTGACGCGATCGGAGTGTTTGCCCGTCGTGCCTACGGAGGTGTTTTCTAAATTCCACATTCTTTAAGTCTAAGGTTAACGGAGTAAATTGCCAGCTTTCTTTGCTCATGGGGCGGGGCC
>CAZDBA010000269.1:0-2965 GCA_964503615.1 uncultured Pirellulaceae bacterium
GCGAAAAAATCAAAGAGAAGAGCCAAAAAAAGTCGATCTAGAGGCTGATCAAAAGAGTTCGCTCTCACAGCTGAAGTTAAGTAGTCGAGACTTGATCTCGTGGATTGGTAAGTAAGCGATATGCACTGATAGGTTTGCCAGTTTCGCTGGGCAAACAAAAAAAGCCGTGCTCATCGAGCACGGCTTTATAGGTTCAGAAATTCTGAACATCTTTATTCAAATAGCGATTTAGCCTCGGCGACGGCGAGCAACCAATCCAACCAAGCCCAAAGCCAACAAACCGGCTGATGTCGGCTCAGGAACTCCTTGAACGTCTACTGTAGCACCTACAAAATCAGCATCTGCGCCTGTAACTTCAGTTGCGCCTTGGAAAAGACTTCCGCCAGTAAAATCGAAATTTACTGAAGTTCCTTCACCACCCAAAACTGAAAATTCAAACTGTGCAAGAAGCAATGCATCTAAATCTTCATCGAAACCATCATCGAATGCAGCAAAAGCACCACCTCGGAGTCCATTAGATGTTGGGTTACCATCATCTGGGAGGGCTCCAAAGTTAGTCCCAAAAAGACTAAAAGAACTGTCCCCGTTGAGTGTTGCGGTGGCTGGTTCTGTAAATCGTGTTTGTGTATTGGGCACAATATTAAACGTATCAAATTGCAGCAACTGGGCTGATGTGATCGCAACAGCTGTGTTGTCAGAACTTGAAATCTCAAGATTCTGGAGTTGACCAATATCAAAACCATTTCTTGCAAACACGAAACCGATACCGGTGTCACCTACATTTAGTTCGACTGGGCCTGTTGAAATTACAGCATTGTCGACATCAGCAGCAGATCCATGAAACACGGTAACGGGGTTTGGACCAGGCGATGCAATCTGCGCAACCTCTGTAGTACTGATCGTCGTATCGCTAAAGCCGATGAAAAGGTCTTGAGCAAATACGTTGGTCGAGCAAACGCCAATTGCGAGCGCAACCAAGAATTTCTTAAGCATAGTGTAAATTCCTTGTGAGTGTGTGGTAATGCAAATCTAAGTGCTTAAATTTAAAGACCATTATAAAAGGCCCTAAGAACTTAAGTATAAGTCTGGAATCACCGCATGCAAGCATTAATCTGAAATAAAACTAGCGGAAGAGCGTATTTAGCGAAGATTGGCACCCGATAACGTCACATACCCGAAAAATACCGCTTGGAACTCAATTTTCCTGCTCAAAACTCGTTTTTTTTTCACCGTTCATCACGCTGAAAATCTGCCTACTTGGGTAGGTAGATTAAACACTGATCTTGTTGGGTTTTGTGGATTGTAGCTTTTATGGTGGATCTGAAATTGGTTTGCGGTTTAGTTTAAAGAGGCCTGCCTTTTGGGGATGTCCCGGTAGTTGTTAAAACTGAATCGTGGCCTCGCTTTTAAAAAGGCAACTTGGTTTGGTTCAGGTGGCTGGCCCTCTAGCAATAGGGATGTTCCGTTTGTTGTTGAAGCAATACAGTTTGCTCAAACTTACCTGAACCTTTTTTTTCGCATGTGAAATGCGGGAAAGGTCAGCACTTCGACCAGCAGTCTTTCAAACCACCGAAGCGAACGTTTTTCTCGTGCGTCGCGAAAAACAACCTCTTTCTTAAACCGAATTCGATTACCCGCGAACCGATGGAAGAACTTGATCGGTTCTTCCGCCTCAATTTGTCGAATCACATCTTCCAAATCCAAATCGGCAAATTGCCCGATTTCCTCCAGCACCTTACGAGGATCTGCGTAGAGCTGATTGTAGTAAATCGGCAAATACCGTTCCGGTTTGGCAAAACGTGCTACCAACATAGCAAGCCAGAATCCCACACTCCAACCAAACGCACTCATGACGACAAACAAATACCGAAATCGCTTACCTCGAAAATTCCTGCGCATGAAACGGAAATTCTCGCCGCGGTCAATGCGGTACAAGTTCGACTCGATTACCTCCAGCGGGCTTCTCAGGATATGAATGATTTTGGTTTTTCCGCCGCGAGCCAGCAATAATCCACGGGTGACTTCTTTTGAAGAGTCCACCACATATTCACAACCACTCACCTTGCTGATTGCTCGCACCAAAGACTGATCAATTTCGTTGAGAGCGTCCCTTTGAGCCCGCCCCCACAACAACATAGATGGAAACCGTTTAACATTTGCTTGCCCCACAAGAGCGTAAACCTCTTCCCAACTCCTGCCCTGTTCCTCAAACTCAGCCTTCACTTTCGACCAAAACTCGCACTCTCTAATCGGTTGTTCGCAACTGCAGATGTCTTTCTCAAACCGTGCCAAACCAGAAACCAGTTCCGACAGCCCACAGGCATTCTTTGCTTCGCCCAGGAGAATATCGAGAATCGTCGAGCCGCTATGACCGCGACCCATTACATAAATCAGTTTAGACATAAGTTTGTTTCATCCCCTGACTTCAATTCTAAACGTACCGACCTGAATTGATCGTTTGCAATTCTGAATTTTGGCCATCTATCACGAATCCAAAGAATCAATCTTTTGTCGAGTGGTCTTATTATCAGACGACTAAGCTGAAGATTGAGCGATCGCAAAAGGAACGCCTAATAAAAAAAGCCCACCACGTTTCCGTGATGGGCTTTATAAATAATCCGGCGATACCTACTTTCGCACTTTTGGTACTATCATCGGCTGAAAATGCTTAACTTCTGTGTTCGGGAAGGGAACAGGTGTATCCATTTTCATATGTTCGCCGGAAGAAGTCGGCTGGGCCTATTCGCCCCAGCCGCCTTACAACCGAAGTTGTTTCTTTGAATTGGTTGGTGTGATTTAAGTTGGCATACCATTCTTTAGTCTTAAACTTGCTTGGTTAGCATGCGTTAGTTTAAGACGCATTAACTACAAAATATCATTTGTTCTCACACTGCTTTTGAGGCGAGCATGAGAGACCTGGATATATGTGGTCAAGCTTTCGTCCGTTAGTACCGTTTAGCTTAAT
>CAZDBA010000270.1:0-2937 GCA_964503615.1 uncultured Pirellulaceae bacterium
GAACAGCGTTATGGAGCGGTGCTGCTGGAAAACGAACTTGTCGATGCAGCCGCGGCCAAGGAGATGCTGGCGGAAATCGACGTCTTGGTTGCTGAAGAAAAGTACGAACCGACCGACAATCAGAAGCGACTGCGAAAAATCGTTGATCAACTATTAGACCAGTACTTGATTGAACAATGGGACTCAAGCACAGTCAGAAAAAAAGACCGCGATTTTTTGACGGATCAAATGGGCTGGGTTGGAGCACTTGGGTTGGTACCGGAAAACAGCCCTGATACTGTTGGCCGCCAGGATTTAATAGACGAAGCGTTTAACACGGTAATTAAGTTAATTTGCTTCTTGCTCGCTGGAATTGCTGCACTGATCGGTGGATTGGTTGCCGCGGTAATTTTTGTGGTAAAGCTAAATCAGCGAGCGATCGTCGGAAATTTTTCGACTTTGAAAGAACGCTCTCATCTGTATCTGGAAACGTTTGCAATCTGGATGGTGTTATTCGTTGCGTTGCAGATTGGGGTCGCAATCGTTTCTCCGATGCTCCCTTTAAAAGGCGCCTTGGCCAGCATGCTGATCTCACTGGTCATCTTTTTTGGGTCGTTAGTGGCGCTGGTCTGGCCCCTGTTTAATGGAGTTCCGTTTTCTACCGTTCGCAAGGACATTGGCTGGACCGTTGGCAATCCGTTCAAGGAGATCGGTGCCGGTATTGTGGGTTACGTTTCCATGCTTCCGGTGATGGTAGTCGTGATGATTGGAGTGTTGATTATCGTTGGGGTCGTGGCTGGCATTTCGGGAGGTGGTGGAGGGTCGGAGTTTGCCCCCATTGGTGGTGATGGGCATCCGATTCAACAGGAGATCGCCAGCGGTGAAACTATGGCTTGGATAGGTGTCGTCCTGTTAGCCTGTGTGGCTGCTCCTATCGTTGAGGAGACGGTTTTTCGCGGTGTTTTATATCGCTATCTGCGAGATTCTTCCGGCAAACGTTGGGCACGAGCCGCCAGTGTGTTATTCGCCTGTGTGGTAAACGGATTTATCTTTGCCGCAATCCATCCACAAGGGATCATCGGGATCCCGATCCTGATGACGCTGGCGATCGGGATGTCGCTGGCGCGCGAATGGCGGGACAGTTTGATTGCGCCGATGACGATGCACGCAATAAATAACTCGATGGTGACTTGCTTGATGTTTGCAATCTTTTAAGATTGTCGTTTTACAAAACATCTGACGGTCTCGATCATGGCTCAAATCAACGACAATTTTCTAAAATTAAAAGCTGGTTATCTTTTCCCTGAAATCGGACGCCGCGTACGCGAGTACGTAGAGGCAAATCCTGACGCTCCGATTATTAAGCTAGGGATTGGTGACGTAACGGAGCCGTTGGCTCCTGCGATTGTGGCTGCGATGCACGCGGCAGTCGACGAGATGGCCGATCGCGAGACGTTTCGTGGCTATGGTCCAGAACAAGGTTACCCGTTCCTGCGCGAGGCGATCAGCGAAAACGATTATCGTTCGCGCGGAGTCGATATCGCTCCGGAAGAGATTTTTATCTCAGATGGCTCGAAGTGCGACAGCGGAAACATCTTGGATATCTTTGGCAGCGGAAACAAGATCGCGGTGCTGGATCCAGTTTATCCAGTCTACGTTGATACCAACGTGATGGCAGGTAACACGGGCGATGCAGACGATTCAGGTCGTTACGGTGGCTTGGTTTACTTGCCTGTGTTGGAGGAACACGACTTTCAGCCGCAGTTGCCGGAAGAGTCGGTGGACTTGATCTACCTTTGCTATCCCAATAACCCGACCGGTACCGTTGCGACACGTGAGTTGCTTGAAAAGTGGGTGGCGTATGCGTTGGCCAATGACGCGATCATTCTGTATGACGCTGCTTACGAAGCGTTTATCCAGGACGATTCGATTCCTCGCTCAATCTTTGAGATCGAAGGAGCCAAAAAGTGCGCGATCGAGTTCCGCAGCTTCAGCAAGACGGCAGGCTTTACCGGTACACGATGTGCATTCACCGTGGTCCCCAAAGGGCTTCAAGGCAAAGACACCGACGGCAATGCCGTAGACGTTCACCCACTGTGGAACCGTCGTCACTGCACCAAGTTTAATGGTGTCTCGTACCCGATCCAACGTGCGGCAGCGGCCAGCTATTCAGAAGAGGGGCGCAAGCAAGTTAAAGGCTTGATCGATTTTTACATGGCCAATGCCAAAATTCTGCGTGATGAATTGACCGAATGCGGCATGACAGTTTTCGGTGGCCAGCACGCGCCTTATGTCTGGATCAAAACGCCCGAAGGCAAAACCAGCTGGGAGTTCTTTGACCAACTGCTGAACGAATGCCACATCGTTGGCACGCCCGGCAGCGGTTTCGGAGCCTGCGGCGAAGGTTACTTCCGTTTAAGCGCTTTCAACAGCCGAGAAAACATCGACACAGCAGTAGCAAGAATCCGCAAAGCGTACGCTGCACAGGTTTAAGCGACGCGTTGTGTTGTGAGAAACCACAGATAAACACTAATGAACACAGATAACGATCATGTCATCAGTGTTCATCTGAGTCCATCTGTGGTCACTAGTCCGGCGGTACGCAGACAACTGCTTCAGGAAATTGGAGATACGCTACAGTAAGGCTCACTTACGCGGCGTCCTTGCCGAACTGGAAGCAGCAATTGCAGCCAATTAAAATTGCAGTCGTTTCTGACTCCACCTCATGCGTCGAGGTCGGCGCGGTTAATTTTTCAAAATCATTCGGGCACGTTTGGCGAGTCCAATGAATTCGTTGCGGAAACCGTCCGCATCGACTCCCTGCGAAGTGGTGGCGGTTTCGATGATCCAATCCCAATCTGCATCACCCGAGTGTGCGGATTCTCGGAGTTTCATGCCAAACGCTGCGACTGCCGAGACGAATTTGAAATCCCCTTCAACTTCAGGAACGGGAGCGGA
>CAZDBA010000271.1:0-2904 GCA_964503615.1 uncultured Pirellulaceae bacterium
TGTAACACCAAGCTCCACCTTAAACGTCGAGCTTTTTCTTCACGCCAAACAGCAGCAGCACCAAAGCCACCAAAAACAATCCACCGATTGCCCACCAGTACCGCGGGCCGAACACAATCGTGGCGTTAAAAACGATAAATGCAAAAAAGCTGTGCAAACCGATTTGGTAGGTTCGATTCTCCAGCCAACTCGGTCCGGTCTTGTACCACATCGCAACATCGAACAACCAAATCAATGCGAACAGGTAGTTAAAGTAGATACCGCCGCCCCATTTCCAACCGGTCGCCGACTCGGTTTGCTCGGCGGTGTGCTCAACTGCATTTGCATGGCTCCAATCGTGGGCGAGCCCCATTGAACTTGCAAAATGGAGCAGAAAGAAAACCAAACCCAGCGTCCAGATCCAACGTATTTGTTTTAAGCGGTAATCCTGCGACGCGGCGGGTGCAAGCTTTAAAAGACAGAAAGCCAAATAGCAAAAGACGGACAGTCGCACTGTCCAGCGAACAAAGCTCTCTTCGAAATAATCCATTTCGCAACCCAAGTTATTTCGTTACCGAATCTGCCTTTTTGCTTTTAAAAATCTAAAGCCGACCCCGCCATTTTCTAAAGGTAGCAATCATCGTCAATGATCAATTATTTCCAGAGATTGTTCGTCCACTCCAGTGGAATCATGAACTGGTTCCCGAGCTGTGTGGGTCTTGAACGATCGCTTTCGGAAAACGCTTTTTGAGTTGCTTTAGCGTGGCAGGCGCGACTTCGGTGCCGCCAATGTTTAACCAACGAATCTCATTGAGGTTCTGGGAATTCAAAAGGTCTTTGATTCCTTTCTCCGTGATACTGGTTAAGCCAAGATTCAAATGGGTAAGATTTTTAAAAGTATCTGAGCCGGCCAGGGCTTTGGCAGCTTGATCGCAGATTTTCCTGTTGCCGCACAGATTTAAACGATACAAATTGCGAAAGACTGTTGAGCCCTCCATCAGTTGAACCGATTTAGAGGTCAATGCATTCCAGCGAATATCAAGTGTGTGAAGCTTTTTAAATTTAGCGTTAGCGAGGGGTGCAAACCCAGCGTCGCCAAAACGGTTGCTGGCAAGACTCAGTCGGGTAAGTCGCTTCATCGAACCGTGTTTTACAAACAGCTCCACTTGCTTTGCTCCAAGGCTGGACCACATGTCGAGCGTGGACAAGCTCGAAAGCGTTTTTAGCTCTATCAGCTTTTTAAATTCAGCCTCACTGAATGATTTGAGATGCGTCTTACCGAGGTTCAACCATTTCAATCCGCTCAGACTCTTCCATTTAAGGAATTCAGGCAAAGACCCCTTAAGATTGCTGGCGCTGACATCCAACGCTTGAAGCTTTGGAAACTCGGTGGTAAACACCGACTCGCCCAGTCGGCTTGCGTTGTCCGATTCGGCAACGGTTAGCGTGCGAAGCTTGTCTCGAAACGACAGCGAATCCAGATAGCCGATCGGGAGCGAGAACCGAAAAAAACTGATACCTCTGATGTATTTTTGTTTCGCATACAAATCGTAAGCCGCTTGAATGGGCTTCAAGAGCTCAAGGCTATTAAGCAAGCCATACTTTTTGATCTTCGAGATGTTGGCTTTGAGCGATCTATTGCCTTTGACACTCGCCGACTCAACGAAACCACGAGTAAAATACTCACGTTTGCGACTTCGAACGCTTTTATGGCTCCAATGACCACGGTGAACAGCTTGATCGTGACTCCCCCAACTGAGCCCGTCGTACTTGGGCAACTCTTTAATCCAACGAGTCCTATTCTTTATGAACAAGTCCTCGGCTTGGACTTCCAATTGTGGATACCGATCATCATCAGCGTCCAACTGCGCCAGTTCGCATTGGGCTCGAATAAAAGTGCCATAGTCGTCACCTCGTTCTTCTAACCAATCGGCCAGAACCAGCCTCGGTTCGTCATCGTCTGGGTTCGCGCGAACCTCTTTCATCAACTGGTTTTTGGTCGACATAAGCGTAGGGTAGATTTTCAGCTCAGATAGTGTGCAACAATCATTTATTTTATATAACGCTTAAGTGTACAGATCTTGAAGAATCGCTTTCGGAAAACGCTTTTTGAGTTGCTTTAGCGTGGCAGGCGCGACTTCGGTGCCGCCAATGTTTAACCAACGAATCTCATTGAGGTTCTGGGAATTCAAAAGGGCTTCGATTCCTTTCTCCGTGATACTGGTTCCGCCAAGATTCAAATGGGTAAGATTTTTAAAAGTTTCTGAGCCAGCCAGGGTTTTGGCAGCTTGATCGTTGATCTTCCTGTTGCCGCAAAGATTTAAACGATACAAATTGCGAAAGACTTTTGAGCCCTCCATAAGCTGAACCGATTTTGAGGTCAATTCGTTCCAGCATATATCCAGCGTGTGAAGCTTTTTGAATTTCGCGCTGGCAAGGGGTGCAAGCCCAGCGTCACCAAAACGGTTTCTGGCAAGACTTAGTCGGGTAAGTCGCTTCATCGAACCGTGTTTTACAAACAGCTCTACTTGCTTTGCTCCGAGGCTGGACCACATGTCGAGCGTGGACAAGTTCGAAAGCGATTTTAGCTTTATCAGCTTTTTAAATTCAGCCTCCGTGAATGATTCGAGGCTCGTCAAACCAAGGTTCAACCATTTCAATCCGCTCAGGCTCTTCCAATTAAGGAACTCGGACAAAGATCCCTTAAGATTGCTGGCGCTGATCTCCAACGCCTGCAACTTCGGAAATTCGGTGGTAAACACCGACTCGCCCAGTCGCCTTGCCTTGTCCGATTCGGCAACGGTTAGCGTGCGAAGTTCGTCTCGAAACGACAGCGAATCCAGATAGCCAATCGGGGGAGAGAACTGAATAAAACTGATACCTCTGATGTATTTTTGTTTCGCATACAAATCGTAAGCCGCTTGA
>CAZDBA010000272.1:0-2883 GCA_964503615.1 uncultured Pirellulaceae bacterium
AGGGAGTCGATTTTTCTAAGAAGTTCAAGGCGATCGTCGAACGTTACAACGAACGAAGCGAAGACGACGTTCTGGTCAGCAACGTTCTGGATGACTTTTCCGGTGAGATTGTCGACTTGATCCGAGAACTCCAAACCGAAAAAGGCTCGTTCGGAGATCTAGGAATCGACCTCGAAGAGAAGGCGTTCTACGACATCCTAAAAGGCTTGGCAATCAAATACGATTTCACTTATCCCGAGGACAAGCTGATTAATTTGTCCAAGGCCGTCAAAGTGATCGTTGATGACAAAGCCAAATACACAGACTGGAGTCAGCGCGGCGACATCAAAGCCGAGCTAAAGGTCGACCTGATCTTGGTGCTCGCCGATCATGGCTATCCACCCGTTGATCGAGATGAGGTGTATAAAGAGATTTACGAGCAAGCCGAAAATTTCAAAAAATACAGAGGTGGCTGATCGTGTTACCTACGCAGTCATCGCTCGCATTGTTGAACTGTCTTCCATCGCAACCGGTTGAGTTTGGCTGATTCCGTATTTTTACGTTAATTCCGAATATCGAGACATAAAAAAAGCAGCCCTGTACAAAGGGGCTGCTTTTTTTTGTTTCAAATTGTCTGATTGCACCGGAGGATAAAGATTATCGAGTCTCAGTGGTTTCGAATTTGAATAGAACGCAGGGTGCAAGGTAATTTTTGTTTGCTACGCTGCTGCGTTAACTTTTGCAAATTCTTCCGCGGCTTCGCCTTCCTCTAGCTCCCTTCGTAGGATAATCATATCCTTTGGGGCTTCGATTCCGATTCGGACGCGGTCTCCTGATACTCGCACAACTGTAATAGTGATATCCTCACCCAGTGTGATCTTTTCGCTTTCCTTTCGGGAAAGTACGAGCATCCGTGTTTCTCCTCTACGAACAACTCAACTTGTGAAAGTTCTTTTTTCTTTCGTAATAAATCATCTCTGACCTCCGTTAATGTTTTGTCAGGACTTGATTTATCTCCGCTTGAAAATCCGTTTTCAATATTAGTTGAGTAATGGTTAATCGTGAATCAAAGCCAGTCGTTGGTTTCGATTCACGTTGCTTACATTTTTAAACTGCTTGGTTAAGCAGGGTTGGTGCTTCGGTGAGCACCGTTTTTTTAAATCTCTCACCTGAACTGCCGTAAAAGATTATTGAGTTGCTTATGGTTTCCCATATGGCCGTTAATTTAACGCTTCGCGGTCCGTGCAAACAAAAAAGTATGCCACACGTCTCGCCGCATTTTGTGAGAACTCTCTCGGTGACCTGGAAAATCCCCTCTTCAATATCATTTTCATGGCACAAGGTTTGAGATACGAATTGTCTTAATTGACAGATATTTTCAATCTCAATGGAATCTTTTCGCATGAGCGAAATATTCTCCCTTGTTGTGCTGCACCGGCGAGTACAGCCGAATGTTGCAACGAATAAATACGTCGCTGGGTCAACATAGGAAGTATCGGAAGAATATTCTGCTGGCACGTGCAGAAACCTTCTTTTTTAGGCAAGGTTTTAGGGTAAGCCTATCTGAGAAAATTAACTAACATAATCCGATCAAGTGATATTTTTCGGTAAACGAAACTTCCTGCAAAACGATCATTTCCCGCGTTCGGTTTTGTTTTAGCTTATTCGTTTTTACAAGAGGGTATAAACTAATCTCCTTCCCTCTTTTCGGCCTAAAGTTTCCCCAGTAATTGCCATGGCGTTCGACATTCAACTGGATACCTTTCGCGGTCCCATCGACCTGCTGCACTATCTGGTGCGTCGGCATGAGGTAGATATATCCGAAATCGCTTTGGCAAAAGTCACTGAACAGTATTTTGAGTTTATCGACGTGCTCAAAGAGATCAGCTACGACCATGTCGGAGAGTTTCTGGATGTTGCCAGCCGGTTGATCGAGATTAAAGCTCGTGCGGTATTGCCAAGGAACGAACACGAGCCGGAGGAAGACACCGACGATCCCCGAGAGGACTTGGTCCACCGATTGTTGATGTACAAGGAATTCAAAGACGCGGCAAGTTTGCTGGAGGAACATTCGATGCAGTGGCAAAGCCGCTATGCGCGGATGCAAGACGACTTGCCCGTTCGCAAAATTGAGCTCGCGGAACAGCCGATCGAAGAAGTCGAACTTTGGGATCTTGTTTCAGCCTTCGGACGAATTCTGAGAGACAATCGGCCCAAGCTGGAAAAGATTGTTTACGATGACACGCCGATCCACGTTTATATGAAACGAATCCATTCCCGCTTAGTCAACGACGGCTCGCTTACGTTCTCACAACTGTTTGAACCTGGCATGCACAAGTCCGCAATGATCGGCGTCTTTTTGGCTGTTTTGGAACTCACCCGTCACCATAACGTCCGCGCGGAACAACCGGATATCTATTCCGAGATCAAGATCCAGCCCGCGCAGGATTTCTCAAAAGAATTGGATGTTACTGGTTCAGACGAGTATTAGCGTTCGCTCCAGCCTGAAAAACAAGCCGTTAGCGATGTTAGCGATAAATGGATAGATGTACACTAGTTGGTGTTGACAGCTTTCGTTAAACCTGCATAACTGGTTGGAAACCAATGAATGTCTGCCATGGATTGCTGGAGACATCGCGATTGAGTCGGCAAGATGCTGGCAAATCATTGAAGTGTTTACTTCATTTCATTTTTGTATCGAGGACGATCGAATGTTGGTACTGACTCGCCGTAAAGGCCAAAAGGTTTTGTTTCCCGGCTTGGGAATTTCTGTCGAAGTTGTTGAAGTCAGCGGTAAAACCGCCAGAGTTGCGATCGACGCACCCAAAGAGATTCGTATTTTACGAGACGAGTTGGAACCTGATATTTGTGATGAGAATGAAGGTGCGATTCAATCGGAATCGG
>CAZDBA010000273.1:0-2848 GCA_964503615.1 uncultured Pirellulaceae bacterium
TTTCGCTTCTTGTAAATCACTTTTTTGAAATTACTTATTGTTCGAGGAAGACTGAAACCTGCGGTATATAAAATATGCGATTGAAACGATTGTAAATGCCAAAGTTGTAAAAAGTAAATTAGGGCTTCTTTTTGTAAAACCAATCATCTCTGCAATTTGAAGAAAGGTCATAATCAAAAAAAGGAGGGTGATTCTTAACTCGAACAACTCCGACCGAGCTTTGCTTATTCGCTCCAGTTCTTGCTCCAGATTAGCTTTATATTTCTGGGAACGTTGAAAGACAGCGTCGATTCCCCGATGCTCCATTCCAAAATCGAAAAGGGCTTGCTCCATTGGAAACTGGTAAACGTTACCCACTTGTTCGAAATCGACTTTTGTATCTATAAAACGTACGACATCGCTTTTGCGAATGTAAGTTTGCGAAAGGACATTTCCAAACAGTCGTTTGGTGAGTGACAGTGATTCACGAGACTGCTTTACTTCCCGCCTAATTTTTAAATCCAGCTGATCGGCAACCAACGAGTTATGGGCCAGAACGGTGTTGGGAATTAGTAGGTAAGGGTTAATCCCGATACTATCTTTTACTGCTGCATAATGTTTGTCGTGGTCGCAGAAAGAAATCAACAGGGTCCGGTTCATTACTTCGAACGTACCTTCCGAGATGCTCGTTGGAAGCGGGCGGATAGTGTCTTTAATTTCCTCATATTCCAATCTTTCAAAGTCAAAAATGCCTGTGCAAAATCCACAAGTCGTAGAGAGTAAGTTCTCCAATTTTGCAATCGACGAGTAGCGAGCTTCGAATCGTTTCACATCTGTATCGCGCTGAGAGTGTAGAGTACTAATTCCATCGAAAAAGAACGTCCAGAATGAATCGCATTCGATACCAAACACGCCACTCACCTCGCTGCGTGTTTCAGGACTATCTATCAACTTCGAGCCGTTGCTACCAAGGAATCGACAATTTGACGTTTCAATCTGAATCGTTCCGGATTTGACTTTGAGTTCGTGGTTCGGCGTGACTCTTGCGAGGTGAGCGTTAACTCTCCGCAGGTAGTTCTCGGAAAGGAACTCGAAGATTCGGTCGACGATTTGGTTAGAAGTCCCGCAATCTGTTGTTCGACGAAACTCAAGTTGTGGGAGGTATTTTTCGTGATGTCCCGTAATGTATTTTGAAAGTTGAATAATCTCGAACTCATTGAGGTGCTCACCAATATCTGGCTGGAAAACAATTCCCCAAACGACGTTCTCGCTATTGTGAAAAAAAGTGTAGCTCAAATTGAACTGGCAGGTTTTTGTGTAACTGTCTTCCAAGTCAAAGGTGCCTGTGGACGAATCCAGAAGGATTGTCATCTCATGTCGACCTTCAGATGTGAACTCAAACCTCCGAGAAAATCGGATGTTGACTTTGCCCTTGATATGGCACTGACTTTGATATGGAGAATCAAATTGTTGGTATCGTTGAGCGAAGAGGTCCTTTTCGTAGGAATGGAAAAACGGGCAATATTTTGGTTGGGCTTCAAATCCTCCGAGCTCTGCAATATGGAAGGCGATCGAGCAGCTAGGTACTGCAAGTTTCGGTGTCCGGAGTGAGGGGATTTCTTTCAGGAAAAAGTTTTGATCCAGTTGAATGGATACACCAGCCAAGATTTTGTCCAGCTCCCTTTTCGTATCAATGACTAGCTGCATGTTTTTCCGTCGATGATCGTCAAGGAAATCTTCCCATACTTTGCGATACAAAGCGTATAGCTTGACCGCATTGGGCTCGGCAAGCAAACCGAAAGGGTCGATGTTCTCTCTAATGTCCTCGATGTCGAGACACAATTTCATTCGTTTCAAATCCCAGTCCTTTTCGGGATCGAATATTCCTTCATTTTCACCGTCGGACAGCACGTTGAAAAATTCTTCCAGAAAGCTCATTACGATCTCTTTGTCCATTAAAACGCCCAAGGGCATGTTACCGAACCTAGGGAGGTTCATTAAAAGAGAGGAATAGGCTCGTTCCATTCCAGGCGCTAAGGCTGGCTGGACGTAGGGGATGTCGATGAGTTTGGCATTCGCCTTATGGCGGAAAAAGCGAATCTTCCTGTTTATTTCGATGAGTGTTTTCGCATCGCCGCGAAAAAAGTTCGGGTTGTCGGTTTCGAAAAAGACTGCAACAACTTCATCTTGAATTTGATTTAGCATCCATTCTAATCCCCGATTGATTAGGAATTCCCCAATTCCCTTGCCTTTGTCTCTGGCAAAAATGTAGGTCATTAGTCCACATCGAGACTTTTTGTAGTATTCGAAAATTATCCCGCCTAATGCCTCTCCATGGTCATCAAAGTAGCCAAGCAGATGCGTATTCGGCTGAATTTGGCTTACTAGAACATCGTCTGGCGTGAGCCGCCCAATAAGTTTATTAGTGGGTTCGAATTGGGGGCCATAATCTGCAAAAGTTTGTTCATACAAATTCAGCAACGATCGCAGTTGTTCATGCATTTGTTGCACATTGCTAGAAGTAATGTGGAGTAAGTTTTGATCTAAAAACGCCATTGATTTTCGTTGATTTGGGGGTTCGTACACCAGACATGGAAATTGCCTAGGCAGGTCTAAAGGTTGTCAACTGAATAAATTAGTGCCCTCCTTGGTCCACGTCCAGTAAAAAGCAAAGGAGAGTTTTTTTCATGGTCGTGTCATTACCGAATTCGCAACTTCCGGGCAGCCGTAGTTGGTTGACATGGACTTGATTGAGTTCTAAAGCTGTCTGCCATCACGAGCAGAAGAAAGACCGAAGTTGCTGTAGGCTCGCCGATCCATAGACGGTCGGCGCATGACTGGCGGAGCCATAGATGGCGTCGAACGATGA
>CAZDBA010000274.1:0-2830 GCA_964503615.1 uncultured Pirellulaceae bacterium
GCGGACGGGAGCGAGGGTGGATGGCGGGCGGAATGGCCGGCGGAATGGCGACTGTGACGGCTTAGTTCACTTCGATTGTCGCGCTGTCGGAGACGGTTCCGACGGTGCTGTCGCTGATCGCCTGAACTTCAAATGTGCCCTGCCCTATCAAGTCGCCCGCCACGAATGCGGTGAACTGCAACGACTCGCCCGCTCGCAGTTCGTTTCTTCGCTCGAGAAGGAACTGGGTGTAGTCTTCGTTGTTCTGGCGAATCTGAAGGTTGCCTGGCATCGAATCGAACTGGTACAGCCACAAACCGGGCGGTACGAGTAGTAGAATGTCGACATTCTGGTCTGGAGCTTGCTGGTTGTTGGTCACGGTGATTAAGAACCGTGCATTGGGGGCGTCTTGTGCTCCTCGCTCAGAGACCCGAACGTTTTTATCCAGTGCTTCGACTTTGACTTGCAAGCCCCCGGCCGCTCCTCCCGGGATTTCAATCGGTCTTGAGTCGCTACCTGTATTTGGGGTGCTGCCGTCATTACCATCTAGGCCACCGCCGGTATTTCCGGTCGGCGGGGTAGGAAACCGATCGTCAGGATTCAAGTTGTTGTCGGTGCCGCCGGGCAAGCCGCCGCCTTGTGTTTCGATTCGTATGTCGAAGCGGTCGGTTGCGGTTGCTGTTTTTTCATCAGGCGTACTGACCGTAAATTCACTGAACGCATTTCCGTCAGCTTGCACGGCATCGTAGATGATCTCTACAACGGCTTCCTGTCGAGGCTCCAAACGACCGATCGAGATTCCCAGTTCGTCACCAATCCAATTGTGCGGATAGGTCTTGGTGATATCGACCGGTTCCAACGAATTGCTGAACTTGTTGGTCAGGATCACTGAATCCAAAGCTTGCGTGCCTGTGTTTACGATCCGCGCCCGTATCGTCGCTGCTTTGGAACCGACTTCGACCAATCGACCACCGTCCAATTGCATGGTGATCTGCGGTGTTACGACTTGTCCGACTTGAACGCATTGTTTTGCACGTGCCGTATGTCCGCCGTCCGCTGCGACTCGCAAGTAAAAACAGGGCGAGCCCGTTTCTTTTACGTTAAAAGTCAATGGCACGGAGCGGCTTTGTCCAAAATCCAGCTTGCCAAGCTTGGCCTCAATCACTCGCCCCAAGCCGTCGGCCGGTTCGAATTGCGGATCGTACTGAACATTCAGGACTACGTTCTCCAAAGCTTCTTCGCATTGGTTCACGATTTTGATGTCAAAGGTCGCTTGATCACCGACTCTGGCTGTTTCCGGACCGTCGATCTCCAAGCCGATACATGCCAACGAGACCTCTATCTCACCGCAAGCCTCGGTTTGCAACTCGTCCTTTTCACTGGCAACGCCAAAGCAAATTTGTTGAATGCCTGGAGCGGCCGATTTCAATTGTACGTCGACCACTTTGGAGCCTGCACCGGGAGAAATATCTCCTAACCGCCATTCGTAGTCACGACCGTATTGGGTTGGTTTCGGGTTGCTGGAAATAAACGAGAGGTCGTTGCTTAAGTCTCTGGTACGTACCACGACATCCCGAGCGACTTGATCACCCGTGTTGGTAACTTCGACTCGATAGTTAAACGCTTCGTTGATGCCGACACTTTCAGGACCGATCGCGCGAAGCGTAAGTTCTGGAGCGCTCCAGGTTACGCAAGTGATTCCGCTTTCAACCAACAATTCTCGTTCCCCAAATTGTGCTGGACGAGTCACATCGACACGGATCTGGGTCTTGCCCGGCTCGAATTGACCGGCTGGCTGACGAATCTGAGCAGTGGCCAGTCCGTCCGAGTTGGTTACCGCTTCAACGGAAGTCGAACCGGTGGGAGCAAACTCGGCCGGAGCGCCACCGACGATTGTGTATTTTACTTTCCAGTCTGCGACACCGCCCTGATCCGTAGCACTTTTCACCAGTGTTGAAAGCGGGTGGACAGTTCCAGCAGTTGCACTGCTGGGCAGTGGGATCGACCACACGCCATCGACCCAATGAATGGTTGTCGATGCGCGGCGTTTGTCCCAAGCCTCAGCCTTAGGGGCAACTGCGGTTAAGTAGGTTGTTCCCGGCGATGCCGATGAAAGACTTATGAATGTCTGGCCACGTTGCAAATCGATGTCGTCTGCGGGAGTGGGCGTACCACGTGTGAGGACTTGCTCCTTAAGTCCCGTGCGGCCCCAAGCGTACTGGCCATCGAACTTCCGCGCCCGTGGTGGAACCAGCCGATTAAAGTTCGGATGCTCCGTCATACCACCGACTTCGATAATCTGGCCAACGCTATTATTGGAGAGCATCCATTCGAGCGGTTGATTCATCACATAGAATCCATCACCTCCACAGATCCCCGCCAACGCAACGACTTCGCTTCCCACCGGGGCAATAATCCGGTGGGGCGTCATAATGATTTCGCCTAACTCTCCGCGCGACTTGGCAACTTCGGGGTTAGGAATGTAGTGCTTGCGAGTCTTTGTTGTTCGGCATCCGCTGCTACCACAAGGGTGAATGGGCGGAGGCTGAGTAAACGCGGGTTGCAATGGAACTTGCGAAGAGGTGATACCTGGTGCTCCGGGCAGAACTCCAAACTGTTGCCGGGGTTGCGTACCGTAAGGAACGGTCGCTGGGTTGGTTAAGTTACCCGGTGCCAGCAGAGAGGTAGAGTAGGGCGAAGGCAAAAAGACCCGACTTCCCGTTGGATCAATTGCGGGTAACTGCAACTGGGAGCAGCCCGCCAACAACACAAGGAGCCCCATCAAGAGTCCTAAGTGCCAAACAATTTTTCGCCATCTACTAATCATCGTGACATCCGTTGCCAACTAGTC
>CAZDBA010000275.1:0-2823 GCA_964503615.1 uncultured Pirellulaceae bacterium
TTGGCAAACTTGGATCAAAAACTCAAAAAGTTTCTTGAGCAGCAAGCTACTTTTTTCTGTTTCTCAAGCCCGCCTTTTGGCTCCGTTGAATCTCGTTTGCGGATGGCCAGTGTAAAATCCTCGGTTATTCCCACTTCGCGAGCGATCTCATCGCGATTCGAGATTCAGTCGGATAAAGAAAGGGGGCGAAGGGCCGCAGCCTCCGGGGCAACCCGCTCACTCCGGAGGAGTCGTCTTTGATAGCTCGGTGTGTAAGCCCCGAGACGTTTGTTCCACGACAAAAACGCCCCGGATGGGGCCTACGTTTGCCCGAGAATACATTGCCGGTTCGCATCGGCGCCTAGCGCCAAGGCCACTCACAATCTGCTTTTCAGTTCGTCACACGAAATAAAAGAGGAAGTTCAATTAAAATGAATAGGAGGCCACCGAGTGAACTCAGGAAATGCTTGCCCCGTAAAAAGATTGTGTGTTCAGAACCGAATGTTGAAAGTTCGGGTTGAGTATAATTCCAGGAGAAGGGAAGCAGGGGCAGAAGGGCCAAGCAGGGGCAGGCAAAGATATATTTCGGAACTTCGACAATTGTCCGAACTAATTGGTTTGCCGATTCCCCTCAGGATTTGTACGTTGCGGAGAACCTTCGGTAGTTTTTATTTGGCTTCAACGCTTCCAGTTCTTTAATCGCAAATGTCCCGAATATGGATTGGATGACTATGGACTTGAGTTTGATACTTGCTGACCTAGGCGCTAGCGTTGCGCAGCGAATCAATGGGCAATACTCGTTTTTGTACGCAGCTATTTCGTTCGTCGTCACCGGCTGGATGCTTTTCGATTATTACCGAAACAGAAAATGCCGCTTGTTGGTAATCATAGCGACTTGCTTGACGTTGATTCATCCGATCTGGACAGTCAATCCGATAGGCGGCGATTTGGGAACAGAGCAACGGACGCTGTCGTTGATTTGGACTTTGATTGTCTTCGGTTTGATGTTTGCGATGTATTTCTCCAAGGAAAATTGGAAAGTCACTAGAGATGTAGTCCCCTGGGATCCAGAAGAGAAGAATGCGCCGCAAAAAACCAATTCGATCGACGGAAACCCGGACCAACCACCCAACTCAGAGTGACAGCATAATCGGGACCGCCAACTTGGTATGTCAGGCTGGTTGCGGTTACATTTTATTCCGCGGTGAATTTCGTATTCCGTTAACCAAATTTCGAATAGTTTGTGCTTGAGCAACCAAAGGAATTTCATGCTTTTAAAAAAACAAATTTGTATAACCACTGTCCTGTTAGTCTTTGGTTTGTTTCGGAGCAGTCAGGCGCAAGATGGTCAGGTACAGGCTCAGCCGGTACAGCCTCGGCATGTAGCAACACTTAATTACGGAAAAGTTCTTTTTCATTGCACCGGCATTGCCGCATACACCCAAGCCGAAAACGGAACCATGGTTCCTTCCCCCGAGCTAACCGAGGCACAAGTCAAAGAATTGAACACTGCAATTGAGAACATCGATAGAGTCTTAGAAGAAATGATGGAAGAGCACCGTATCGCGTTGGTTGTTCGAGAGAACTCAAGACCTTTCGACATGTCCCCAAAAGAGCTCGTTGAGTTTAATTTCGGTCTTGTGGATATTTCCGAAGACGAACAAACGGAAAGACAAAGATTACGAGGAAGTCTGACAAAGCGGGTCCGTGGGTACCAAATTGACCTGACTCGGCTTGTGATCGAGGCGATTGAAAAAGAGAAACCTAAAGTCGAGCCAAGAATCGGAAGGGAAGACGTACCAGAAATCGAAGCAGAAGGCGAATCATCCGACGAGCAGCTTGAACCGACCGTCCCCGGACTGGGCGAAATTACGCTTCCGGAAGGAGAGTGGAGCCTCGAGGAGTCGCACACCCCGGAAGTAGGAGCATGGGCCTATGTTTTTCGAAAGAAGTCAGAAGCGGTCGAGCGAATCACGATCGTTCGGTTCGAAAAAGGCGATAGGAAAGGCGGACTGACTCTCGCCCAGTCTTATGGTTTTTGCGATATGATCCACGACAGTATTTACGAAGGCCTCCCTTCGCTGTGGGGCAAGGTACGGAAAAGAAAAGGTGATGAAGGCGAAGACCTCGGAGCGGGCCACTTTCTGCGATTGCCTGACAAAAACAACAAAGAGCCGCTTTTAGTTACAAACGTCTACCCTGACCATAACGGTGACAACTGGATGAATCACGGGGTGATTGCGTCCAATGATGAATTCATCTTCACTTTTGTTCATTCCTCAACCAAAGTCTTGACCCCCGACACTATCGAAGAGGTGTATTTCAGCTCAGATCTGAAGAGCTGGCCTGATCCTCCTGTTGACAGTAAATAGGAAATGTTTGCAATCAATCTGGATATCGTATTTTTTTGTGTGGAATCGATGAACAACAGTAAACCTCACTCTCGCTATGTTCGATGGATCCTGGCTATGGGTGTGGTCCTTGTTGGCTTTGCGATTCTCAGCTGGATTTGGAATGATCAAGCAAACTTTGAGAACCAAATCGCCAATTCCCAAAACAAAACAAACATTGAGGAGCTGCTAGGGAATCCAGACTACTCTTTCCCTTCGAAGAAACAGATGGTTGGCAAAATCGAAGGTGGCAGCTACGTTTTTAAACCATTGCCAGCCAAGGCAACTGCGTTCAACATTCGAGAATTGCCAAAAGTAAATGGAACCGCGTGCTTTTATACCGATTCGTGGCGAGGTGACAGCCCTATCGAACTTGGCCTGTCCCTAGGGCTCGGTCTTGTGAGGCATTAGATTACGCGGCGGACGCGTTGGAGTTGGGGTCGTTGGGCGTGTC
>CAZDBA010000276.1:0-2800 GCA_964503615.1 uncultured Pirellulaceae bacterium
TCGCTACACAAGCGACCAAGATATGACTCATGTGTAACTGTTCATCCCTTAGAACATGGCCAAATGAAAACGGGTCTTGTTTTCAATTAACGTCCGTTCAACTGGGTCGGGACAAACGATAAATAACTCGCTTAAAATTGCTTGAAACAACTCCGTTTGTTTCAACCACTGGCAACCTAATCGGCGTTGATAGAATCGACACATTGATACAAATTGAAAAATTGAGCAGGATCAGAAATCACTGCACGACATAATCGGTATCATGCGTCAGGTTTATCAGGCCAGCGGCGTAGAGCTGCCTGAAGAGAGTGCAGAACAAATCATTGAACATTGGGTCTAGTCAACGATTCAAACTTTTTGGTGGAACAAGACGTTCCACTAGCATTCCCCCCATTAGACATTTGAGGTTGCTTGTTTATGCGAATCTGGTGGCGAACCAGTTTCAAACAAACAGCCACACCTGTCTGAAAGTTAGTTTCGTTAAAAGTGGGGGTAAGACTTTAGAGAGTTTCGCCAATCATCCGGTTCGCATCGCTTAGAACCAAAAAACGTCGTTAAACGTTGGCGACTGTCAGCACTGTTGCTCCAAAATGGACACTAATTATGCAAGCACTTGTTGGCGCGGTTGCAGGGATGCCAAATGATTGTTGCTGATTGGGGTAAGTAGACGGATAAATGCTGAGACAGCAGACCTTGGTAGGCCGGCGAGAAATCGATGTTAATACTCGACTTGGTCTTCCATCATCCGCTTTGCTTTTTGCGATGCAGCCTGCCAATCGCCCGCACGAGCCTTGGCTAGAATCGAATCCAGCCAGCTTTTTTCGCGATCGGTCAGATCAGCAGCCTCTTCATTGGCGAGCTGATCTTCGACTCTTGCGAGGCCTTCTTCGCTTTTAATTAGGCAAGTACTGTAGATCGCTCGCGAATATTCGTAAGCTCGCGGGCTGACCTTCCCGTATCCTCGATTGAACCAGAAGAAGCAAAGTGCTATCAGGCAGGCAGTTGCTGCTGCCAAGATAAAACCAGGCAGCGGTGATTTCTCGTTGTTGTTCATTGCCAGCCCTCGGTGATTTCACCTTCGGCGATACTGCTGAGTTCGGCCCAGATAAACAGATCGAGACTTTCTGAGATATATTGAATCGAACCATCGCCCATGCAAACATTGCCGCCCCCCGGGTGCTCGGCGTACATCTGACCAACATGGAATGTCGGAAAATTGACGGGGTGAATAATCGGGGCGAGTGTAATTGGGTCCAACTCACCGCCAGAAGGACCCATGTGAAACAGTACAAGCGTTGCGGCTCCATCGGGCGTATTGTCCGGCGACGAAAATTTCGGATGGACCGTGGCCCCGGGTACGACACCCACCCAGGTTTTGTCGCTTAGCCGAGATGAATGCTCGCCGAGAAAAAGCGACTGAGTCAATCCGTCGGTTACATCGGCCATTCTTGTTTTTGAGTTTCGATAGAACGGTCCGTCAGCAACCTTTGAGGTATCACCATTGATTTGGATCTCGGTCGTGGTAAACGATCGTAAGTCGGTAAAGATCGGCCCTGATCGCGCAGAACCTGCTTCGGGGCCCCATGCGGATTCCTGCCCATGGCTGGCAATATAGTGCGAACGGCCCAATACCAACGAACCACTTCCATCAGGAGTGTATGGATTCTGAGAACCATCAACGACCGTAAAGGGCTGGTCATCGCCGGATGAGGAAGGACAAAGCAGGAATGGAATCTGTGTATCGACCAATGCTCGGTTTTGAGAAGCCCAAATCGGTGCGTCAAAATCGATCCCGTCGTGGAGGTTACTACCTTCAACGAACGGCAACAGATGAGCCATCCAACCCCAGCCTGGTCCGGCATCCCAAGTTTCTGGGTCGACAAAGCCACCTGAGGCAACCGTTCCATTACTGGAAGGCTCGGAACTAAACCCTGGAGGGAAATACCGAAAAGCCCCCTCGTAATTGTGAAGGGCCAATCCAAGTTGGCGCATGTTATTCGAACACGATATACGCCTGGCGGCTTCACGGACCTGCTGCACAGCAGGCAGTAGCATACCGATCAGAATCCCAATAATTGCGATCACAACCAATAGTTCTACCAGCGTAAATGCACCGCGTTGCTCGTTCGACTTCACCGTTTTCTGCCTCGATTTCGATCTCTTCATTAAATGTAGCCTATGCTACGGATGTGAAAATGTAGCATAGGCTACGGATTTCGGCAAGTGTATAATCGGCGTTATGTCCAAAATGAGGAAATAATGGCAAAGAAGAAGAAACCCCGCTCCGTACCGTTTACTCGTACGCGGGCAGCTCACGCCAACGAGACGGCAGAAGACTACGTCGAGGCGGTGGCAGAGATTATCAATGAAACGGGAGAATGCCGGGTTCTGGATCTCGCCCGACACTTTAACGTCAGTCACGTTACAGTGTCGCGGATCGTAAAGCGGCTAAAGGCGGAGGAGCTTCTGGATTCAAAACCGTATCGTCCCATCGAATTAACCGTCAGCGGAGCCAGATTGGCTAAACGAGTCCGAGAACGTCACACGATCGTATTGGATTTCCTGATCGCCATCGGGGTGGATCGCCGCAGCGCCGAGATCGATAGCGAAGGAATCGAACACCACGTCGGCGCTCAAACGCTGGCTGCCATGAAAAAATTCTTGGAGCGGCAATCGGATTAAAGAGATTAGCGATTGCCATAAGGAAGCCGCAATTGGAAACCCGACGCGTTAGCGAGGAAACAGCCCTCCACCGTAGCTGGGCCCGCCAGAGTTCAGGAGCCGCAATCGAGCGCATCAC
>CAZDBA010000277.1:0-2727 GCA_964503615.1 uncultured Pirellulaceae bacterium
GACGACGTGGATCGTGACCAACGCCAAGGATCGTGGCGATCGGTTTGCCGTTACGCATGTGGGTGACTTCTTCTACGACCGACGAGGAAAAAGTAACTACGTTTTTTGGCAGCTCGATTGAGTTCGGCCATCGCTCGGGATGATCGACCGTACCCGAACACCAGTAGATACCGATTTCATGTTCGGACAATCTTTCGAACTGACTCAGCATAAACGCGGCAGCTCGAGGTCCTCCCGATACGAGATCAAACAGATCCCCTGCGAGTAGCACGAAATCGACGTTCTCGGATATCGCCAGATCGAACACTCTTTGCGCCGCCTGATAGGGTGCGTTAGCTATTACCGATTTCAAATGGGGCGGCAATTCGGCCAACCCTTTCATCGGTTCATCCAAATGAAAGTCAGATGCGTGTATGAATTTGACAGATTCTGCCATCAGCCGCCCTCCTTGCGTCTGCTATTGTTTTACGGGCTGAATTCGCTCAACTTTCGTGCTCGTTATGTGAACCATTGGTTGCAGCGAAATTCAAAGTTACCGTTTTAGTCAATCATCATGAGTTGACATTTTTCGACCGCCGAAAAAAGATTTCCGGCGGATCACCCAAAAAGTCTAACCCATATCGTTTTTCCCACAAAGCTCAACGCAAAGGGGCAGTTGGACGAGTCGCAAAATGCTATCACTTGATGGTGTCAGGAATCTTGGGAGTCGCTCGAAAGGCTAATAAGCTTTGCTTTTGTCTGAGATCGTTTCAGAATTCAGGCCCAGTTATGACTCAGTTTTGACTTTATTTGTTGCCGGCCCGGTGATTACTTCAATTGCCAGCTTGCTTTCGTCTTGCAGGATCGGTTGTTGTGGATATCATTGTGAGCGTCTTTGAGGTCGTTTCGCCGGTTTCAATGACAAATAGAAGACTACCTCAAACGCAGCAAGCCAATTCAAGCCCGACCGTTATTCGGTGCTTTCTCAGCCAGCCACGCAAATGTAGTCCACTAATTTTTTAGTGTTGTTAATGCTGTGGTATCCAGTTCCTGGTTCGCCATCTAAACAACGTTTTGATCGTTGTTTGGGTGCTGGCCAACCCAAGCGGAGTTTAACTTTTGGCTTGGAGCAAGGGTGTTGCTCATTCCATTTGGCTGCAGACAAGTTCCAGAAGATCTAAACAAGTGCTATGAAGACCCTTTGCAAACAGAAGAAGAAAAAAGGCAAGTGCAAGAAGCTCAATCGTGAGCAGTTTGAAATGATTGCCACTCACGAATGCGCCAGATGTTGCCGTCTTGCCTGTTCCAAGAAAGTCCTGTGCAAGGCTAAGAAGCTTAAATAGTCAAACGGTCTTTCCGGCAAAATCCGTTGGCGTCGCTATACATTTAGCCGGCACAGCAGCGGTAATCTCAGGCACTTCCTTCCCCATTTAACGGTTTTGCGACCGATTTCCCTTGTGCTGGGGAGATGTTTTCGCCACGCTCAGGCAATATTCATTAGGGTGGAGCGAATTACCGATTGAAATGATCAATCGACCCATAGAGAAAACTCAAATAGAATCTTCCGTTGCAACCAAGGACTTCAGCGGTGGAAATGGGAAAGGGAAAAGCGTGGCTACGGGCGAGGGCCCAGATTCAGATCGGGTAAGCGACTTGGACTTGCGTCTGGCAAAGCCGATGTTTGGTTTGTCGCTTTTGTTTCTTGCATTGATTGCAGCGCTAGTCGTGCTATGGGTAGATATCCCTCGCGTGGA
Organism: uncultured Pirellulaceae bacterium; assembly: GCA_964503615.1. Taxonomy (GTDB): domain Bacteria; phylum Planctomycetota; class Planctomycetia; order Pirellulales; family Pirellulaceae; genus CAZDBA01. The sequence continues at coordinate 1,734 of CAZDBA010000277.1, forward strand.
GATGTTGGCCTCGGAAGCCAGCGTTGCGGAGTCCGCAGAAGGCTTGGCGGACGCTTCTGGAATCGAAGGCAAAGCGACTAAAGCTCCAGTGATTCGCTATGGCGACTATTGCATGTTCGCCTTATTGGCGATCTGGCCTCTTTTCTGGGCCGAGTTCGCTTACAAGGTTCGAACTCACGACAAATCAAAAGGCTCGTTTTTTTCAAAGCGAGTTTTCGATACCTTGATTTGCGTTTGTCCTCCGCTGCGCCTGGCTGCACCGAACTACAACAACGAAGGCAAGATCTGGTTGCCCAAGCTGAACTGGCAACAACCGGGAAAGCAGCTGTCGCGGATCCTGGAAAAGGCGTTCGGACCGCCGATGTTGTTGATCGCTCTATTCATCTTGCCGGTCTTGCTGGTTGAATTCGGTCTGAAAGAGATCGTCGAATCGAATTTCGCCGTACGGCTCGCGCTGCATATTTGCACGGGGCTGATCTGGTGCGCTTTTGCGATTGAGTTCCTGATCATGATCTGCGCGACCGATCGTAAGCTGGCCTACGTCAAAAAGAACTGGTTGGATCTGGCAATTATTTTGTTGCCTTTGATTTCGTTCCTCCGCTCGTTGCGAGCGGTGCGGGCGTTTCGTGTTGCAAAATTTGCCAAAGTTCAACAATTGGCAAAACTGGGACGCGTCTACAGAATGCGTGGTCTGATGACTAAAGCTCTGAAAGCGTTGATGCTTCTCGAGTTTCTCAATCGTCTGCTGCGAATTACGCCTGAGAAGCAACTTGCCAAGTTGAAAATGCAGCGTGCGGAACGCGTGGAAGAACTGGAGGAGCTGGATTCGGATATCCGCCAATTGGAACGGAAAATTTCAGCAAAAAAAGAAGAGGCAGCAATAAAAGAGGAGGAGTCGAATCCGGCTGTCGACGTGAAAGATTCCTCCGATGATGAAGTCCAGCCCGTTGCACCGCCGGCCAAGCAAAATGACGTTCGCTCGGCGTAAGCCGAA
>CAZDBA010000278.1:0-2727 GCA_964503615.1 uncultured Pirellulaceae bacterium
ACCGACGACCTCTACACTGCCAGTGTAGCGCTCTCCCAGCTGAGCTACGGGCCCTGAATTTGAGTTAAGTAGGAACGTTAGCAATGTGAGGTAGGAGTGTCAACCGCTTCCGCCCCACACTGCGTGCCTTTCCAAGATATGCTGTGGGAAGGACCGAAAATGGCGCAATTAGGTTCACGGCAGGACTAGCGGAAGTGACTGGGGAAAATGCAACGTTCCTAATGTAAAAGGTCCCTGTTAGCTCCTGTCCAAGAAGCCTTGTACATGACTTTCGCCAGCCTCTGATTTTGTGAGCAGGCAAGGCCACAACATCTTTCAGATATCTTACTCAACTATTTGGCTGGGCTAAACTTGATACCGCCCTATAATTCGAACTTCTGACGCGGTCCCCGTCGTCGAACTCCTGCCTGTCTTTTCTCCTCTTTGCCAGTCTTTTCTCCTACTCAATAAATCATGTTAGAAAAACGGTCGGTTTACTTCAATCACGCAGGCACGAGTTGGCCCAAGCCTGATTGTGTGGATCGTGTTATTTCCAAAGCGGTAAAAACTGATCCGTACAGTTGGCCAGAGCAGTTCGATCAAGCTCGACAACGGATCATTGACTACTTTCACGTTCCCGACCCAACGCGGATGCTGATCACACCGGGATGTACTTCGGCGTTGTCGATTGCGATCGGGGACCAAGCTTGGTTTCCTAAAGACGTTGTGCTGACCAGCAGTTTTGAACATCACGCGCTGCACCGACCGCTTTTCAAGCTTACTGAGATCGGCGTCGACCTCGAAGTTTTGCCCCGCACAGAATCGGAACCGCTCGTTTTAGAAGTGCTCGAAAACAGACTGCGTGCGGGCGGGGTCAAGCTGATCGCCATATCTGCGGCCAGTAACGTAACCGGTGAACTGCTGCCTGTTGAAGAAACGATTCGTTTGGCCAGAGAGCATGGTGCCCTTGTTTTAATTGATGGAGCACAAGTCGCCGGTTGGAGCGACATTGATATTCCATTAATGGATGCCGACCTGTTTTGCTGGGCAGGACACAAAGCGTTGCATGCTCCGTGGGGGATCGGCGGTTTGTACGTCGCAAAAGAAGTTTGCCTCAATAGCCTTTCCTCGGAATGTGAAACATCCGAGGAAGACGAAGGCGAAGGAGCTTGGCACGGTTGCAGTTCGATGCCAACCTATTGTGATGCGGGAAGTGCAAATGTGTGGGCGATGATTGGGATGGCTGCGGCGCTAGACTGGTTGGACGAACCGGCACAGGCAAACCGCTTGGAACATGCTCGTGGATTGACGGCGCAGTTGTATGACGCGCTGGCCGCGATGGCTGATGTTTTCGTCTATGGCCCACAAGATCCTCAGTTGCGCATGCCAACCGTTGCCTTTTCGACTCGAAAAATGTTGCCAGCCAAAATGGGGCAAGCTTTAAGACGGAAAGGGATCATCTCCAGTTACGGACTGCATTGCTCGCCATTAGCGCATCGAAAAATGGGAACGGGTCCGCACGGGTTGGTGAGATTGAGCTGCGGACCGCTTAACACCCAAGAAGAAATTGCCTACGTGATCGAGTCGATTTCGCAAATCGTAAAAGCTGGCTAAGTCGTTTTGAACAGGCAACCGCCGAACACAACACTTTTTGTTACGTTCTATTTCAAGCCGGGTGGCAAATTCTCTCTGCCTCCAAATTTTTCCTCGATGATCCGGTCGATATGCTTTTTGCGATCAGCCGGAGCAGGGTGCGTGCTCATAAAACTTGGCCCACTGCCTCCACCCGAGGTCTTTTCCAGAATGTCCATCACGGTCAGCATGTGATCGGGGTGGTAGCCTGCGAACACCATCAGCTCGATTCCCCAACGATCTGATTCCAGTTCGTCATCTCTTCCGAATTTTACGTTCACCATTTTACCGATCATATGGGCAGCGTTCATCGTTCCCACATCACCGCCGGCAACACCCGCCGCGCTTGCGATCTTTGAAATCAACCCACCCTTCGAGACTCGTTCGGCGCTATGTCGCTCCAACACGTGTCCGATCTCGTGCCCCAACACTCCTGCCAACTGCCCATTGTCAGTCATGTGGTTCAGTAGCGCCTCTGTGATAAACACTTGTCCGCCAGGGAGAGCAAAAGCGTTTACCGTTTGGTCATCGTTGAGCAAATGGAAATCGAACGGGTAGGGTTGCGTTTTGCCTTGAGCAGCCAATCGGTGATGCAACTCGTTCAGCAAACGAGCACCCACCGCTTTAACGATCGCGGTGCCTTCGCGATCATCGGAAAAGCCGCGATGCTGTTGGACCATCGTGGGCACTGCACGCAGTCCCATCTCGATCTCTTGCTCCGCACTCATACTGATCCGTTGCTTTTCACCGGTGACCGGATTGATGTCTGACTGCATCATGTAGCTAACAACCGAAAACAACATAATGCCTCCGGCGATTAGCAGACGAAGTTTCAACCCGGAAAAATTTGAACGGCGACGGGACTGTGGACGGTAATAACTCATGTTGGATCGAGGTATGCAATTCGATAAGGGGATTCAATTACTTATGCATAATGATAGGGTCGAATTAGTCCCAAGGGAAAGTCGACTTGGCGATTGCCCCAAGAACAACCTGACTTTTACCGCTTTTTCAAGGAATATGGCCCTAAACGAGAAAGTGGCGGCCAGTCCCTTTCACGATAAAAATCTAGAGTTGGGAAACCAGCACGTGAAACCGCGCAAGTGATTGGAGCTG
>CAZDBA010000279.1:0-2714 GCA_964503615.1 uncultured Pirellulaceae bacterium
AGTTCGATTTCTCGTGTGGCAACGCGGCCGCCTTTGCCGACCACTGTGGGAACTGAGATCGAGACGTCGCGAATTCCGTAGCAACTGCCATCTTGCAGGCTGGAGACGGGCATGATTCGCTGCTTGTCCAATGCGATCGCGTCGATGACGTCGCGGATTGCGATTCCGACTGCGAAACCGGCACCGCCTTTTCGTTTGATCACTTCAGCGCCTGAGCCCTTGGTGCGGAGGAATAACTCGTTGGCAAGGTTGGCGTTAAAACAGGGGAACTTCTCCATCGGCAATCCGCCGATCGTCGCGCTGGACCAAATTGGAACCATTGAATCACCGTGCTCGCCGAGAATCAGAGCTGAAGTCTGAGTCGGTGCAACGCCCAAGTGAGCAGCGATCAAGCTGCGAAAGCGAATGGTGTCGAGTTGAGTTCCAAGCCCCAAAACTTGATTGGGTGGAAGCCCCAGTTTCTTGCCGGCCAAGTAAGTCAAAATGTCGACCGGGTTGGAGACAACAAAAACGATCGCTGAGTCCTTGATACCGGCTGAAGCGATACTGTCCAAGATGCCCAGAAACAGGTCGGTATTTCGATTGATCAAATCCAGGCGGCTTTCATCTGGCTTACGGCGAAGTCCAGCTGTGATGCAGATCACGTCGCTGTCAGTGACGTGTTCGTATCCACCAGGTCGAATGATCTGATCGGCTGTACTTGGTCCGCCGTGCAAAAGATCAAGAGCTTGCCCTTCGGCAGCGTCCTGGTTGACGTCGATCAAACCAAGCTCGCGTACCACGCCGCTGCACTGCAATGCAAATGCTGCGCATGATCCGACCAATCCGCCCGCTCCAATGATGCTAACTTTCATGATTTTTAATTTCCGTTGTGTGGGTTTTGTTCTCAAATTTTTCGGTTCACGAGCCTGTTGGACTCGTGAGTTCAAAGATGGTTTTGCCCACCTACGATTGAGCGGCCAATTGCTTCATGACCATGTCGGTAATCGTTTGAACAAGCTGTGCTTGATCTGGTGTTCCGTTGGCACAACTGGCAGTCGGAAAGGTGCTGGCTGGAGCACTTGGCTGTGGGTTGTTCTTGGGGCCCATTGGTTCTGGAGCAGGAAACGCTTTTCGTTCAACGCCTGAGGCTGCCCAGCTATCTCGGAAGATATCGTTTCCGCAGATGTCGCAATCCTTGTACTCTTCGGACGTTCGCGGATCAGTCATTCCCCAACCCGTTTTCAGTTCAAGCAACTCACGCGACTTTGTTTCGTCAAGATAGTTGATGGTGCCAAGCTGTTTAGCCAGCAACAACATACGGCAGTAAGCGTCAAGGATCTCTGTCCACCAGTAAGCTCGCTCGACTGATTCGCCGTAGCTGACAGTACCGTGGTTAGCCAAGATGATCACGTTCGACTTTTGAACAAACGGAAGGATCGTGTCAGCAAACGCTTGTCCTCCAGGAGTTTCGTACTTTGTAATCGGAACGTCACCCAGAAAGACTTCTACTTCAGGCAGAATACATTGTGGAATCGGCTCACGAGCGATCGCAAACGCAGTCGCATGTGGCGGGTGACAGTGAACCACACTCTTGAGATCGGGGCGGTTGCGGTAAATTTCCAGGTGCAACAATGCTTCGCTGGAGCGCTTCTTGGCACCAGCAACCTGTTTCCCGGTAAAGTCAACCGTGGCGATGTCCTCGGGCTTGAGGAAACCTTTGGAGTGCATCGTTGGTGTGCAGAGGATTTCGTTTTCACTGATACGAACAGTGATATTGCCATCGTTGGCGGCTGCAAAACCTTTGGCATAAATCCGGCGGCCGATTTCGCACATATCTTGTTTGATCTTGTGAATGTTCATGGTAGTCCCCTATCTCGTAGTAATTAAATTTGAGTGTTTTGTTTAGTGAATTGTTAAAGTGGTTTAGTCTTTGGATTGTTTGATGGATTCAACAGTTGCTTGGTGAAGATTGATCGAATCCAGGATCGCGGCGGCGTAAGCATCAACAGGTTTGATCTCCGGGCGAAACGGTTGAGCGGCTTCAGGGCCTTCCGCCAGACCGATCAAGGAACCGTTGCCAGTTCCCAATTCATCCCAGACAACGATCGTGTCCGCTTCTTCGTCGGAAGTTCCGTCGATGTTTTCCAAGTTAAGCGGATAAGCCAGTCGCAACGTTGCACCTTCGAACGCCGGATGTGCATCTGAAAGGACGACTTTGCCAATTATTTTTGCGATTCGCATCGTGTCTCTTTCAGTTAAGTTGACTTAAAAGGTTCGAAAGGTTGATCCGCCCTACGTTGCTGCTATTCAAAACAACGCAGTTAGGGTTCAGCTCGGCTTTGGCAGCCGTCAATTCGTTTGTGTTGTTAATGACCACTGCTCTTACATTCGCGTTTCGATTTGCGGTGCAAGCCGCTTTGTAGGGCTTTTCAGTTACGATCAACGCGGACATGGCCATCGAAACCTGGTCGCCAACAAAGGTGGCCAGTTGACTGGAACAGCTGTCGACGTGGAGTTGAACCTGCGTGCCTCCTGCAACCAGTTGATCTCGTAAACGGTTTCCAGTCGAAGCACAGGTCGTTCCCAACAAAATGGTTGCTGGGCGGTGGTTTGGATTGTCGGTGCCCAAGTCAAAAACGATGGTAATCTTTCGATCACGCAACTCGTCGCGGACGGCAGGCGTCACGATCGTTTTCGGTTTGACTCGAAGCGTTTTGATGTTGTTCAGCTTG
>CAZDBA010000280.1:0-2658 GCA_964503615.1 uncultured Pirellulaceae bacterium
AAATTATTGTCTTGCTTATCCATGCTCAAGTTTTATCAGCCACCAAGCTTTTGCCCAATGGCCCAGCCCAATTGTCATCGTCCCACTTAGGCACAAGGAAACGTCAATGAATTGGTTGATTGATGCTTGCTTTGATGCTTGCTGTTAATTGCTGAAACCAAATCGTTTGGCGAAACGACGGCTTCGATGTTGAGCGTACCATGTTCTTTTGGCTAGGTTTTTTGAGAATCGCCTTTTGCGTTTTCCGTCTGGCATTTTATCACCTTCTTTAATGTTGAAACCAATATGCTGTTGAAATCAGTACAAAGCTTTTGCACTGCTGTGACAGATAGCGTGAAAATACTCAAAAGTGTTACACCCTCGAAATCACGTAAATCGCCATGTTTCTGGGGAATTAGCTACAAATTTGCACCGATTTCCACGGATGTGCGCGCCCGTCACAATCCGAATTTTCGTCTCCGTTGTCGCACAATCATCTCGGGAAACGATCGCTTTTCAGCCCAGAGTCTCCGGATTGGATTAGGCTTGAATAGGTCAACGTTGCGCAATATTTTTTTGATTCCCAAAGCGACCGATGAACGAACTGATAACAACTCGCCCTCTTGAGGTTGTGACAAGCAACTACTGTCGTTCTTGTGGTACTGCCCTGTTTCAAAACGATCGATTCTGCGGTGACTGTGGCGCTGCGTGCTGCGAGTTGGTCGTGCCTTCAGGAGCCCAAAACCCACTTGCCCAGCAACAAACAAGAGAGCTTGCAACTGTCGATGCGGCAACGTTTCAAGGGGTGGTTAACAGTCGAACGTTTGTGGTTGGCATGATTGCCGTTGCGGGCCCTTTGGGCTTGTTGGCGATGTGGTTTAGTCAGCGTTTCAGCAACCGCACCAAGATCATTACGACGGTTAGCTATGTATTGCTTGCGATCGTGTTACCGTTGGTTGTCATCTGGTACTGGTGGCACGTAGCACTCAGTCCAATCCTGGAAGTGTTGGGAAGATAGCCGGCAGGGTTGTTGACTAGCCAGTTGCGCCAGCGCTTGAAGTGGTAACCCGCAGTGTAAGCAAGGACGAAGGCAAGCCGGTTCCTCGCTAACGCGTCGGGTTTCCAATTGTCGTCCCGACCGGGAATGGTCCAATGCACCAGCGCTTCTTCTAAAGCCTGTCACTTCCCCAAAGAATGTTCGATTCGGGTCGTGTCAAATTTTCCGGATATTGTGGGTCAGCAAAAATTGGCAAAGTCTAACGGCAGATCTCGCCGATGCCCGTTTATACGAGACAGAAGATCAGTCGTTCGATAATTGCGACGGAAACATTTGGCTCGAATGGAGTGACAAATTAGCTAACGGATTGGTTTCATCAGAAGTTTTTACATAAACCGATGAGTGAGGTCGGTTTGTAAATTGACTTCTATTGCGGATCGTTTTTCCGGAGTAAGTCATGAAGAAATTAAGTCCTGCGGTGATCCTGGTGATCGACGCGAACGCACTTACGCTGACGGCAACGTCGGCAGTGCTGAACTGTAAAAACTACGAAGTTCTGTGTGCTCAGAATCTTGAGGCCGCGATCGATGTTTGCAAGCGTAGCAGCTTGGACATGATCGTTTGTGATGTCTCATTGAACAAAGAACATGACGGCTACGACCTGATTCAGGCGATCAGAAGACTGCCTGAAGTTGCAGAAGTCCCTGTCGTATACGTCTCTGCGGGACAGGTGCCCGATGTAATCCGACGCTCCACAACAGCGGGCACAGCGTATCATCTTAAGAAGCCGTTCGAACCAAACGCTCTGTTTGAGCTTATTGAAAAAGCACTTTGGTTGCCGCATCTGGTGAATTCGCACATTAGCGCCCCGCATAAACACAAACCACATATCCCGCTGCCGCTGGCCGGATTCGATTCAAATTCAGTCAACACGACCTTGAACACTCAATCAACCAACTGACTTGGCCTGAGACTGAATTTCCAAAGCGTTTGAGTTTTCAAACGCTTTATTAAAACGCTCGTGATGTATACATCGCGGGCGTTTTTTACGTTGCGGTTTGGTGGCAGGAAGGTCAAAATGGCAATATGGAACTTGCCAAGACCAACACGCCTCCGCCCCCGTGCCCTCAGATTCGTCTTGGAAAAATCGAATCGACTTTGGCCCGCAGACCCAAGTATGGCGTTTTCCCTTGGTGGCCCGACGACTCCGATGATTGGGTGCACCCGAACGATCTTGAGATTGCCAAACAGTTTGTTCCTGGAAGCAAGATCCTGCTTCGAGTCGCTTTGAGCGAGGCGGACAGTTCAGGCGAGTTCCTTTTGTACGGATATGGCTCGAAGTCGTTTCGAGCAAAACCAAGGATGTGGTTAGAAGTCCCACAGCCAGATTACGAACTGTTCGATCAAGTCGAGATTTGCTCCAAGCTGGGAAAAGTAAGACCCAAGATCGCGACGATCAGCGAGGTGAGCTGGAACCGATTGGAACGAGTTACAGAGTACAGGCTGATTCAAAACGAATTACCAGTACCAAAAATCTTTCACGCTTCCGATTTACAACCGGTAGTTCGCCTGGGCGAGACGATGCCCCTCAGGCATCTGGAACGTTGTGCAACGATTTCTCGCAACCCGGATTAGTCCAGCGTTAGCCTCTCAAAGTAGCACGCCTCTCCGAGGCCTGATCG
>CAZDBA010000281.1:0-2604 GCA_964503615.1 uncultured Pirellulaceae bacterium
ACATTGCCTCGTAGTAAGGACGCGAAGGCAAGCTGATTCCTCGCTAACGCGTCGGTTTTCCTCCTCTTGTTGTAAAGAAAAAGGGTAACCGCTTGAACGGTCACCCTTTGTTTATTTCGATTTTAGGACTGTTGACGACTTAGTTCTCAAACTTCTTGTTGAGCGCGTCGCCTGTTAACAGTGTGCCTGTGTACCATTCAAAGGCGTTGACTTCGACTTCTGGTGACGTGTAACCGGTCGTAGCAACATTTGATTTTGTTGGATCAACACCAAAACCGGGATTGATGAAACCATCACCATTTGTATCGGCGAAATTGCGAACGCTTCCGTCAGCAAACACTACATTGAGCGTCTTGCTGTGATACGCAAACATGTCGCGGGTGTCTTGACGAAATGTCGAATCTCCAACTTCGCCAACTGTCAAAAATGTTGTTGCCTCTAACAATTTGCGAGTTGCCGATGAGCCCGCTGTCTGTACAACATCGTCTCCTGAAGAGTGGCCGCCTGATACGACAACACTAGGACCATCGTTGAACGATTCAGCACAAGGCGCTCCCATAGGCAAGTTGTAAGGCGCTGGAATCGAAGCGTTCAATGCTCCGTCTCCAAGTCCAGTCGATGCATCAACGTCTCCTCGCGTTCCACAACCGATCATCGCGATCAAGTTCGGTGGAACCGATGCGACTTCCAATTGATTCGTTGTCAGCGGTCCCGCTGTGTGTTGAACGGTCACTGAACCGGAATCCCTAAACCACTCTTTGAAACTTGTGAGCGGTGCACCTGAGGGACTGAATAACGGAGCGGAGCGAACCAAAAACCAACTGGTTGCGTAATTTGTGTTGTAACCGTTGTCGAACAACTCGTCGGCAACTTCCTGACCTGTTGAAATTTTACCGTAAAGGCCAACACCTCGACGAGCCACTGGCCCCCTGGAACTAGATGAATTTGCTCCCAGATAGGACGAAATTTTCTCACTTGTTTGGCTTGGGTTTGACGGACAAAGCAACGAAGCTGGAAGAATGTCCTGATCTACCAGATCAGAGACCCACCCATAAGATTCTACACTTCCGTCGCGATCGGGATCGAAAGCTCCTGTGCAAAACGAACCGTTAGCTGAGTTGGCTGAGCGAGCCAGCAATCCAAGTGCGAATTGGCGAAGGTTACTCTTACATGTAGTAGAGCGAGCTGCATTGCGTACCGAAACAAACGCCGGGAATGTCAATCCGATCAAAATACCGATGATTGCGATAACCACCAAAAGTTCGACGAGTGTAAATCCCCTTTTTTTCTGTGACATAATTCCTAAAACTCCGAAATGGTCATTTGCGGGGTAACCAACTCACCCCTGATGGCCCAAAGACTAAGGTCTAAATATGAAAATAGTATGAAGGTAACGTTTTGATATCGTTTTTTATCTCGATAGAAAACTACTCGTAGAATTAACGCTTTCTTAAGCGTCGCTAAGCGCTGCGTTAACATCAATTTGGAACACTTTTCAGAGTTTTAGTTCCAAATTAAATCTAGCTCGGTGAGAAATGTTAATTAGCAGAAGAAGCAAAAGCGGCTTTACACTAGTCGAACTACTCGTTGTCATTGCGATCATCGGGATTCTCATGGGGCTTGTGTTCCCAGCGGTTCAAACGGTTCGAAGTAGTGCCAGGAAAACCACCTGTTCGAACAATATCAGACAACTTACGTTGGCGACCAAGGCGTTTGAGTCTAATCGAGAGCGTCTTCCGGCATGTGATCAAGGAAACGGAGGCAGTTTCGTGATCAGCCTGCTCTCTGAACTGGAGCAAGAGTACCTTTTCGACACTTTGAATGAACCGCTTACTAGCGGTGACAAAGCATTTACCAACCCGGTTTGGCTTGACCGATTAAAGTTCATGTCGGGTACCAAGATTCCGACTCTGATTTGCCCCGCTGCACTCAGTGATGAAACTTCGGATGTCGTTGCCCATGGTGCTGACGCGGCGTTCACCAATCACTATCTGGGAAGTAGTGGACCCGCCGGTACAGCTAGTTACTCTGACAAAGTCGGCACCTATAACTACACCTATGATGTGCTTACCAAGAGTGGATCGGAACCAGCTCGGGGTACTGTTAGCCTCGAAGGACTTTTTGCTCCAGACAAAAATGGCAGGTTTAGTCCCTCAAAAACGCTTTCGTCTGCTGATGTTCGCGACGGTAGTAGCTTTACCGTGTTATTCGGCGAAGTTTCCAAGACCGGCGTTACTCTCGGTGTTCGGGGCGGTTGGGCATTTGGAGCCAGTTATGAATCCAGCGGCTTTCCGCGTCTGATTTACTCTGCAAAAACGGTCGATGATGCAAGCGTTATCAACGCGCGTGATTTAACGCTTGTCGAATCGAACGAGATTCCATTCAGCAGCAATCACTCCGGCGGTACACACACCGCCATGCTTGATGGTTCGATACGATTTATTTCCAGTGATATAGATCACTCGGTTTTCAAAACACTATTTAGCGCTAACAAAACCGAAAAGCCGGTCGAGATAGATTAATCAAGGACGCAACACTTACAAAGCTGCTTCCTCGCTAACGCGTCGGGTTTCCATTTGCGCACATTTGCGGGAGGGCGACGCT
>CAZDBA010000282.1:0-2577 GCA_964503615.1 uncultured Pirellulaceae bacterium
GTCCGACACACCGATTCGTTTGCAGGCTTTGCTAAAGTCCGGTTCTTCGTGTTTCACACTTGCAATTCAATTGCATTTAGGTAGCATCGTGGACATTGATGGTGTTAACGAAAGAGTAAGAATGATTGTGGAATCCAAGAAGCTACCTGTGACCGTGCTTAGCGGGTTTTTAGGGGCGGGGAAAACGACGCTTCTTAACCATATTTTGTCGAATCGCGAGGGGCTGAAAGTTGCGGTCATCGTGAACGATATGAGCGAAGTCAACATTGATGCGGCTTTGGTGCGCGATGGCGACGCTCAGCTGTGCAGGACGGAAGAGCAACTGGTTGAGATGTCCAATGGATGCATTTGCTGTACGCTCAGAGAGGACCTGTTGCTCGAAGTCAAACGGCTGGCGGAAGAGAATCGCTTTGACTATCTATTGATCGAATCGACAGGAGTCAGCGAGCCGATGCCGGTAGCCGAAACGTTTACGTTCGAAGACGAGCAAGGCAGTACACTATCCGATGTTTCCGAGCTCGACACGATGGTGACCGTTGTTGATGCTGCGAACTTTATGAAAGACTTTGGTTCCTGGGATGATTTGAAAGCCCGAAAAATTGCGTTGGGCGAAGAGGATGATCGGAATATCGTTGACTTGCTGGTCGATCAGGTTGAGTTTGCGAACGTGATCATTGTGAACAAAACCGATTTAGTATCTCCCGAACAGGTCGGCTTGATCAAAAAAGTGATCGCTCAGCTAAACAGCACAGCAACAGTCCTGGAATCGACAAAGAGTCAGGTACCTTTGGAAAAGATCTTGGGCACGGAGCGATTTAAGCTTGATCAGGCGCAAGAGCTGTCTTCAGACTGGCTGGCGATTCCGCGAGGTGAAGAAGAACCTGAAACGGAAGAGTATGGTATCTCCAATTTCGTCTTCCGCAGTAATCGCCCGTTTCATCCCCAGCGAATTTGGGAGGCGATCGGTGACGATATGGAGACTGGCCTGTTTCAAAACGTATTGCGAAGTAAAGGGATCGCCTGGATCGCTTCCCGAAATGACTGGGCATACAATTGGTCGCAAGCAGGTTGCTCGGTTCTGCTTGAGCCCGCAGGTTCCTGGTGGGCAGCGGCACCGGACGAGTTGTGGCCAGAAGACGAAGAGCTCAAAGCCGAAATTGAGGCTCGAATGGTCAATGGTGAACATGGAGACCGTCAGCAAGAGTTAGTTTTTATCGGTCGAGATCTCGATGAGGAGCGCGTGACTCGCTTGCTGAAACAGTGCCAATTGACTGACGAAGAATTTGAGCTGGGGCCGGGTTCCTGGGAACATTTCGAAGACCCGATGCCACCGATTTTATTTGAAGACGAGGATGATAATCCCGAAAGTGAATTCCCGTCTTCAACGGATGACTGAGCGATTGTGGCTATGTCTCGGGCTGGCGCGTGACCAGTTCTGCATGTAATGGATAAATGAAATGGCTTGGAAAAAAGGCGAGCGAATTCCAACCAACTTGATCGTCGGGTTTCTTGGTTCGGGAAAGACGACGGCGATCACCAAGCTGATTGAAGGGCGACCGGAAGGCGATAACTGGTCGATTCTGATCAACGAATTCGGAAAAGTCTCGATCGACCACGCTTTGGTTGATTCTGAATTAGAAGGCATTGCAACGGAAGAGTTGGGTGGCGGATGTGCCTGCTGCACGATGGCTTTGGTGTTTAAGCCGCTGTTGGCTCGGTTTATTCGTCGTACCAAACCGGACCGGCTGATCATCGAACCTTCGGGCGTGAGTCATCCCGCGAAGGTTGTCGATATCCTTCGCAGCGATTCGTTTGCCCGCTCGATCGACCTACGCAATATTATTTGTCTGATCGACCCAAAAGACTTTGATGATCCCAAATGGCGGGAGTCAGAAGTTTTTCAGGACCAAGTTCAATTGGCCGATATTGTTGCCTTGAACTGGACTGACAAACGGGAGCCTGAACAGATTCAGCGATGCCGCGAATGGGTCGAGTCGTTTGATCCGCCCAAGCAATTGATTTTCGAAACCGAGTTTGGGGCCTTTGAACCGGATTTGCTGGATCGTGATTTTGGTACCGTTCGCATCCCGTTGTTTACTGGCGCTCATTCTTCGCCAGAACAAATGGGTGCCGAACTCCCGATCCTTGGCGCGAGCGGTGGCGCCTTGCCGACTGCTTCCGATGCGCCCCAGCCCTCACCAGGAAATCCGATTCGTCTTCAGAATCCAGGTTTGGGTTTCAACGCTTGCGGATGGATCTTCCATCTCGACGAGATCTTCAACCGTAGAAAACTGGTGAGCTTTCTTGGCGAGTTACCATCGGTCGTTCGCTTGAAAGGGATCTTTCGCTGCGATTCTGATTGGTGGTCGATCAACCGAGCAAAAGAGGAAACAACTTACACCGAATCAACTTGGCGTCGTGACAGCCGGTTAGAGCTGATTCACGACGACCAAACCGTTGACTGGAATGAAATTGAGCGCGGACTGTTTGCGTGCCGCGCGTAACGATCGTTCTTTTTGCGGCCGTTAAACCACGGGGCTGTATGGCAAGTGCGAGCCGTGAAGGACGATCTTTAGT
>CAZDBA010000283.1:0-2564 GCA_964503615.1 uncultured Pirellulaceae bacterium
CATTTCGAGTTCCATTATCACGTGGATAGCATTATCCTTCGGCTTTCAAGGAATCAGCTCAATAAGAAAATCATAGGTCGTTGCTGCGAGAGGGCGGCCAACGACTCAAGAGCGCGGTGCGGATCGAGCGTATGTTCTCGCGATCCTCTTAGAATCCAAATCCTCAAGAATCAAAATCCTCAAAACTAAAAGGCTATCTGAGTTATGAGCAAGAAATACGTCTACTTCTATGGCGGCGGAAAAGAAAACACTGACGGTGATCGAAGTATGCGTCAGCTACTCGGCGGAAAAGGTGCTAACCTCGCTGAAATGTCAAACGCGGGCGTTCCCGTACCTCCTGGCTTCACCGTTTCTACCGAAGCCTGTGCTGTCTACGAAAAAGATGGTGCCTATCCCAAGGAGATGATGGAGCAAGTTAAAGAGAAACTTTCTCAGCTCGAAACGCTCGAAGGCAAAAAGCTTGGCGATTCAGAAGACCCACTTTTGGTTTCTGTTCGTTCTGGTGCCGCCCAGTCGATGCCCGGCATGATGGACACCGTTTTGAACTTGGGTATGAACGACCAATCGGTCCAGGGCTTTATCAAAGCTACTGGCAATCCACGAGCCGGCTGGGACTGTTACCGCCGTTTTATTGACATGTTCGGTGACGTTGTAATGGGCCCCAGCTCGACTTTGGAACACCATCACTTCGAACACGCCCTTGGTGATATCAAGAAGAAATACAGCGCGGCTCAAGACACCGACTTGACCGCCGAGCAACTGGAAGAGTTGGTTGGCGAATACAAAAAGATCTACAAAGAGCACGTCGGCGAAGATTTTCCTCAGGACCCCATGAAGCAGCTTGAATACGCGATCAACGCGGTATTCGATTCATGGCAAACTGAGCGTGCGGTCAAGTACCGTATCCTGAACAAGATCACCGGCCTGATCGGAACAGCGGTTAACGTCCAGACGATGGTGTTTGGAAACATGGGCGACGACTGTGCTACTGGCGTTGCCTTTACTCGCGACGGTTCGACTGGCGAAGCCAAGCCAATGGGCGAATACCTTGTTAACGCTCAAGGTGAAGACGTTGTTGCCGGTATCCGAACTCCTCAGGACTTGAACAATCTGGCCAAAGAGTCGGATACAGGTTTGGTCGCTGCCGGCAAGGAGTTGCTGGAAACGATGGCGATGCTTGAGAAGCACTACAAGTATCCTCAGGACGTCGAATTCACGATCCAGCAAGGCAAGCTGTACATGTTGCAGACTCGTAACGCCAAGCGTGTTGGTATCGCGGGTGTTCGCTGGGCCGTTGAAATGGCGACTGGAAAAGACGTCATCTCTGGCGACGACTTGCCAAAACTGTTGGACGACAAATCCGCTTTGATGACCGTCAATGGAAGCGACCTTGAGCAGTTGTTGTTCCCGATTTTCGATGCAGCCGAAGAAGCCAAAAAGACACCGTTCGTGACAGGTTTGCCAGCTGGTCCTGGTGCTGCGTTCGGCGAAATCGTTTTGGATTCAAAGAAGGCGGAAGAGATCAAAAAAGCGGACGCCAGCAAGAGGTTGATCCTCGTTCGCCACGAAACTTCTCCCGAAGACGTGGGCGGAATGGGTGCTGCCGAAGGTATCCTGACATCAACTGGCGGTATGACTTCGCACGCGGCTGTGGTTGCTCGCGGTTGGGGTAAGTGCTGTATCTGTGGTGCAGGTGAGCTGAAAATCGACTACAGCGCGGGTACCGTTACCGTCGGCGACAAGACTTATCAAGAAGGCGACACAATCTCGCTCAACGGTTCGACTGGAAAAGTCTACGAAGGCGAAATCCCAACCGGTTCATCACCCGTGGTTGCCGCTTTGGTCGAAGGAGACGCTGAAGCTCAGAATCACTGGATCTACAAGATGTACGAAACCGTGTCTGGGTGGGCGAACCAGTATCGCAAGATCAATGTTCGCACCAACGCCGACTCGCCAAAAGACTCCGAAGCTGCTTTGGCGTTCGGGGCTGAGGGAATCGGACTTTGCCGAACCGAGCACATGTTCTTCGAAGGTGATCGCATCACCGACGTACGACGATTCATTCTGGCCGAAACGGACGAAGACCGTGACGCTGCGATCTTGAAACTGTTGCCTCACCAGCGAGCCGACTTTGAAGGGATCTTTACTGCGATGAACGGCAAACCGGTTACAGTCCGTTTGCTGGATCCTCCGCTGCACGAATTCCTGCCACACACCGAAGCGGACATGCAAAAGATGGCCGGCGAGATCGGTGTTCCTCTGGAGAAAATTCAGGAACGCGTTTCTGCGTTGCACGAGTTCAACCCAATGCTGGGCCATCGCGGTTGCCGTTTGAGCATCACCTTTCCAGTCCTTTGCGAAATGCAAACGCAAGCGATCATCGAAGCGGCTTGTGCCGTTGCCAAGAATGGCGTTTCAGTCATGCCAGAAATCATGATCCCGCTGATCGGTACCAAAGCCGAATTGAAGTTCCTGGAAGAGATCGTTCGCAAGGTCGCTGACGAGATCATCAGCCGCGAAGGTTCGGACGTGAAGTACATGGTCGGAACGATGATCGAGATTCC
>CAZDBA010000284.1:0-2542 GCA_964503615.1 uncultured Pirellulaceae bacterium
CAATGGGGCTACCCGCATCAGAACAAAGAGCAATTCGAGGCTCAGTTCCCTGCCGATTTTATCTCCGAAGCGATCGACCAAACTCGAGGTTGGTTTTACAGCCAAACGGCCATTAGCACTTTGCTGTTTGGAAAAGGCACCGAGAACCCCAGCCAATATCCGCACCCGTTCAAGAACTGTATCGTGCTCGGATTGATGCTTTCCGAATGGTGGGAAGACTCGAAAAAGAATATTTTTCTAAACCCGGCGGATGCAAAGAAAGATGGCGATGGCAAAGTAACCAAGTACATCGGGAAAATGTCAAAGAGCAAGCGGAATTACCGGTCACCGCAAGAGATCTTTGATATGTATGGTGCGGATGCGTTGCGTTGGTATTTCTTTGCCAAGCAGCCGCCGTGGACTTCGATCCAATACAGTGAACGTCAGATCAAAGAGAGTATTCCTGAGTTCATTTTGCGACTTTGGAACGTCTATGGATTCTTTGTCCAATATGCGATGTCCGATGACAAGTTCTATCCGCAAGAGTTGCTCAGCGGTGACGTCGGCAATCTCGATTCCGATGTGTTGGCTCAAGCCGATTCGTATCGCCCGGTGAGCCAGCGTAGTGAGCTGGATCAGTGGATTTTGAGCGAGTTGGCGATCACGATCGAAACCGTCACCCAGCGAATGGACGCCTATGACAACTACGGTGCTTGTCAAAGCCTGACTCGATTTGTGGATGTGCTGAGTAATTGGTACGTGCGACGTAGCCGGGAACGGTTTTGGAGCAAAGACTATGAAAGCCCAGAGAAACTGGACGCCTATTGGACTTTGTTCGAGTGCCTTGTGATCACGACCAAGCTTGTCGCCCCATTCGTACCGTTCGTGTCCGAAACCATTTGGAAAAACCTTGCTGGTAGTTTCGAGAATGCAACCAAGAGCGTTCACCTGTGTGATTACCCGGTTTGCAATGACCAATGGAAAAACGAAACGCTCTCCGGCCAGATGAACTTGATGCGAGAGATCGCGTCGTTGGGACTTTCTGCTCGCATGCAGGAAAAACTCAAAGTCCGCCAGCCGCTGTCTGGTGTCACGGTTGCCTTGAACGAGGGGACTCATCAACCTTGGCTAACTGAGCAGATCGAGCTGTTGAAGCGAGAGTTGAACGTCAAGTCGATCACGTTCACAACGGACGCGGCTGAGTTCGTGAACTATAAAGTGCTTCCGAATTTCAAGCAGTTGGGGGCCAAGCTGGGTAAACAGATGCCGGTCGTCAAAAAGATGCTGGACGCGTCAGATGGCGAATCGTTGCTGGATGAACTCAATAGCAATGGCAAGATCGTGTTGGATGTCGAAGGTTCGCCAGTAGAGCTGGACAAAGATGACATCGAAATTCGACTTTCCGCCAAAGAGGGTTGGACCGCTGCCCAAGGTGCCGGCTGTGTCGTCGTGTTGGCGACCGAGTTGACACCGGAACTGATCGATGAGGGCAAAGCTCGCGATGTTGTTCGTTACGTAAACGATTATCGAAAAAAGCGAGACCTTGATCCTTCGGACGATATCAATCTTGTTTTGAACACCGACGAAGAATTACAGGCTGCGTTGCAAACTCATCAGCAGTACATTTTGGACGAGACGAAATCGGTATCGCTTTCATTCGATCCGATTTCTGACGACCTGGCGGACGAGAACAAAGTCGGTGATTCGCCGATCAAGTTGTTTCTAACGGTGGCCACCCGGAAACCTTCAAGCAGTTAGACTGGAATGAGCAAGTCGAATTTTTCTATCGCCGTTTTGATCTCAGGTTCAGGCACCACGCTAAAGAACTTGATCGCAGTCAAGCAGTCGGGGAACTTGGATGCAGAGATCGCTTTGGTGATTTGCAGCAACCCAAACGCCACCGGAATCCAGTTCGCAAAGGACAACGGAATTGAGGTTGCGGTCGTTGACCATCGAGCGGTCAAGGAGCCGAGTTTCAGTGATGCCGTCTTTGATCACTGTCGCTCCGCAGGTGTCGACATGATCGTTATGGCTGGCTTCCTTCGTAAACTGACGATTCCTGATCAGTATCAGAACCGCGTGATCAACATTCACCCCAGTTTGATCCCGTCGTTTTGTGGCAGGGGGTTCTATGGATTGAAAGTCCATCAGGCTGCGATCGACTATGGGTGTAAGATTTCTGGCTGCACTGTTCACTTGGTCGACAACCAATATGATCACGGCCCGATTGTGGCTCAACGAGTGGTCGACGTTTTGCCCGAGGACACTAGCCAGGCGTTAGCCGCTCGGGTCTTTGCCCAAGAGTGTGTTCTCTACCCCGAGGTGATTAACCACTTTGCCAACGATGAAGTAAGTATCCAAGGCCGTCAAGTCATCATTGGAAACCCGGCGCGTTAGCGAGGAAACAAGGAAACAGCGCTGAAACACCATTGGCTCCGCCGCGTCGCCAAGAAGTTCGTCAATGTTGGAAACCTTCACACCATCGCAACAATGACATCGTTGACTTTTAACTCACCAGATCAGCAGATTTGATCGCAACACCGCTGCTTGGCACGTTATAGCC
>CAZDBA010000285.1:0-2518 GCA_964503615.1 uncultured Pirellulaceae bacterium
GCTGAGGTTAAGAGCCTTTGGTCGTGAGCGTTATGGAAAAGGCGAGACTTCGAATTATGACGAACCGTTTGTTCGAAACACTGCTTAGCTTACCGTCCAGCCAGAATTGATTCGGTTTGACTGAGCTGAGCGCGCACGAAACTCCTCAGACAACGTTTGGACTCAGGTTCGATGGCTCTATGAAGTCGATTTGACTTACACAACGACCGGTTGCGATATAGAAATCGACACCGGCGGTGGTTCTGCGAGGGGAACGGACTGATTGTCCGTGGGCGAACTGAACTTCCATACTTGCTGAAGCAGTCGAAGCTTCCCATCATGAGCAAAAACAAAACCATGGCAGAGATTTCTTTTGCTGGCCAAACAATTTCTTGTCAGGCGAGCTACGCAACTTCCTCTTTCTTAGACGGTTTCTTACGACGGCGTCGGAACCAACGAAAACCCCAAATCGAAATACCAACGACACCCACCACGGCGAGCACTTGGGCCCAGGCGGACACGAGCACGATTTTGTGAATCAAATTGTTGTGTTGGTCTTGAGTATGTGGAAGCTGACCGGTGTACTTGGCAACATGATGCAACAAATTGATCGCCGCCGAGTTTTCCGGGATTTCCTGATGACACGCTAAACAAGTCCCCTCGCGATTGATGTGGTCAATCTCTTCTTTGTTAAACGCCCGTGAAAGTTTGAAGTGGTGGCCAACGGTCGCCAGTTGGTTTCCTTCTTCATCTACAATTTGTGACCAATCGTGATCGAGGTTATCTACTTTCTTGATCTGAGGTCGAGCGTGCTTGGACAAAATCGTGCCGTCCACCGTTTCGATGTCTACGATATGATCTTCGTTCCAAGGACGCGTCGAACCAATCCCTAAACCCAATGCTTTACCGGACGCATGACACGATTCACAACTTCTGGCATTTTTGGTCATTGTGTGCGGCTGCGTGGGACTCATGTCGATCGCAAGCTGCCCATCCGCGCCACCGCCTTCGGCGTCGGCTTGTGTTTTGAAAATATGGTTTAACATCAACGGCTTCCCGTCGGGGCCGATGATAGTTACCGATGGCTGGCAACCAGGTGCCAAGGGGGTTACCCGGCCTTCGCCGTTAATGCCCAGCATCGGCTCCTCCCAGCGAAGGTAGCTGCGTTGTTCGGTGATTTTTCCGGGAATGATCGTGTCGTATTGCGACTCGCCGCGATCGGCAGCATGTTTTGGGTTGGCGTGTTTTCTGCCGGCGGCCACCCAATCAAAGTTCTCTTGATCCTTGTTAACTTCTGGGCATTCGTCTTTCCGCGAGTAATCAATTTTAACGTGACAGCCATAGCATTGCGGCGTCCAAGATGAGTGACAACTGTAGCACTCCATTTTTTCGAGATGTGACGCCACGCCTTTCATCGCGACGACTCCACGCGGGCTGACAACTTTTTCATCGATCAGCGTCTTGAGAGTTTTCATGCGGATGTCGGCGCCGGCGGCAGTGTGAACAATCACATCGTCGCCATCACGGACGACGTTCTCGTACGGATTACCCCGTGCGGTCAATAAAAATCCGTCTTGAGGATCAAATTGGGTTCCCGCCCAAGTATGTGGCAACTGCTCGGTAGCAACGCCTCGCGCTTCGCCCTTGGCGGGAGATTCGGCGAACTCGTCCATGAAACCCAGTGGAAGCTCCCAAGGTTGGCGATTCGGTGTACCGTGACAATCGGCACATTCAATTTGCACTGACGCGAGATTGGCGGCCGCGAGAAAACCATCGCCATGAACGTCGTTGGACGTGTGGCAGTCTTGGCAAGTCATTCCCTTTTGGTAGTGAATGTCTTGCTCCATCGCAAGATAGTGTTTTGTGTGTAACGCTGGCTGGTCAGAGCCGTCCGTGTCGTAGGGTGAATGATAGGGGGTTTCCATTAGGCCTTGGAAGGACACCCCGATCCGTTTTCCTCGATCATGGCAAGTGGTACAGGTTTCGACGGGCATGCCATGGTAAGTTGTACCGTTGACCGTAACGGATGTCTCTCGCGTACCTTGAATTGAGTGGACCAGCAGATGGCCGGGTTCGTCTTTGGTGATCGAGGGGTCATCGCCTTCGTAAAGGCCTTCGTTGCCGTAAGGGATGTGGCAGGAGGAACAGCCCATGCCGCGATAATCGCCTCGCGTTTGCCGCCCTTTAACAGCGTGGTGGCAGCGCTGGCACTCTTGGCGAATATAAGTGAACGCCGCGAGTGTGGGGTCTTCTTTCAGCTTGTCGAGTTCGTCTTTTTTCAACGCCTCCGGTAGTGGCAAGTGGCGATCAACAAAAACGTCTGGCTCCAGAGCCGTTAGTTTCTGCATGTATTCTCGATAGGTGTCGGTGCCAAGACGATCTTTTGGATCCTTTGGGTTTTCAGTCGCGTAGTTGCCGTAACGATGCTCGTAGCCGGTCAATGAACCGAACGACCAGCATACGCCCTGAATTTTTCCGGCTTCGGTCATCATCAACGAATTCCATTGCACGCGAACTTGTTCCTCGTGGCACTGCCCAC